>CAYUQM010000029.1:0-22223 GCA_964446855.1 uncultured Muribaculaceae bacterium
ATTACTTTTTTTCTCTGCCCTCAAGGCTGCATTACGTCTTTCTGCCACCTTAACTTCTCCCCTATGTAATAAAATTTTATCATAAGGATATAACGAAAACCCAAAATATTAACGAATGTTTACGATTTTTTTTTATGATATTGATTTGCTATAATTTGAGAATGAAAAAAATATCATTTGTCACAGGATTAACAGTTATTACCTTGGGATTTGGACTCCAGACCGAAGCATTAAATGTTGTATACCCGAATTCAAAAGAGGTATCTATTGATTCAAATTCGACTTTTATTGTGGGCTCTGCAGACCCAAAGAAACAACTGACCATTAATGGAGCCCTTGTAGAGGTACATCCATCGGGCGGTTTTGCCAAAACAGTTCAACTTGGTTCCGAAACAAATACGTTTACGTTACAATCCGGAGACGAAACCCTGATTTATAATATAAAAAGAACACCCAAGACAACGACCGTAACATCTCCGACACTCATTGAGTTTGAAGGAATGAAATATGCAAGCGTAACAAAAAACAACTCACCATTACGCTCAACACCAATAGATGAAGGTATTAATCGTATTGCACATCTTCAAAAAGGGATACCACTAGTCATTGACGGAGAACAAGAAGGCTTTTTCAGGGTAATTTTAGGGGCTAATAAAGAAGGCTGGATTGCAAAAGACAACGTAAAAATTGAAAATATAGGCTCATCACTGGCGAAAGTTGATGGTTACGACTACATTGATACAAAGGAATTTTTTATATTCGTATTCCACCTTAACCGTCAAACCCCGTGGGAGATTGTAGAAGATGACCCATTTTTAATAAAATTATACAATGTTGAAAACCAACCAAATAATACATATATTATGGATTTTCCATTAAACGAAGCCCTAAACGGCAAAAAACTTCTGGGATACAGTGCTCATTTTTCCGGAACAGATTTTATTGTAAAAATCAGGAAACCGGTGCTTACAGACAGCAAAAAGCCATTAAAAAACATTCGCGTAACGATAGATCCGGGTCACGGAGGAAAGGAAATCGGCACAACCGGCTGTTTAGGTGATAAAGAAAAAGATGTTAACCTTGAATTTGCTAAAGAACTTATTCAAGAACTACAAGAGAGAGGAGCTCAAGTTTCGGCAACAAGGCTTTCAGATATCTACGTAGATATAAATGATAGAGTTGAATTTGCTAATTCTGAAAATACTATGGTACTCATAAGTTTGCACGGAAACGCCCTACCTGATAACAAAGACCCAATGAAATACAGCGGTACTGAAATTTATTATTATTACAATCAGGCAAAACCATTAGCAGACAACATTATGACATCAATGACGAAAAAACTCGGAGTAAAAAATAACGGAATATACCAGCAAAGTTTTGCTATTGTTCGAAACACAAACGCGCTCAGCTTATTAATTGAAGTTGGATATCTCATAAACCCATCAGACAATGTTAACCTAATCAACAAAGACTTCCAAAAAAAAACAGCAAAAGCAATTGCTGACGGACTTGAAAAATTTTTCAAGCAATAAGGTTAACATTTAGTATAAAGCGGTTATTGCAAGAGCCAAAAGAATATGCTAAAATACTTTTATGAATTTCTGGAATGAAAATAATTTAAAAGAAGCACTGCCTTATGCTCAGTTTTTTAATTTTCCGCCGAACTGGAGTGGAAGCGGTTTGTATATATGGCATGATGAAGTAAAAGACGATGCAATAATTTTGATAAGACGCCAAAAAGAAAGTCGCGGAGTCTTACCGCAAAATATTGACAGAATCAGTGACAAACTTTCCGCCATAATAAGCTCTGATGTCACTGCTTTTTTCAAATATAACAAGCCGCTTATTGAAATAACAGGCAGACCTGACAATGTTATTATAGATTTGGCAAGGTATATTAGAAAACAATTTTCTGGAAAGGTTGTTGCCATAACAGGAAGCTCAGGTAAAAGTACGACGACCAAGATGGTTTATGACGTACTTTCATCAAAATATAAAACAAGTGCAAATCTTAACCGGTACAACACAAGTTGGGGATTATCGTGGAATATGACTTGTTTTAACGCTGATGCAAAATATTGGGCTATTGAAACTTCTTTGGGCGGAGGAATGAACAGAAACTCTGCAATTACAAAACCTGATTACGCAATAATTACTAATGTAGCTCCGGTCCACGTCACCGGAGGAATGACACTAAAAGACATTGCAGAAACAAAAGCTCAAATATTTAATGCAATGAATGAAGGTTCTTGCGCAATAATATTCAGAGAAGCTGAACATTTTGAAATATTAAAAGAAGCCGCTGAATATAAACACTTAAAAATTATCACATTCGGCGAAAGTGAAGACTGCAATATCAAAATAATTTCAGAAGAAAATAAATTTATTATTGACGGGCAAGAATACAATTTTTCAGACACACCTGTCGCAAAACATATACTGTTTGATATGGCTGCAACCATTGCTGTGGCGAAAGAAGAAGAATTCCCTATCGGGGATGTTTTTGAAGTTTTGAGAAATTTTTCACAAGTTGATGGCAGGGGAAACAAAATTGAACTGACATTACCCGAAAACAAAAAAATTACCCTTATAGATGAATCATATAACGCAAACCCGCTTTCAATGAAATCTGCATTAGAAGGATTTGCTCATCTTTATCCCGACAAAAACAAAACTGTTATAATCGGGGATATGGCTGAATGTGGGGAAAACTCGGAAAAATACCATAGAGAAATTGCCAATGCCGTAAGAACTGTAAAGCCGCAAAAAGTTATTCTCTGCGGCAATGAAGTAAAATACTTGTATGAGGAAATAAAAGAAGAATTTGACTGCATTATTTATGCTTCAATCACAGAGTTAAATTCAAATATAATTAACATCTTAAAACACGATGATTATGTAATTGCAAAATCCTCACACTCAAGCGGATTGCACAAAACTGTAGAGCTATTAAAAAAAGCCGGTATTTAAAACCGGCTTTTAATTATTTATAAAGTTCTTTCAAGCCATGCAACTTGTTGGCAACTTCACCATATTGCGGACAATGGTTAAAACTATCCAAAATATTATTATAATATTCTATATTCTCTTTTACAGCTTTAGGTTTACTGGATTTTTTAATTTCTATAAACTTGTCTGAAGCTTCCATTGCATTATCTAATATGGTGCAAGCAGCAATTTTATCATATATACTTTTTGCATTCTTATACTCAGACACTAAAACTTTACAATGATCATTTCTTTCAACTATAAACTTGTTTCTCTTTTTAATATCTTTAATTGCATATTGCTCTTTTGCATATTCCACATCCTCGCAGTTATTAGCAATAGGTGAATGCGGATTTGAAACAGCTATGTACAAAATCACTGACAAAATCGTTAATACAATCAGAACAATAAGTCTAATATTACCTTTCTTTTGCATAGTCCCTCCTCTATTTTTTTTAATTATATTATCAGGCTCAACAAATTGTCAACATCTTCCAAATCATTTTCCAAAAGCAATTTCTGAAACAATTCACATTCCTCAGCCATATCAAGCACCTCTGAATACTTAGGATTATGAATAACAATGGATAAATCTTTTTGGGATTCCAGCTTCAGAATATAATAATATTCGTTCCGTTCAAGAATCTTAACAACTTCGCACTCCTCCAACAAATCCAGAAAATATCTGATTAAATTTATAGATTTACCAAGGAAGCTCGCGCAACGGCGAAGCTCAACTTTTCCTCCGTTATTATTACAAGCAAAGCGAAGCATTCCGCTAATCGTTTTTAAAAACTCAATATCATCAAAATATTTTATATCATAATTCATAAGATGAATACTTTGAGGAGCTGCCATCCTGATAATTTCTTCAAAAGTTTCTCTATCTGCAGGATAGTCAAAAAACATCAAAGAATCGCAAGCTTCTACATTTTCTCTTGTAAAAACTTTTGAACTTAATACCGCATAAGGTTTAATAGTATCGCAAATCTGTTTATTTTCGGCAAAAATCCTAATATTTTGCTTGGAATTTTTAACATAATCTTCTACCTGTAACAAGATATCCGTTTTTTTTCTATGGTCATAAATCTTTATTGCAGATGACGCTTCCGCAGCTTCTTCCTTTAAATTCGGGGAATGAATATCATCAACAATCAACTGCACACTTATATTTCCCTGAAATTCATTAATTTGCGGATTGAATGCAACATCTAACGTATCACCACAATTTAAAGATATATCACCCTCTTGCCAGCGAATACATGTAAACTCAGAATTTCCTGACCCGACAGTTAGTCTTAAATGATTTTTATTTTCTCCCATTAAACGCTTTTGTTTAAGAGTACAATTTTTTAAAGCAAATATAGGTCTAGGATTGGAGGCACCATAAGGCTCTAATTGTGCCAAACTTTCAACCAAAGTCACATCTACATCTTCAGGAGACAACTCCAAATCAACATTTAAAAACGGCTTTAAAACCTTCCCGTTAGTAACTTCTTTAATAGTTCTATAAAGCTGCTCTTTTACACTTTTAAAAGGCGTTTTTTCAGGTGTAAATGCCAATCCGGCAGCAAGCGCATGCCCGCCAAACCCATCCAGCAAATCGGAAATGGAGTTTATCACTTCATAAAGATGAACACCTTCTATACTTCTTGCGGAACATTTTATCTGTTTTGTTTCCTCGGAATATGTCATCAGGAATGTAGGCTTGTAATACTTTTCGACAAGCTTTGATGCAACAATACCGATAATTCCAACATGCCAGCCGGAATTAAAAAGGATAATAGCAGGATTCCTATTTCCTTCTCTTTTAACCATTTCATCGGCTTGCGCAAAGACCTCCTGACAAAGATTTTGGCGAATCTTATTAAATTCATTAAGATTCATTATTGCCATTTCAATTTCCTGAGGATTGTCTGAAATCAATACTTTCAACGCTTCCTCAACAGTGTCCAATCTGCCGGAAGCATTAATCCTTGGAGCGACACCAAACGCTATAGTTTCAGCAGTAATACCTTTTTCTATACTATAACCGGCCTGCTCAAGAAGGCGTTTAAGCCCATAATGCTTTCCCTGAGAAATTAACTCCAACCCTTTTGTAACAAAATATCGGTTTTCACCTATTAACGGAACAACATCAGCAACAGTACCAACTGCAACAAATGGCAAAATTGAAGAGATAAAATCCGGTTTTCCATAGTATTCCAACAGTGCCTGTGCTAATTTAAACGCAACTCCGACACCCGCAAGAGAGGTTAAAAAATTAATTTCCTTTGCAGAAAGATATTCATCAAGAGCATTCGGTGCTTTTGGGTTAATTATCGCATAAGCAGGAGGTAACTCACTCGGAGCTTCATGGTGATCCGTTATAATAACATCAATCTTAAAACTGTTAATAAAAGCCACCGGTTCCATATCACTAATTCCGCAATCAACAGAAATAAGCAATTTAGGCTTTAATGCTGTCATAAGCTTAACAAGAGCCTTTGTATCAAGCCCATGCCCTTCCTTTTCCCTATCAGGGATGAAATAACTGACATTTGCATCAAGATGAGTCAGTGTCTTATAGAGAAGAGAAGTAGATGTAACTCCGTCTGCATCAAAATCACCATATATTACTATTTTTTCCTGATTATTAATAGCCTCAACAATACGCTTGACACTCTTTTCCATATCAAGGAAAACCTTAGGATGAGTTAACTTCATCTCTAGCGGATGAGTAAATTCATATATATCCTTATCATTTTTGATTCCACGAGAAGATAACAGCCGATTAATTAACGACTTCTCTCCATCCTCAACTTTACTATAAATCCATTCCTTAACTACCATGGTCCAATATCCCTGCAAAGATTGTAGCACAATAAAAACATCTTATCAATTATAAAGTCAACAAATCTACAATGGCAATTTTATACAGAATTCTGTCCTGACGTTTTCTTCACTGGATACAAGGATTTCTCCGCCATGAGAAGTGATAATTTGCTGGGACAAATACAAACCAAGTCCGGTACCAATTTTTCGGAACTTTTTAGAGGCAGAATAATATTTATTAAAAATCAATTTAATTTCATTTTCCTTAATACCTTGCCCGTAATCAATTACGGATATAGTTATAAAATTAGGAATTTCTCCAATTTTTATATCAATACCTTTTTTAGTATTGCTATGATAAATCGCATTATTTATGAGATTTTTGACGACTCTGGCAAGCTGCATGGAGTCAGCCGTAACTTTGATATTACGTCCTATCTTGAAATTAATTTTTAGTCCGGCATCGGAAGCTATAGGTTCCATTTCTTCAATTATTTGTGTCAAAAATTCATTTAACTTGATATTTTCCTTTACAAGCTTAATTCTACCGTCTTTAATTTTATAAGTTTCCAAAACAATCTGAACAAGATTTAAAAGTTCTTTATTTGAAGCTTTCATACTGGTTAAAGCAAATTTTTGCTTGTCATTAATTTCACCAAACTTACCATTCAACAAAAAATCCAAAATATTAGCCTCGGCAACTATCGGAACCTTCAAATCGTGAGTTAGAGTTGCCACAAAATCTTCTTTTAAAGTTTCAATTTCACTTTCCGTCGTAACATCTTTAACAATCAAAACATACCGTTTTTTATTATCCTCTATAGATAATTTTATTGCACTTACAATGAAATTATTAGTCGATGAATGCGGAATAAAAACTTCTTTTGCATTCATCTTATCAAGGTTAATATCTCCGTTAAACTGCATGAACTCATCCATGCTTTTCCCGACAATATTTACCCCCTTAACCCCAAACCAATTTGTAATTTTCGGAGTCGCTCTAAGAATATGCCGATGTTCATTAACTATTAAAATACCATCTGATAAAGAGTTAATAACAGATTCAAGAAGTTTGTTCTGACGCATCAACTCACCCTGATACTCAATTATCATTTTTTCTCTGTCATTTAACGTTTCAACCATTCTGTTAATACTATCCGTAACATTTTGATAGGTCGGGTGATCAAGCTTCTCTATCTTTGTTGACAAATCACCGTATCGGATAGAATTAACGGTATTAGTGACAGTACCAAGATAATCATTAATTTTTGACCAGCGTTTATTCATACGCCTAGTAATGAGAAAAAGCATTACGAAAACAATAATTATTCCAAAATTAATTAAGTACCAAAGCATCTTTACGTTTTTTAACCTTAAATATTTATTTCACCATTTATGATATAATTATAGCAGATAGGGAATGGGTTGTTAATACCTTAAAGGATTTTGCTAAATAAATGTTAAAGTTACCGAAAACAATAAAATGGATAATAACCGACTTCGATGGAATTGTAACCGATAATTGCGTATATATCAATGACGATTTCTCAATGACAAGAAGACTAAATTTTCAAGACGTTATAGGGTTCAATAACCTGACAAAAAACAACCTTAAAATAGCAATAATATCAGGGGAGAAAAACCCTGCAATCGAAATTTTAACAAAAAAATTTAAGTTAGAAGAAGTTCATCAAAAAATTCACACAAAAATCGACGTACTAAAAAATATTGTAGAAAAATATAACCTGTCTCAAGAAGAATATGTTTATCTCGGTGACGACATAAATGACTTGGAATGCTTGAATTACGCAAAATACAAGATAACAGTTCCGCATGCGGTAAAGAAAGTAAAAAATGTTGCCGGAATACAAATAACCGAGAAAGAAAGCGGCTGGGGAGCATTTAGGGAGGTAGCGGATTGTTTAACCGAATAAAACAGGCCTTTAATAAAATAATACAACTGAACGACTCATTAAATAAATACGAAAAAGATTCTGTAGTACAAGCTATGCCATCACTTGCATACGTGAACAGAGCAAAAAAACATCTTGAAAAAAATGAATTGGAAGATGCGGAAAAAATTCTTCTTGAAGCGACAACCTTGCCACAAGAAGATGCATTAGTTTATAAATATCTTGGTACAATTTATGAACGAACAGGTAAAATCAAAGAAGCAATAGAAGCATACAAAAAATCTGCAAATATAAATAAAAACGATAAAGAAATCTGGAGACTACTGGGATTTGTACTTGTAAATTCAGGAAAAAACGACGAAGCAGAAGAAATTTTTGAAAATGCAAATAAGATTTCTCCAATGAATACTGATGTATTTGCCGGTTGGGGCATGGCTTTAATGAAACAAAAGCGTTATGAGGAAGCTCACGAAAAATTTATTGAAGCTGTAAAAATTAACAGATACAATTTTATGGCACTGTTATTAGCTGCAATTATGGAGGTTAGAACAGGAAAATATAACGAAGCAGAAACTAAATTAAGCTTCTTAGCTAATGTTAACCCTAATGAAACAAACAACTATGAATACGCAAATCTTAAATACCTGAAAGAAGACTACGATAACGCAATTCACTATGCTCAAAAAGCACTGGAATTTAACTCTAACATGCTTCCGGCATACCTATTGCTAGGAAAACTTTATGTTATAAAAGGTAACAAAAAACAGAGTTTAAAAATGTATAACGACGCAGACGACAAAGAACTTCACACACAACATCTGTTTTTTGACTGGGGTGTTACGCTCCAGATTTATGAAGAATTTGAAGAGGCAAAAGAAAAATTTACAAAAGCGCTTGAGCTGTCTGACGGAGATTCTGAAACAAAAGCAGGATTAGCTCTGACCCTAGCCGGTTTAAACCAAACCGAAGAAGCTAATAACCTTATTAAAGAAATCTCAGACCTAAATGAAGACAATTATATGCTTTCAAAGGCTAAAGCACTTATAAGCTTTAATACCAACAATTTTGAAGACGCAGTGAGAAGATTCAAAGCTATACAAAATCAGATATTTTTTGACAAATCTCTTTATTATTACATAGCCAAGTCTTATGAAAACTTAGGTGACAAAAATAATACTAAGGAATACTATGAAAAAGCATTGATTGAAAATGCTCAGGATATAAAAATCTACACCAATTATGCAAGATTTCTTATCCAAAATGAAGAATATGAAAGCGCTAAACGAAAATTACAACGCGGAATAAAATTAAAAGAAAATGATTTAGAAATATTAAATCTTTTGTTTCATGTTGGTTACAAACTTGTAAAAGAAAATTATTCTGAATATAATGTGAGAGAGGCTTCATCTATTGCGGAAAAAATAAAAACAATAAGTGAAGAAGCCCTAAAATACCCTGAAGAATACCAAGAATTAAAAGATATGTGTAAGTAGGTAAAAAAATTGAGAAGAATAGTTGTTCAAAAATTTGGCGGAACTTCAGTTGCCGACACAGAAAAGATAAAAAATGTTGCAAAAACCGTAATTAAGGAAAAAAACAACGGAAATAATGTTGTTGTTGTAGTTTCAGCAATGGGACACACTACGGATTATCTTGTAAAAATGGCATCTGACCTCTCAAATACCCCTTCGGGAAGAGAAATGGACATGCTGCTTTCAACAGGAGAAGGTGTTTCCATAGCACTACTTGCGATGGCAATTCAGGCTGAAGGATATGATGCAATAAGCTATAACGCGATGCAAGCCGGAATTTATACAGAAAATGTTCATTCAAAAGCAAGAATTCTAAAAATAACAACAGATAAACTCAGAAAAAAACTCGATGAGGGTAAAATAATTGTTGTCGCGGGATTTCAAGGAGTAACAGAAGACGGTGAAATCACTACACTTGGTAGAGGTGGCTCTGATACTTCAGCCGTTGCACTCGCGGCAGCCTTAAACGCAGAAAGATGCGATATTTACACGGACGTGGAAGGGGTGTATACAACTGATCCGAGAGTAGTTCCAAATGCATCAAAATTAAAAGAAATTTCTTACGAAGAAATGCTTGAACTTGCTCATGCCGGAGCAGGAGTTCTTCATCCGAGAAGCGTTGAAACAGCAAAGTTGAACAACGTTCCTCTTCGAGTAAGAAGCAGTTTCAAGACAGATGATATGGGTACCTTAATTTTAGGAGTTGATAAAATGGAAATTGATAAACCTGTTACAGGAGTTGCGGCAGACTTGTCGCAAGCAAGAATTGTAGTTTGTGATGTGCCTGATGTACCGGGTCAAGCCGCAAAAATATTTACGAAACTGGCACAGGAACATATTTCTGTCGATATGATTATTCAATCATACGCCAGAAAAATTTCAAATACCAATGATATTGCTTTTACTATTGATAGCGCAGACTTAGAAAAAACAAAAGAAACTTTGAATAAATTAAAAGAACATATCCATTGCGGAGAAATACAAATCAATTCTGATATTGCAAAAGTTTCCATTGTCGGTGCAGGAATGATAGACAGACCGGGTATTGCTTCTTCGATGTTTGAAACCTTAGCAAAACTTGGCATTAACATTAAAATGATTTCTACAAGTGAAATAAAAATCAGCTGTCTTGTAGATAAAGCTGATGCAAACAAAGCTGTTCAAGCACTTCATACCGAATTTG
The DNA here is from genome assembly GCA_964446855.1 of uncultured Muribaculaceae bacterium. Lineage (GTDB taxonomy): Bacteria > Cyanobacteriota > Vampirovibrionia > Gastranaerophilales > Gastranaerophilaceae > UBA1221. The sequence goes on from CAYUQM010000029.1 coordinate 10,434, forward strand.
AACTTGATAGCAATATTGTTGCAGACGTAAAAGGCGACCTACCTAACGTATAAATCAAGCTACAATACTTTTATTAAGGCGGGATGTTCTATTTTCGGAAAGAATGTTCTTCAATTTCATGATTGATTGAGCATGAAGCTGACAGACTCTGGATTCCGACATATTAATTGTAGCTCCAATCTCTTTTAACGTCATATTTTCTTGATAATAAAGTACCATGATAATTCTTTCACGTTCAGGAAGCCTTTGAAGAGCTCTTTCCAGTTCTTGCTTAACATTCTTTTCTTCCATTTTTTCATGTGGGGTCAATGTTTGATCTTGAATAGTATCAATTATCTCCACGCTATCATCTGAATTTCCGCGCTTATCGTAAATGGAAGTAATTGTAGTATCTTCAGCTAAAACTTGATTAACTTTATCAGGCTCCATCGCTAAAAACTCTGCGACTTCAGAAGTTGTAGGCACTCTACCCAAACGTTGTTTCAATTCTTCTTGTGCAGCCTTAATATCTTTAATTTTTTTCCTCACGCTACGCGGCAAAAAGTCTTCCGCTCTAATTCTATCAAGGATTGCACCACGAATTCTTATAAGTGCATAAGTTTCAAATCTGGTATTTTTTTGAGGGGAATATCTTTCAATTGCGTTAATAAGCCCCTCGACACCGTAACCTGCAATATCCTCAATAGAAATAGATGCAGGTAAAGAAACTTTGACGCGACCAACAACATATCGAATTAAATAAATATATTGAACAATCAGAGCATCTCTAATCTGCTTTTGAGTTTTATCTTTAAAATATTCGCCCCACAACGAAATGAGTTCATCTTCCGATAACCTCTTTATATTGTTGTATGACGTAAAATCAAAACTCTGATCCATTAATCCACCCAAGATTGTCTTTCCTATTTTATTTTATATGAATCAGAAATTAGTACATCATTTAAAAAGAGGAAAAAAGATTTACTGCTAAATTATAAAGATGATATAAGTTTATGTTGTTCTAAATTTACTCATCAGATTAGAATCTTTTTGAGAGCTTTCTTGAGGAAGCGTCGATAGGTTTTGCTCAGCAAAAACTCGTGGATCATCTATTTTATCCATAGCTTGCATAATACCTATCTTACCCGCTTTCTTTTGAATGCTTGTTAACCAAGAATTAAATACAAACGGAATACCTAAAATAACTCCAAGAACCGGAAGCCCGGCAATAGCACCTGTTCCAATTAGCGTTTTATAGTTTTTCCAGCCAATCATACCGGCTTCTTTCTGCATCTCCTTCGGAATTTCAGAGCCAAACTTATTTAATATATACAAGTTTCCGCCTTGAGTAATCATATTCCTAACCCATTTAGCTACCGCACCATCTTTCAATTGAGAACTAATTGCGTTAAGAAGAACATTTTTGCCTTTACCCTGAACCCCTGCTATAAGTTCAGGATTTTGCAATACTAACTTACCTATTGCCTCACTTATAGGTGCAGCTTCCGGCTTAGTTAGGAAATATCCCAAATTACCGCGAGTAATTGAAAGCTGGAACTTATGCATTAATGACTTATCTTGCTTTAATATTGAATAAATATTATTTACACCCATCCTTATAGAAGAATCTTTTTTGAACCCCAAGTTAACAACCGTATTAACTATTTTTGAGACAGGCAGCTTACCTTTAGTAAATGCGGTAACACCTGCAAGAAGCAATCCGGCAAACCCAATTGTCCAAGAGTTATTTATAATCTGTTTTGATATTTCGCAACCCGCTTCAACATCTTCAGAATATCTTTGTGACATCTCATCAACTTCATCAAAAGCTCTGAACACTTTTTGCTGTAACTTTTCAGCTTTGGATTTTTGGATATCGCTTATTTCTAGTTGATTTAATGCTTTTTGCAGTTTTTCAGTTTTTGCATACTCTTCTTTCTTATATTTTTCATACGCCTTTTTATCCTTAAGGTACGTACCAAGGAACTTAAAATTAGCAAAGATTTTTTCAAAGAAAGCTTGTTTCTGGTTCGGCGCCTTAACATCTTTAGCTTTATCCCACTCTTCTCGAGAAAAAGCCATCAATCTGGCAGGATTTTTCATCAAATCCTTTCTGGCTTGATATCGCCCTACTCTGGAAGCTTTTTTCTGCTCAATGGTACCTGCAATCTGAATACCTAAACTTGTCATAAAAGGAACACCTACAGAGAATATCACGCTTGTAGCTTTATTAACCTTAAATGCCTTAAGAGCTTTATTTATTAAAAACCCCAAAGGAGTCGCAATTAACCAAGAAGTTGTACCCAATGTATCAAAAGCATTTTCAACATTTTCGGAATATTCTTCGGCTTTTATATTGATTTCCTTAACCGTATCGACTATTAATTCTTTATCTTCTTCACCAAGAGCCAATTGCTCAGGAGTAAAACTTAAAGCTTTTAACTTTTCAATCTCTTGAGGATCTTTTGTTTTTAACCACTGTTTATAAGCTTTTTTATCTTTACTAACAGCTTTTAGTTCCGAAAACATTTTAATAATGCTATTTTTTTCTTTTTCATCTGGAATATTCTTTATAATTTCTTCAGCTTGTTTAATTTGCTCCGGAGTATAAATAACGAAATTACGAACATCTTTTAACTCATTTTGTTTTGCCTGATAACGCCCGATTCGTGAAGCTTCTTTTTGTTTGGAATTACCCCACAGAATTGCACCTGCAGCCATCACTAGCAAGACCGGAACTGAAAGGAATTGCCCATAGAGCCCCTTTTTCATAGACAAATCCGAAACTTTTTCGGTAATACGTTTTATTTCTTTTTTAGTTGACTCTTTTATAGCATCAGAAGTATCAGGACTATTTAAAACCAATTGTAAATCTTCAATCTTCTTATTAGCTTTTTCTATAATTTTAACAAAATAAGTTTCACACAAAGGCGGTAAAGCAAAACTTCCGATAGCTAACGGGATACCGGTCACAAATCCGGTTAACTGTTCCATGTTTTCGCAATTGTCTTCTGAACGCTTATCCATTATTTCTGTCGCCCTAATTACGGCTTTTGCCTTATTTGTCGTCAACTCAACCTTATCTTCCGGAATATCCAGAGTTTTTGACAAATATTCTTTTTGTGCGCGTTCATCAGCTTGCACTTGTTCCCAAGCATCAAATTTTTTATAATTTTTTCTAACTTCGTTAATTGAATTAAGAAACTGACCCATTTTATAAATTTTCCCTTACTATTATATAAAGTAAAAACATTATATTTTTTTGCTAAAAAAAATAAATAAATAAAAAATATAGCCTACCTCGTTAATAGTTTCAAATTTTTTATAAGGTTATAAGTAAACTATGAAAATTTTTTTAACTTTATTAAACATAATATTATTTTTAGGATTTTTAACAGGTTTATATTTTGGGGCAAAATACATCTATAAGCGTATTCACTACACACATATTATCGCGGTGTTTAATGAAGCGGAACCGTTTTCGCCAAGAATGAAAGTTTTCTATAAAGGTTTCAGGATTGGAAAAGTTGTAAAAGTTGAGCCAAACATAGACTATACGTCCACGTATATGCATATTGTATTATTTCCAAAAGGAATTAAAATTCCAAACAATGTTACCGTAAAAATCAAAGCCTATAAGGATAGATATAACTATGTGGATATAGTATCACCGGAATTGGCAAGTACAGATTTCCTAAAAAACGGAGATAAAGTTCAAGGAAGCGTATCCGAAAACGTTAATGCTTTCTTCAACAAACACGTTGATGACGGCACCCTCGAAATCATGATTCAAAGTGTACTAACAGTACTTGACGGAGTAAACAGAACTGTAAGTGACGCCAATGAACTTATTGTAGATATGCGTAAGACATTCAATGCAGCCAGCCCAAACTTAATAGAGTCTTCCAAAAACATCTCAACTATAAGCTCTCACTTTTCAGGAACATCTCTTAAAATCAGTAATACTGTAAATCAGGATTCTCTTGACCGAACGATGAAAAATATTGAAAATTCATCCGAAAACATAGAATGTTTAACTCAAAAAGTTACTTGCGCGGTCCAAGATTTGCCTGAAACAATGGAAAGAGTAAATTCTATAACCAAAGATGTTAACGAAATTACGTCCGGCGTAAGCAACACCTTGAAGAAACCAATGGGAGGAGCAAGGTTAATATTTGGAAAGCCGGTACAAACCTGTCCTTGCAAAAAATAGCCATCTGGCTAATTCCATAAAGAACATAAAAACATTATAATGAAAAGAATGGAAAAGATTGTATTATTATTTTGTTTAACAGGACTCTTTGCCGGACAAGCTTCAGCAAAAACACTTTATTACGAAAAGGACTACCAACAGCTCTGGTGCACAAAACATAACGGAAAGCTTGAGGTGGTACTTCCTGATAAAGCAAGAGTTGACTGTGTAACAGACACTCACGCAATAGAATTTGATTTCGCTAAAAAGTGGGGGGAAAGTATTGGTCAAGCCCTTTACTACGCCACTATATTAAACAAGCAAGCCGGAATTGTCTTGATTATGGAAAAAGGAGTTTCCGACGAAAAATACTTGGCTCGTGTGCAGGAAGTAGCAAAACACTATAACATAACAATCTGGACAATGACTCCGAAAGACATGAACATAAAATTATAATTACCGTTTAATTATTCTTTTTAAGCTCTTCCTGCTTAATTATATCACACAAGCCTTCAAGCCTCTTATCTTCCATTGCATCTATAAGTTCTTGAATATCCTGAAATTTACCTAACGCAAAACCTGTTTCAGCAATAAGTACGCAATCGTTACAAAGACGATAACCATTATACTCAATAGAACCTGCAAGAGGCTTTTCCTTACCACAGCAATCACATTCAAACATTTCAAACTCAGAATCAGGATTATCTTCAATATCATCCAAACGCATCTGCTCTGCAACTTGCTGCATTTCTTCTATAATTTCTTCTTTTGATTTCATAAACCTCTTCCTTATTTTATCAAGTCAGCCATTTTTCTGACAGCTTCAGGTAAGCCGGTAAATACCGCACGCGAAATGATACTGTGTCCGATATTTAATTCGTAAAGTCCGCTAATTTCATGCATTCTGTGAACATTATCATAATTTAGTCCGTGTCCCGCGTTAACTTTTAAGCCTAAACTTTGAGCAAGCTCCGCTGATTTTTTGAGGTTCTGAAATTCTTCTTCTTCTCGCTCAGTTCCGAAAGTTTCGGAATATGTTCCGGTATGCATTTCTATAAACTGCGCCCCCGTTTTAGCTGAAGCTCTAACCTGCTCTTCATTCGGGTCAATAAAGAGGCTTACGATAATACCCGCATCAAGAAGCGGTTTAATAAATTCAGTTACTTTATCAAGTTGTCCTGCTACATCAAGACCGCCTTCGGTTGTAACTTCCTGTCTTTTTTCAGGAACAAGGCAGATTGAATACGGTTTGATTTCCAGTGCAATTTTTTGGATATCTTCTGCCATTGCCATTTCAAGATTAAGCTTAGTTTTAATTGTTTTAATTAAAGTGCGGACATCTTCGTCTTTGATGTGGCGTCGGTCTTCGCGCAAATGGGTAGTAATAGAAGTTCCTCCATTTTGTTCACAAATGTCGGCAGCCTGAATAACGTCGGGCTCAACTCCGCCTCTTGCGTTTCTTAATGTCGCAACATGATCTATATTTACACCTAATAACATTAAAATTTCTCCTTATTAATTTTCAACAGAGCAGTATAAGAAGGAAGAATTGTTATCGGGACCTCCTTATCTGTACCGGAACTTGCAAGCTCTATCGCTTTTTTTATGGAAGGTTCCACCACAATTTTTTCTTGCGGAATTCCAGCATATTTTAAACGAGTTGCCATATCATTCGCTCTTACCCCTGAAGCAATTACCATCTTATGTGCACTTTTTAACTGTTCAAAATCGCTGTCCCAGAGCCAGGAAATATCCCTTCCGTCAGCATAATTATCATTTATTGCAATTATAATATTTGAATTTAAATCGACAGTTTTCAGCACTTCGCTTGCACCGGTAGGGTTTTTTATAAGCTGAATTAGGGTCGGATGACCGTTGATAACCCTCTTTTCGGTCCTACCAAAAATAGATTTATATGAGTTAAGAGCATTTTGAATTACCTCATGCGAAATACCGTTTTCAAGTGCAAGTGCAATACCTGCCAGAACATTGTAAGCATTATACAAACCCACCAAATGGGTTGTAAAATCTAAGATTTTTCTGCCATGGCGAACATGTAACACCGAATATTCAATACCGACAGTAACCTCTGCGCTATAATCACAGTCAGGTCTACTAAATCCACAGTCACAACGATAATGCCCTTGTTGTGCAAAAAATTGTTTTGAGTACTTAAGAGGCTTACCACAAACACAATTAAATACCTCTGTCGGCGCGTTAGATTTTTCTACTTCATAATCAAATTTAACATTTTCAAAACCATAATATATAACTTTATCTCTGTCTTTGCCGAAGTTTGTAACAAGCGGATCATCAGCGTTAAGAATTATTGTTAAATCAGGATTTTTGTCTATTGCTTTTTGTATAAATGCCGCAGTTGTTGCGAGTTCCCCGTACCTGTCGAGCTGGTCGCGGAAAAGGTTTGTTACAACAAGATAGTCAGAGTTCATATAATCATATAACCTATTCAAATACGCTTCATCAGACTCGATAACGGAGTAATCAAAGCGTTTGAAAGGTGCCAGATTTAGCGCAAATACGTTTGCAACTCCCGTCAGCATATTTGCACCTTTAAGATTATGTATTACCGAGCTTTTTCCGGTTTCCAAAATATGCGAAATTATGCCCGAAGTGGTAGTTTTCCCATTTGTGCCTGTTATTGTAATACTTTTCTTCTTTATATAAGCATTACAATGCGAAAGAAACTCAGGATAAAACTTCAAAACAGTCTTTCCGGCAAACGAAGTCCCCGAAGAGTTAGAAAATAGTTTTATCCCCAGATAAGCTCCCCTTGCAATGATTAAAGACAGGTAGAATTTTATTTGTTTAAACATAAATAGTCCTTTAGACGTATTTTTTTCTCATGTGAATTAACTTATAATTATAGATTATAATACAAAGTTTGAGAAATGAAAAATGTATGTATTTATTGCAATAATTTTTATAGCAGAGCTTATAATTGCAGGATTTCTGATATATTGGATAGTTCGTGCAGATAAAGCTGTGAATAATTTAGATAAAAAATTTGCAGCTGTCACTCCTGAAATAATTGCTACTGTTCGAAAAGTTAGAGATAGCGTAAAACAAATTCAAATTGCTATTACTAAAGTTACCGAAGTTATAAAGCGCAAACGTCAGGAGTTCTGGCAAAAAGTAATAAATATTATTATTATATATACGCTTTTACTCGTTTTAAAAGTTAAATTTAAGAAGGCAGCAACACTATGCCAATATGCAGTCTTCATAAAAGACTGCTGGGATAGCATTCCGGGGTAAGACGCTTGTAAATTTTTAGAAATATGTTATAATTGGTACACATAAATGAAAGGCAAGGTTATTATGTGCAAAAATAAATCTTTGGCATTTGGGTTTGGGTTATTGGCTGGTGTTGTCGGCGGAATAATTGCCGGTGTACTTTACGCTCCAAAACCCGGTGAAGAATCAAGAAAACAGTTGAAAGATGCAGCCTGTGAATTTTATGAGAAAAATTCTCCGGCAATTCAAGAAGCTAAAAAACAAGCTTTAGAGTCAGTTGACCTAGCTAAATATAAGCTTGAAAGACAATTCAGAAAATTTAATAATATGGTTAAGTCAAATAAACTTCAAAAAGCAAAAGAACTTGAATCCGAATGCGATTTTGAATACTAAAAATAAAGGAAACTAATTTATGGATTTTTCACAAATAGCTCTAAATCAAGGTTTAACATTCCTTGCTTGGGTTACAGGAATAATTTTAATAGTAGTTGGTGTGTTTTTAATTAAATTACTCATAGATTTGAGTAACTTGGCTAAAAACGTTAATCAAACATCAATTCTTTTGAATACAGAACTTAAACCGACACTGAACGAATTAAATGAAACACTACATTCAATTAATTCTATTGTAAAAAGTACTGACCGAAATATGGACAGTTTTAAAGATGCGGTTGAACGCACCTTCGGAAAAACTAAAGCTATTACCGGAACACTTTTTTCAGGACTATTAAAAGGTTTTAATGTAGCTTGGAGAATGTTTGGTAAAAAGTAGTAGTAATTTATGGTGATGAATTCCGCATAAAAATTTGTTATCATTACTGAAAAGAAAAGGAGTGAAATAATTATGTCAGCAGGTAAATTTTTAGTAGGTTTTATTGTAGGTGGAGCTATCGGTGCTGTAGCAGGCATCTTGCTTGCACCAAAATCAGGTGAAGAAACTCGTGCAATGTTAGCAGATTCAGCTAAAGAAGCTGCTAAAAGAGCAGATGATACAGTTAAAGAAATTCAAGCTAAAGCAGAAGACGTAGTTTCTGATATGCAGAAAAAAGGTGACGAAATTCGCGAAAAACTGCAAAAACTTCTCGACAAAAAAACAGAAGAAGAACCGGCGTCTTAAGGTTTAATAACTGATTTCAAGCCCAACCCAAACAGTTGGGCTTTTTTCATAAAATTTTCAAAAAAAAAAGACTCTTTTTTAGAGAGCCTTTGGAATAAACTTTTAATTCATTCCTCAAATAGTGTGAAGTGTAGTGTGTGCTTAAATTCTTGTTGATTCCTCAAATTTAAGCTTTCCTCGTGTTACATATATATAAACAATTTTTTATATATATAATTGCTATATTTTATCTATTAATTTTATATTCGTTACAAAACTTCATAAACTTATCGAAATACATTTGGAAAATTTTCAATAAGATATTATCATTGAAAGATACAGTTATAATTTATTATTTAAGGAGACTTATGAAAATTTTAATTTCTAATGATGACGGTATAGCAGCAAACGGAATCCGAGTTTTAACAAAGTCATTATCGGAAGAGCATGAGGTTTACGTTATTGCTCCGGACAGAGAACGAAGTGCTGCAGGTCATTCACTGACCTTACACACCCCACTCAGAGTTGAAGAGTTAGACCCTATTAACGGAGCAAAAAGAACTTGGGTTACAACCGGAACTCCGGGAGATTGCGTTAAGATTGGCATAAGCGCAATACTAACACCTGAGGAAATGCCTGACTTAGTGATTTCAGGTATCAACCACGGACCAAACCTTGGCGCTGACATCTTATATTCAGGAACCGTAAGCTGTGCGATGGAAGGAGCAATGCTTGGGGTTCCGAGTATTGCGGTTTCACTTGCAAGTATGCAAAGCGATTACGATGATTTTCTATATACGGGGTCATTTATAAATGCGATGTTGAAAAAGCTTAAAACCTTTCAATTTCCATCCAAGACAATCTTGAATGTTAATGTTCCTGCACTTGACTCAGACGATATTGCTGGAATTGCAATCACTGAACTTGGAAGAAAGATGTTTACGGATAACTATGAAAAAAGAATTGATCCGAGAGGCAAAGTATACTATTGGATGGCAGGAGAATTAATATCTGAACCTGAAGATGCAAATACGGATATTGCAGCCGTAAGAAACAACAAGATTTCTATAACTCCGGTAACTTACGAAATGACAAGAGAAAGCGCAATGGCAGACTTAAACAAAGTTCTTTGTAAAGAAGATGTTTGTAACTGGTTTTAAAATCAAATAAAGTTCAAGACAATCAGAATATTCCATATCCTAAATAAGATATGGAATATTTCTTTTTCAAGATATTAGCAATTCTATTTTGTCTAGTCAACATCCGTATAAATATTATATCGTTTTTCCAAAAGTCCCAAAAATTCGCCCAATTTTCTGTACTTATCGGATAACCAAACCTTCAGCTTACTTGGCTTTTTGAGGGAACCTCTTTCTATCATCAACTTTTCAGCCTCCGCAATCGGCAAATTTCTCAACTCATCATAATTCAATTTTGTTGAACGCTCGATAACATTTATCGTTTCTTTAGATAATCTGAATTTAAAACCGAAATTTGGAGAATAATTATTCTTACTTGAAACATCTTGTACTCGCATAATTTCACCCTCTTTGCTAAAAAATATTAGCATATCTGGAACTCGAATGCAATGTTTTACCACAAGGTTGAGCTGGTTATGAAATATTCAACACAGGAGTATTACAATATGAGGATTGCATTGGGATTAGAAATTAATTGATTTCGTTGGATTTCACCCAACCTACGTACTTCCTAATCTTCAAGTTTTCTAGTAAAAAGCCAATATATTAATCCAACAAAAGGTGCAATGTAAATTCCAATATGCATTTTCCCTGCAGTATACCCAGTAAATGAAGTAGAATAAGCAGACACATTGCTTTCAAGTGTATATAAAAAACAAGATACAAGTATTCCTATAAATGTAAATATTAAAAGTTTAAAAGTAGATTTTTTCATTTTTGCATCTATTCCGTAGGATACAATTTTTTGCACCGAATTTATAAAATGGTGTTGTAGGGGGGACTTGTCTTGCTCGTTCGCGTTAAACGGGTCTTCGGTTGCCGCCTGCAATGGCTTTGCCATTTTGCCGTCAAACCTACGCCCTCAGCTCGTTCGCGCTAAAACCCTTTGAATGCTCCGCATTGGGATTCTCGCCCCTGCTACAAACTTTAATACTTCGTATAAATTGTCATCAATGTTCAACCCTTGGAACTTTCTGACAAGAATAATTTATCACAGAATAACCCTGAAAACAATATCTATCAAAGGATTGTATTAACCATGAAAGAGTCCACACAAGAATATTACAACATGCGAATGGCACTAGGGCTTAAAGTTTCATAATTAAACCCATTCTCTAAATATCTATTGTAATAACAAATTGTTTTACATTAACTGAATAAATAGTCTTATTTCTCTTATACTGTGTGTGTTTTGACCCTATAACATTATTCTTTAATATTAAATATTACCTCTTTTGACACTATAAAATTTTGTTGTATACAGTTTCTGTATATCTTGAACATTTAAAGTGTCTTGATGAGGCTTCTAGTGGTCTCTCGTTGAATGTTTAATATTGAGATAATTAAACATGTTTGTGATATAATTAGTCTATGGCAGACAAGTATATAAATGGAATTATCAAGAAGTTTAAGACTGGACAAACAACTGAGCACAGTTTTAGAGGTGATTTACAGGACTTTATTGAAAGAACCGTTATAGGTATTCAAGCAATAAATGAACCTAGACGGCAGAAATGTGGTGCTCCTGATTACATCATACAGAAGAAAAATATACCAATAGGCTACATTGAAGCTAAAGACATTGACAAGAACCTTGATACAGTTGATAAAACCGAACAGCTCGACCGTTATAAAGCAAGCCTAGATAACTTAATATTAACCAACTACCTAGAGTTTTGGTTTTACAAAAATGGCGAACATGTTGACACTATCAAGATTGCAGAACTACAGAACAGCAAAATAAAGACCTATGAGAAAGAATATCAGAGACTTATAAATGGCATAAGAAACTTTTGTGATTATCAAGGTCAAACGATTAAGTCTCCCAAGCAATTAGCTAACCTTATGGCTCAAAAAGCTGTAATGATAAGAGATGTAATTGTAAATGCCCTTGAATTAGACTCAGAGAGTTCATTGGTAAGTCAGAGAAACGCATTTAAAGAAATATTATTACATGACCTAACCAATCATACATTTGCTGATATGTATGCTCAAACTATTGCATACGGTTTATTTGTTGCAAGATTAAATGATACAACTCTTGAAGACTTTTCAAGACAAGAAGCAAG
>CAYUQM010000030.1:0-21289 GCA_964446855.1 uncultured Muribaculaceae bacterium
ATCTTTACACTTAATGGTTAGAGAACAGACCGCGTTTAGCAGTAAGTTCGATAAAACAATTTCGCCTGAAGGTAATACCGAACGCAACAGGGATAATACGGAAACAGTACCGCATAATGAAAGTAATTCTGAATCTGAAACAGTTGCTCAAGAAGCACAAATTGATATTAAAAAGTTAAAAATAGAACAAGCAACAGATGAAGATTTAAGAGCGATTCAAGAGATTGATTTAGAAGCCTTTGACGGTAACTATACTATAGATTCGGATTTTGAAGCATATAAAGCTGACTTAGAGGACCAAGGTATTTCTACCCATGCCATAAAATCTGAAGACGGACAGGTTATCGGATACTATCAGCTTGAACCTGTTCAGGACGGAGAACTTTACATCCACAGTATTGGTGTAAAAGCGAATTTGAGAAACACTAAAACGTCTTACGCAGCGTTAAGACAAATGCAGGCTGATATTACAAAATTTGCGAAAGAAAATGACCTTGAAAAAGTAAGTTTGGATGTCGATGCCAGCAATAAAATGCTTGTAAAACTTTATAAGAAATTCGGTTTTGAAATTACAGATGAACATACAGGGTTTGAGGCAGGTCATGAATATCATGATTACCACATGATAGCTGATGTTAAAAAAGTTCTTGCAGCAGACAAAAACAACCCTGAAACGCCTACACCTGTTCCTGCGGTTACTGAAACGGCGCAAAGTTCCTCTGCTGCGCAAACCGCGAAAAAGCCGGCTTTAGTTGAGGGAGTAGATTTTGAAATTATTACGGCTGAAGAACCGGCAACTAAAACTAAACCTGTTAAGGAATCAACATCTGAAATAAAAGTTAATGCAGAGAAAGAAAACTCTGCAGCTAATCAGTCCGAAACAAACAGTACACCGCCAACAACGGAAATCCTTGATATAATAAAAGATAAATTGAAAGAATTAGACATTGATGATAAACGAATTGCCAGGATTGTTAGTGCAGTACCGGATCAACACAGTGCAGAGGTTCTGGTTGAGTACATCAAAAAATATAATAATGATGAAAATCTTTATGCTATTGGCAGACTCTTTAGTTCTGAAAAAATAAAAGATTTTGTTAAATATGTTGAAGCTCCTGAAATAGAAGAATTTCCACCGGCAGCAATCCAGCTAATGGTTTACTGTGATACAACAGATGAAATAAAAGCGTTTTTAGATACCGGCTTCTTCAATAATAATTTCAGAAGCTCATTTGATATTCAAGAATTGAATAAAATATTGGAAGTTGAAGATCCGGAACAAAAAGCTAACCTGCTTAAAATGTACGGCTCAAAATTGTTTGCAAATACCAGATTTTACGAACTATACCAATTGTCAGATTACATGAACCTGACAAATCTGGAACGCATTGATAAAATGATGGATAAATTAGGATGGGGTGATGAGTATCAAATAACTGATATAAGAGACTTGCTTAATTTGGATAGCGAAGCTTTGGATATTATTGAACAAAGAAACCTCCTGAAAAATATTGAAGGAAGGAAACATAAGCTTAAGCTGAGTGATGTATTATCCTTGGTAGATGTCGACGATGCGACTTGGGAAACTATTAAAAACAGAGATTTATTGAAAGACATACAAAAAGAAAGCCCTAACGGAGAATATACAGAACAGTTAGGGGCTGAAGCTATACTTAATTATGCAAATTTAACAGATGCCGAGTGGGCTAACCTTAAAAATCGTAATTTGCTAGCATTGAAAGAGATTAAGAATAGATACAATAATGTATATCCCAACTCCGAAGATATTGCTACGCTTGCACGAATGAACGACGCCCAATATGCAGAATTCCAAAAATTGCACGAGATGACGTATGAAAAAACAGAGTCAAGATACGTACATGGCACAAACCAAACAACTACAACAACAGAAAACAGATTTAGTATTGACGAATGTATTTCCCTTGTAAACGCACCGGAAGAGGTAAAAACACGTATTAAACAAGAAAAACTTCTGGAACAAAAACATAACAACAGATATTTATCCGCTTATGAGATTATTAAACTAGCCAGCCAAGATGAAAATAGAAGAGCTTTAATAGATAATTATCTTTCAATGAAAGATTCTCGTGGAGCTGACAGATTTAGTACTTATGACGCCGAAAAGCTCGCAGATTTAACTCCTGAACAATTAAAAATTGTTGAAGAACGACACTTACTTGATATTTACGAAACAAGCAAATATCATACCCGGAAAACGGAATTTAATATCTACGAAATTCTCGCATTACTGGAAGTTCCTGACAAAATTTGGGATTACATGGAAAAATCAGGTCTCAAAAATGCAGCATACACAAATGAATTTATTGAATTGGCAAAAATTCCGGAGGCAAACTGGAAACGTGCATTTGATAGTAAAGTTCTTCCAATAAAAGCAAACGCATCAATTGATCTTGAAGAATTTCAAACAGCTATGCTTCAAGGAGACAAACAATGGCAAAGATATATTAATGACATCTTGCCTGTTTCAGAGCAGATTACATTTCTTAGCCGCACAGTATTTGGCAGAGCAGAAATAGTAGAAAATCTTCTTAATTTAGATGATAAACCATATAACAGGATTAAAGAAGTTATGACAACTCGTCGCTCAGAATACGGAACAAAAGAATTAAAATTCAATGAATTGTTAGAGCTTTCTAAACTGCCTGACACTCAGTGGGAACGTATAATAAAAGATCTGTATATGATAGATAATCTGTCAGCCCCACTCTCTGGAAACGCTATGATACAGATATCCGCACTTGACTCAAAAGCATATAACCGTGTTCTTGAAATTATTAAAAAATTCCAATCTACCGGAAATAATTTGAATCTTGAAGCCACCAAAGATTTACTTGAGGTTGTAAAGGCTGATGATGCAGCCTACAATCGGGTAAAACCATTGCTTGATTCTCCGCAAATAAAGGGGAATATAACCAATGTCGTCAAAATGCTTAAATTGGATCCTACATGTCAAGAAAGAATCAATAATGACCTAATTGATTTATCAATTGGACAAGACGAAAGAATAGCAATTGCTAAACTTCCTCAAAAACAATATGAAGAAGCATTATTCTTATTAAAGAATGACATAAGAACGGGATATGGACAAGGGATTGATGGAAAAACCACACTAAAATTAATGGAATTAAAACCTGAAGAATATCAGAAGATAAAAGAATATTTATTATTGCAAGACTCCAACGGATATCAAATTCAACTGAGTAACTATCAATTCGAGGAAGCTATAGATATCTTGTTAAACGAAAATTTTGACAGCAGATTAAAGAAAGACATTCTACCATTAGCAAGAGCTACCGAAAAGCCAATACTACCGACCTCAGCCAACGACCTCGGTAAAATATTAACACTTCCGGAAGAACAATATCAATCTGCTCTTGAAAAAATTAAATATATTAATTCAATAGAACCAGCAATAAATGAATATACTATAACCAAATTTGCACTAATGGATAATGAAAAATTTGAAAAGGCAAAAAAACTATTCAACATAGAAAGTCTTGGAGAAAATCAATTTGACGGATACCGAATAGGTCATATTATGGATTTGCCTCAAGAAAATATTGATAGATGCATTGATGATATTATTCCAAACTATCTCCAATATTGTAAACAGAAAGGGATTTTTTCAGATAAAGACCCTGTCCTTGCGCTTGCAAAATCAACTGAATACGACAGAATAAAAAAATATCTGCCTTATTTTGAAAATCTGGAATCAACACAAATAGAAAAATTGGAAACATTAAACGACACAGAGATCAAAAATATACTTAGCAGAAATATTGAAAACTGTAAACTAAGCTTTGATAATAGGATAGCTTTGTCGCAAATGTCTGATGTCGAATATCAATTAATTCAAGATAGAAATATTAAAGATTACCAACTACACTTTAATAATCTCTCAGAACTAGCCAAAATGTCGGAAGATGAATATAACCAAGTTAAAAAATCAATTGAATTTTTCAATAACAATATAAAACATCTGACTCATCAAGATATGAATGTAACAAAAGATTTGGTAACAAATACTTTAATCCAAAACCATGAAGGAGTTACGAATATCATAGACGTTATCGGGGAAACTGGACTACGTCACGCTTTAGGCTTGAGATATAAGGGACTGAAACAGCTAACATCAAATGCCGCTTCCTTGAGTAACTTATCTCCTGAAGCCAAAGCCACTTTGAAAACAAAACTGGCTCAATTACCACACCCTGAACAAAGACTCGCTAAATTAGAAATCATTTCTGCGCTTGTCGGTAATGTAGATGAAGCCGGGCTTTTGAAAATTATCAACGAAATAGATACACCTCAAATGACAAAAGCTCAAAAAGAATTGACTGACAAAATCTTTGCTACTGATAAACCGTACAACGAGCAAATTGAAGATTTTATTACGGAATTTAACGTGCCGAATGAAAAACAAGACATCATCAGAAAATTCCTCCAAGCTCAAAACTTGAACGAAAAATATGTTACCCCTCCGACTATTGAGGAACAAGTTGCCGTTATTGACAAGAAAATTCAAAGTATTCAACAAAATAACAAAATCCCTGAAAATAAAAAACAAGCTTACCTAAATCAACTACAACGTCAAAAAGCTGAAATGCTGGCTAAACCTGAACTATATACTCAAGCCAGAATTAATGACCGTGCAATAAAACCGCTTGAGGCTCAAGTTGAAGCTCATATTAACCTGCCTAACCAAAATACTGCATTCACAAAAGCTCTAAATACTGAAATTTACAGACTCTTAAATATTGAACCTACTGAAGAACTTTTAACAGCTATAACCTACGACAGCAACTATATCTCAAGATTGTTTGCAGGTATTTCTAATTCTGGGTTCAAGGCAAACTTTAATAAGTTAATATCACTTATTGAGAAAAATCCTAACAGAAGATTTACGGATATAATAATGGATATTCCTGAAAACCAAGAAACTGCAAGGTTATATGCAGAAAATCAGTTGGATTTTAACAGATGGATGAACTTTGATAAAGATTCTTCTCATCCGTTTATAGTCATAATTGATGTTAACGAATCAGTTACCGCAGCCAGAAATAATTTGTTAAAAGAATTTAGTGATACAGAACTTATTTCAAAACTGGAGAAAAATGAAGTTGATAAATTAAAACAAATACTTGCTAATAACAATATTTCAGAAGCAGGTCAGAAAGACTTACCAAAGATTATCAAACTAATTGAAAAGGAACTTGAAACTAACGATTATTGGAAACAAAATACACCTGAAATTAAAACATTTAAAGACCACATTGAAATTCATAAGCAAAATATACATAACGTGGAGCAACTAAGAGATTCCAAAGAAGAATTATATGTTCGCCTCTGGGATAAGGATAATGTGGGCAGAAACATCTTCTTCGGCAACCACGTCGGATGTTGTACATCTGTCGGCAGCTTCAACTCTTTTGCAGCTCCACAGCACTTAATGAACGCTTTTGTCAATGGTATTGAAATTGTTGACAAAGCCGGCAACTCTTTAGGTAATTCAATGTGCTACTTTGCTAAAGTTGACGGACAATTGACTTTTGTAATTGACAGCTTTGAAGCTAACGGTAAACTCGGTGCCGCACCTGAAGTAACTGATGCCATAATTAACTATGCAAAACGAGTATGTGCCGAAATGGGACAACCTAATGCAAATGTAATGTTTGGTCCTAATTATAACAAAGTCAATTTTGACAGATGTATAAAAACAGATGGACATACTATAGAAATAATTGGACAGGCTCCGGAAGAGACATATATTGACTGTGTTGGAGGTTCGGGCAGTATAAACCGTCCTGTCAGCGGAAGATCTATGCATGAAATCAAGGATTTGTAGCCAATAGAGTATAATCTTTACATTAAAAAGACGAGACAAAAGTCCCGTCTTTTTATGTTAAAACTGGATTTACAGAACACATTTCATACCGAACTGTAGCCCTACACCGTTCCTGCCACCTGAGCGAACCATAGTTTGAAAATATCCGTTAACTCTGTCACCATATAACTTTTGTACACCAGCACCATAAGAGAAATACGGATCAATACTAAACTCCGGCAATGCAATATTATTTGCAGTGAAAGAAGTGTCACCAAGAAGGTTCCAAACTACGTTAACACCTGCATAAGGCTGCCAACCCTTAGGTAAGTTTCCGATAAACTTTACCCCCGGTGAAAGCTGCAAAACATGCAACGGATCGGAATTAATATGAACACCAGCAGCATTTGTATAATCAAAGGTATTAATGAAACTATAAGACATCATATAATTCGGTTGAATAATAAATTTACCATCAGCCATTTCAAAATTATAACCTGTTTTTGCAGCAAGCCCGCTAGATAACATTGTGAAATTATCTCTTCCGAACATTGTATTAGCCTCACCAACGCTGGCACCTACGTTTACGGTTGCAGTCGCAAAGAATTTATCTTTAAATGCTGTCCCTGTAAGACCTAACTGAGCACCATTCTGGTAAATACTGTTACCGCTATATGATTGATGACTGCCATTATAACCGGCATAGAATGATAACATTCCATCAAAACCTTTGCCGATATCCTTGATACCACTATCTGCCCCGAAGTATGACCCATACGCAAGATTAGACACCTTAGGTCCACTGCTGAGCTTAACACTTTCAATAGTTGTATAAGGCTTTAACCAGTATCCCCAATCTGAGGCGGCTTGATAAGGAACTGTCCCGTCTGAAATCGCAACTTTATTCTGCATTCTTAGAACATTTCTTGCTTTTGAAGGCATCAACATGTACATATCTGAATTATTGAATGCCATATCATAAGAATGCAACTGGGTTAAATAAGCCCCCACAAGAGCCCCGACAGGAGCTGCAAAAACTGATGGATTGTAATTATGGTAAGAACCTCCAGCCAAGCTGCTTAAGGTCATTCTGCCATTCTCAGGATTGAATGTTACACCATACTTCATAATAGGACCCATTGCTTGACGAGCTGCATTAGGACTAACATCTACTCTCCCAAATAACGGACTGTACCCATCTTTATCAAGAGAAATTACATCAAATCCCATTGACTCAATTTGAACGTTTGAGTCAGTAATAATATTAACATCGTCAATTATTAACTTACCTTCTCCTGAAACAGAATCAGCAGCAATTTTATCACTTTCACCTGTCATTAAATTAACATCAAGTCCAAGCTTTCCGTTTCCGTCAAGAACAACATTTCCAAGACTCACACTATTTGCCTGATTATTAATCAAGCTTAACATTGCATTATTAGCGAAATGAGTATTTTGGGCACTGAAATATTGTGCATCTGCGCCAAGGCTAACGACGCCGCCATTATAGTTAACATCACCCGTATATTTGCTGTTATCGCCATTCAAATATAAAACACCGCTGTCTTCTTTTGTTATAACACCTTCTCCGCTAATACCACCGTTTAATGTTGTATTTTTACTTCCGTTGAAAGTTAGAGAAGCAACTTTATCATCCGAATTTACCATGTAAATATCATTTATAACTTTGGCTGCGGTATTTCCTGCAAAAAGGACATCCCCTTCTTTTGCTGTAATTGTAATACTTCCGCCAATATTATTTATTGCACCGCCACTACCTTCTGCGCGGTTGTTAACAAATGAAGAATCCGTAATTTCGACTTTTCCTCCGACATTGTTATTTATAACACCACCATCAGTACTTGAAGTATTATTTTTGAAATACGAATTACTTATTTTTACGGTACCGGAGTTATTAACAACAGCCCCGCTATTTTCAGAAACAAATCCCTGAACGGCATTGCTGCCATCAGCAGAACCTGCATTAACGATTTCTAATCTCTGACCCTCAGAAACATTAATACCGCTGTTTCCGTTACCGTCAAGAGTTTTTTCCTGCATATTTATTTTTAAATATTCACCACCCATATCTCCGAGAGATTCTGTCAATTTAACATTTGCAGCAGGTGTAACTTTAAATTCTCTTATTCCGTCAGCTGCTATGGCATCATTAATACCACCGGAAGAATGTCTTTTAACATTAATCAATCCGTCTTCACCTAACGTAAACTCATATTTATTACGTTCTGTATATTGAATAACAGAATCCCCCACAAAAGTAAGAGTATCTGCCCCCTTACTAAACAAATTGAATGATTTATTACCTTCTTTAAGTATGTTTATATCAAAATGTTCGGCATCAAAATTCAAAGAACCGTACATTTCACCTTCAACATCAAACAAATCGCTTTTACCTTCGGCAAGGTTTGCGTCAATCGCAAGAATAATACTGCCTTCAGAATTTGTAGCATTAAAATGTCTGATATTAAGGATGTCCAGATTTCCGTTTTGCAAATCCAATTTACCTGATTCCAATATCAAATCAACATTATTTAATATAGGAGAAGTACCGTCAAAATTAGTATTTTCTCCTGCATTCAATGATAACGTACCGCCATTTAGAGCAAGAGTTACATTTTTAACCTGAGCATTAAACTCAACATCCCCATTAACATCAATAGCGGAATGTGAAGTTCTGCCGCCATCAAAATGTAAAGAAGGATTAGAGCCGGAAATTCCGTCATTGAATATAAGCTTACTGCCTTCACCCTCTGTAACCAGCTGAACTTTACCGTTATCAATCACCATGGCATTATATTCTGTTCTAAAGTCTTCGCCCGTACCGTGTTGGTTACCCGTAAACTCGTGAGCTTTACCATCGTTGGATATAATCTTAATTTCTTTAGCACCCGGAACACCCTCATCACTTGATGCATTAATATAAATAGCTCCACCACTATTTTGTTCAGAAGTATTACCGATAAAATCAGAGTTTTCAATTATAAGTGATTTAACAGAATTTTCATCACCTTCTGTTTTTATTGCATAAAAAGCAATTGCACCACCTCTGGTACCTGAATTGTTATTTTTGAAAGTACTGTTTTGAACTTTCAAGGAAGCATCATCTATATAAATAGCACCACCTCTGAGTTCTGCACTGTTACCTTCAAATGTGGTATTTGAAACGGTATCAAGAGCAGAATCATTTTTAGTATAAATAGCACCACCATCTAAAGCTTCGTTTCCGGAGAATTTACTGTTATCAATCGTAATTCCGGTATATTCAGGAATGTTACTACCACGTGGTGCAAACTTGTCAACATAAATCGCACCTCCATAACCTCCAAAACCATCCGTCAGACTAGCCGTATTATCTTCAAAAGTTACATTGTCAAAACTTGCCATACCGTTTTTAAAATAAATAGCTCCGCCGTTTTCGGCATTATTGCCGCTAAACATTACATCATTTACACTGTTGAGAATTGAATAAGTGTCCCCGCCAACATATAAGGCACCACCGTAATTTCCTGCGGAATTACCGATAAATGCTGTATCATCGGAAATTGTAAAATTAGCAACGTTATTAAAATAAATTGCACCACCATCATTAGCAGCAGAGTTTCCTGTGAAAGTTGAACCTTTAATGTAACCGCCTGCTGTTTGGTTGGTAGAAATCATAATAGCACCGCCACCTGTTGGAGTAGCTAAGCTTGTACTTCTGTTATTTTCAAAAATACTGTCATCTATGGTAATTTGACGAGACGAACTGTAAATAGCTCCGCCGCCGCCAACAAGTATTCCATATATAGCACCGTAATTAGTAGTATTGTCCCTAAATATATTGTTTACACAATGGATTTGAGCGTTTCCGGCATGAACACCCGCCCTAAAGCCCCCTGCAAAGTTTGCGCTGTCAGTTTGTCCTTCATAAGGTTGTCCTTCTTCGATAGCTGAACCGCTAAATGTTCCGCCGTAATCATCATCCGCACAAACCGGCATCCCGCAAAAAACACCACACAAGGCAGCCATAAGGCATACCTTCAACAATGAATTTCTTTTCTTTTCCATATTTATAAAATCCTTTATTCTCATACTCGCTAACTAACTAAGCAGAAAATTCCTAACACTTATGCAAATATAATAAAATTGACAATATCCAATGTCAATATATTTAGCAAAACATATACAATCGTCAATAATGGACTGCAACACGATACCCAAAAAAGAAACGGAGAAGGTTGGATTTGTCTTGAGTCGCTCGCATTAAACGGGTCTACGGTTGATTACTACATAATTTTCTATTATTTCGTAATCAAGCCTTCGCCCTCTGCTCGCTCCTCGCTGAACCCACTGTAAAACGACAGTAGGTTTGATGATTGTGGGCAGGCAATTTGAGCATTCTATTGTTATAGAAATTACAAAATCTACAAGTTTTTTAATCCTGCAAGAATTTCTTTTATAGATTTACTTTTGTTATTTTGCAAATATTCTTCTGCAATTTCCATATCCATAATATTAAACTCATAATTATTTAATTTTGAATTAGGATCTTTAAGTTTAATACGCCCTGCAATATATAAAGTCTTTAAAAACTTTTTAGGCTCATGAATTAAGGTCTCTATTATTTTTTTCAATTCTTCAAAAGATTTACCTCTTTCTATTTCGCTTCTTATTATGTGTTGAAACAATTTGCTTTCTCCTGTTGCAATTGTTTTACTGCATTCATTTAATATTGACCGTACTGAAATTTCTCTGGCATGTGAATCTTTATAACAATATTTAGTATTAGGGAAAGCAAAATGAGAAAAAATTAAATTATTCTTTTTGTTGATATCAATAATAGTTTCTTCATCAGTAATGTTAGCAAAAGCATCTGAAAATAACTTTTCAAATTTTTCAATTTTAGATTTATCAGCATTAAATTCATTTTTTGAAAAATATGCTATTAAATGTTTCCCTGGCTTTGCTCTAAAAGAAGGAACATATATTTTTTTATTTTGAATTTCCATATTTTGTACAAAACATAAACACAAAATTTTTTGTTAATCGTAATATAAAACCAAATTCAATTATACATCAAATAAGATTCTGATATTATTCAGGGTTAACTTACAAATTTGATATTTTCGAGAAAGAATTATAACTTTTCAGACCATCAAAAGACCGTTTTGACCGTTTTGGAAGTTAACAATTTTGAGTATTTCCGACCGCCTCAAAGTTAGGCGTGTAGAACAAGTTCGCCAACTCAATCCATTTACCCTTCCGACCAAAACGGTCTTTAAAATACACCCACAATAGGTGGATTATAATCTTCACCCTTTATACAATTAAACCCGATAGCATTATTGCCTATCGGGTTTAATTCGGAGAAGGTGGGATTTGAACCCACGGTACAGATAGCTCCATACAACACCTTAGCAGGGTGCCGCCTTAAGCCACTCGGCCACTTCTCCTCATATTCTTTTGTCATGGCTAATGCTGTTAACCCTATACTAACATAAAACTTCTATATTTGTAAAGGCTTATTTTTAAAGTTTTATCTATATATGCTCAGCATATTGCATATAATCTACCCCTCCAACAGATTTGTATATGTTTATGGTTGAAATTATATAATTAATCTTATTAGAAATTTCATCCGAGTCGGTTAAAATAAGGGCTTCCTCCGCACGCATTCTATCAAGCTCTGACAATGCACCTATAGAATATTTTTGCAGCATAAGGTTATATTTATCTTTTTCCAATATATTTCGCTCAAGACTGGTTTCATAATTCTTCTTACTCATAATTGCTCCTGAAAGTGAGTTATTAATCTCCTGCAAAGAAGTTAAAACCGTCTTTTCATACATATTTTGAGCTTTTTCATATTCTAATTTTGTATATCTTAAATGAGCCATTTTTGCGCCGCCTGTAAACAGGTCAAATGACGGAGCGATTCCGGCAAGCCCTTTAAAAGTATTGTTGCCGAATATATTTGAAAGCTGGTACGCATTAAAACCGGATTGCCCATAAAGTGTAATTTTAGGCAAAAAATCTCTTCGCGCAGCTTTTACATCTATCCCGATTTTTTGAATGTAGCACTCCGCCTTAGCCAAATCCGGTCTGTTTTGAATAGCTTCACCGGCAATATGCTCAGGAATGACCGGTAAAACCACAGATGAATAATCGTTTCTTGATATATCGACGAAATTTCGGTCCCCAACTAAAACCATCACCTGCTGGCTTACAACCGTTCTATGATTTATATATAAATTCATAGCCTCTTTAAATTGTGTAAGCAGTTGTTTTTCCGCCAAGAATTCCATGACAGGACAAAGCCCGTTTTTATATTTAACTTCAGTCATCTCAACAATTTTTGCTTGAATATCAATTAACTTTCGCTGATTTTCAATAATTTTATCAAGTTTAATTAAGTTATAATACTGAGATGCAAGCGCTGATGTCAGAGAAATATAAGTAGCTCTCTCATCCTGCTTCATAATATCTGCCTGCTTTTTTAAACTTTTTGTTCGGAGTCTGTTTTCGCCCCAAATATCAATTTCATAAGTCATCGTAAGCGGTAGAACAAAATTGCTTTGCTTATAATTATTAATCAAAACTTCCCCAAACCTTACATCACTTGATTGGAATTCTCTGACCAAATTCCCGTTAAAACCGATTTGAGGTAATTCTGCGGCAAAAGATTCCTTCACAATCTCTTGAGCCTGCTTTGTTTTTAATGCGGAAATTTTTAAATCCTGATTATACTTATACGCTTGAAGCATGTAATCTGTTAAATTATCATCATTGTATTTTTTCCACCAATCAAGATTTAAATACTCAAGCTTGTAGCTTTCGTCCTCATAGCGCTTTGCATTAGCCGGAGCAAATCCGCACAGCAGCATAAGTAACAGGATAAATGTAATTTTTATGTTTTTCATGCTTTACTTCCTTTTAGCTTTTGTGTTATCATGATAACACAAAAAAATCATGGACACAATAAATTTATTAAACAGTAAAATAGGTTTAAAACTCGTAGTAATAGGAAAGATGTCAAAAATCTTTGCGCTGCAACGTTTTGCCGCAATGGGACATGAGATTACACCGGAACAATTCACTGTTTTGGCAGCACTTGCAGAGAATAACGGCATGTTTCAGCGACAAATCGGGACTTATACCCTGAAAGATCGCCCAAATATTACCAGAATTATTAATATTCTTGAAAAAATGGAATTAGTAACAAGGATTTCAGATGTAGAAAAGCGAAAAGTTTACAAAATATATATTACAGAAAAAGGAAAAGAGGTATACTCAAAGGTTTTACCTACAGTTTTGGATATATGGAGCGCTACAGTAAAAAACATTTCAGAAAACGAAATTTCAACAACCTTGCAAGTTTTGGAAAAAATTAGAAAAAATTTAGAGGGAAATTTAAATATACATTAGCAGATGAGGGAAATAACATGGAAGATAAAAAACAAACCCCGACAGATAAAAAAGTCGAAATTGAAGTAAAAGCTAAAGAAAGAATAAAAGCCAGAAAAGAACGTAAAAAAAAGAATCGCCCTGAATACAAGAAAAAAAGAGTTCTTGTACCATCAATAACAGCAGGATTTTTAATTATGCTGGGGCTTGGAGCCGCAATACATTCAACTTACTTCCAGTCAACGGATGATGCATTTGTTGAGGGTCGGTTAATTACTGTAGCCCCAAGAGTTTCAGGTCCGGTAATAAAACTTCTTGTCGATGATAACGACACGGTTAAGGCAGGGGATTTACTGGCAGAGATTGACCCGAAAGATTACGAAGTAAAACTTCAACAAGCAGAAGCAAAACTCGCCCAAGCAAAAGCTCAGCTTAGTGTAAACGAAAGTGATATAGAAAAAAGCTCTTCTCATTTAAATGAATCCCTTGAAGATATAAATGCAGCACAATCAAAGCTTGAGTTTGCACAAAAAGACCATAAAAGATATGACGACATGTACAAAGCCGGCATTGTATCAAAGCAAGAGTATGACAAATCTAAAAAAGATTTTGAAGTATCACTCGCCAACCAAAAATCAGCATCACAAAAAACAAATGCCGCTAAATCCGCTCTAAATTCCGCAAAAGCTAAAACAGAAGCTGTACAAGCAGATATTAAAAAATTTGAGGCAGAAGTCGAGCAAGCTAAATTGGATTTATCATATACAAAAATATATGCACCACAGAGCGGTATGGTAGCTTCCAGAAGTGTTGAAGCCGGCAATTATCTTCAGGTCGGTCAGCCTATTATGCAGGTTGTACCGAAAGAAGTTTGGATTGTCGCAAACTTTAAAGAAATCCAGCTAACAAACATGAAACCTAATCAACCTGTGACAATAAAGGTTGATACTTATCCTAACAAGCGATTCAAAGGAGAAGTTCAAAGTATCCAACGGGCTACCGGAGCTAAATCGAGCCTGTTTCCACCGGAAAATGCTGTTGGAAGTTACGTAAAAATCGTTCAAAGAGTACCGGTAAAAATTATTTTTAAAGAAGATATTTCCGATTACAATATAGTTCCGGGAATGTCAGTTGTACCAAAGGTTAAAGTAAAATAATTATGGACAAAATTACCCCTCAAAAACAAACAAACCCATATATAGTAGCAATAGCTGTATTACTACCTGCATTTTTGGCATTAGCCGCATCATCCGCAACGAATGTTAGCCAGCCTCACATTGCCGGATTTTACGGGGCTACGCAATACGAAGCCAATACAGTAATCACTTGTTACATAATATCCGGAGGTTTAATGCTCCCTGTAACAGGATATTTAGTAAGGACAATCGGCAAAAAACTTCTAATGTATTACAGCTTATTTTTATTTATGCTTGGGTGTTTGTTATGCATCCTTGCTCCAAATCTACAGACTTTAATCGGAGCAAGGATTATCCAAGGTATAGGAAGCGGGTGCATCTTACCACTCTGCCAAGCAGTATTGTTGGAAGTATTCCCGCCTGAAAAAAGGGGAGTTGCAATGAGTTTATTTGGAGTAGCGGCAATGTTTTCTCCACTTGCAGGCCCGTTTATTGGCGGATATTTAACAGATAATTATTCTTGGCAGTGGATTTTTATAGTAAACATTCCGTTATGTATGCTTTCATTTTTACTGCTTAAATTTTTTATGCCAAGTGAACAGCCTGAAAAACTCAAATACAATAAGAAATTCGATATTGTTGGATATAGCGCAATTGTCATTGCAATGGGTTGCATGCAGATTGTTCTTGACAAAGGACAGCAATACAACTGGTTTGATACCCCTTGGATTTGCTGGCTGACAGGAATTTGTATATTTTCGTTTGTATTATTTTACGTATGGGAATTGGAATATAAATACCCTGTAATCGATATAAGAGTTTTTAAGGATCACAACTTCCTTTTCGGAACCCTTGCAAGTTCTTTTATCAATGTAATGCTCTACTCAACATTATTATTGGTTCCGATGTTCGTCCAAAGCATGTTGGGATATAGCCCATCAATGTCAGGTTTAACAATGTTTCCCAGAGCAATCGTTTGCCTTATAGGGTTAATTGTTGCAGGGGAAATTTCGCGATATATCGAAAGTCGATTACTCGCAAGTATAGGTTTAATAATAATGGCTGCTTCCGTTCTAATGCTCACCCAAATGAATCCTGCATCATCAATGGCAAGCATTATTATTCCTAATATTTTATTGTGTATAGGGGTTCCGACAGCATTTGTACCAATTACTGCAATGTCTTTTCAAACTCTTCCGGCATCAAAAAATGCGGATGCAGCTGCATTACATGCACTGTTTAAAAATATTATAACCGCAATAGCAACATCAATATCCGCAACATTTATTGCAAGAGCTTCGCAAGTTCACCAAAACTATCTGGTTGGGAACCTTTCTCCGCATAATCCTATGTTTCAATATAAGCTCATGGCACTAAAAAACAAATTTCTTATCCATTATCCGTCAGTTCTTGCCACAAAAAAAGCTAACGGAATAATGTACAAACAACTTCTTGCACAAGCAAAACTCGGAGCTTTTTTCGATGTATTTCTTATACTTGCATTGATGTCAATATGCGTTATCCCACTGGTATATATGCTGAAAACAAAAAAAGCTCGTAACTAAGAAAGCTCATCATAAGCCTTTTTAACGGCTTGAATATCTTGCCACATAAGCCACTTAGGGCTGCCTTTTTCTCGTGAATCATTTCTCAAAAGATAAGACGGATGAAAAATCGGCATCATTTTACTTCCAAAAGGTCCTTCAAACCATTGCCCCCTAACGCGTGTAATACCCGTATTTACATTCAGCATTGAGCTAAGAGCGACTTTTCCGCAAAGAAGAATAATTCTTGGCTTAAGGATTTCAATTTGAGCATCCAAAAACGCACGACAAGCCTCTTTCTCTTCCGGGAAAGGGTCTCTGTTATTAGGCGGACGACATTTCAATGTATTACAGATATATACATTTTCTTTTCTTGACAAGCCGACAGATGCAAAAATTCTATCAAGAAGCTGTCCTGCTTTTCCGACAAAAGGTTCTCCCTGCTGATCTTCATAATATCCGGGAGCTTCACCTATAAGCATAAGTTTTGAATTTGGCACTCCGCCTGAAAATACAATATTTGTCCTACTTTGCGCAAGAGAACATTTATCGCAAAATTCGCATAACTGCCTTACTTCGTCTAAATCTTCCTGAACTGTCATCTGTAAAATCCTTAATTTCAAAGTAAAAGTTACCATAAAGAAATTATTTTCACAATTTATTGTTAAGGTTGTTTACGAAACCCCTTGTCAGAAGCAACATGCCGTCCGATAGAGTTAATTTTGGCGGAAATACACCCGCGACATTTAGACGGTGCATCATTAATACAAATTTTATTAGGATAAATTTCATATTTTGCACGATACGGACCTTCCGTAATATTTGGCATAACAACATTAGCTCCGCTTTGGAGAGCGATAATCCGCCCGTTAGGGTTTATAGTTTCCATTGCTGTTGTTGCAGGGATATTTATATTTTTGAGCACAATTCTTGTTAAAGCCATTACCTTCAGCGCCATATCGAAATTCTTCGGGTTCAACTCCCCTTTTAAAGGGGTATCAGGATGTGGAATAAACGGACCTATTCCAACCATATCAGCATTCAACTCTTTAAAAAACAAAATATCGTCGGCAAGAGATTCCACAGACTGCTCCGGAAGACCGACAAGACAGCCGGTTCCAACCTCATAACCCAATTCTTTCAAGTTATATAAGCATTCAACCCTATTTTCATAACTCATATTTGGATGGAGTTTTTTATATAAGTTTTTATCCGTTGTTTCTATTCGTATAAGGTATCTGTCCGCACCTGCATCTTTAAACATCTTATAATCAGCATAAGAACGCTCTCCAATGCTTAACGTCAAGGCAACATCGTGTTTTTTGATATTCTCGATAACCCGACACATCTTATCTGCATTAAAAAACTCATCCTCTCCTGATTGAAGAACTACTGTTTTATAACCCAATTCAACTCCATGTTTTGCAAATGCAACAATCTCATCTTCCGATAATCTGTAACGCTCGACATTCTTATTTGAACTCTGCAAGCCACAATATGCACAATTCCGTTTGCAAATGTTTGAAAACTCGATTAACCCTCTCAAATGAATCTCATCCCCAACATAGGTTTTTCTCACTTCATTTGCAAGGTCAAAAATTTCTTTCCCGTCACTTTTTAATAATTTTATTAAATCTTCTTTGCCGTATTCAACCATAGGCTTATTATACAATAAAATCCATAGCAAAAAATATTTTTACAAGTTTTCAATTTTATATGAATATATCATTTAACCCTATACTAAAAAATAATATATATTTCGGAGGAACATCGCACAAAAACCCTCCGCATACATTTAAAGCCGAATACGATGAACTTATTCTCAATGGCAAAGAAAATAAAAAAATAAGCCCTATATCATTTATAAATTTTCACAAAAAAGCAGATATAGTAAGTGAAGCATTTCAAGGCACGGCTCTGACTAAAAATGCTTTCATTAAATGTATGATAAAAGTTCCTATGCTAAGTGTATGCGATCCTAACACCATAATAAACAACATTAATGGAACTGTCGCTCGTTTTGAAAACGAACACCTTACGGCAGAAGCATATATTAAATCTGCGATGAAACATCCTGAAAGCTTTTTACAGTCACCTGATACAATAGAAAATAATATAAGAGGACTTGCAAAAAAATACACGGAATACGGATTGACCGAAGCCGACTATCTGACAATGGCTCTTAATCAGCCTTCTCTATTCTCGCAATCTCCGGAAACCATATCTAAACATATTGACGATGTTCTTAAAAGGTATAAAAACAGCGGACTTACTCCGACAAATTACATGAAATCAATAAAAAGATATCCTTCTATAATATGTCTAACCCCAAAACATATTGAAACGAATATATCTGATATTGTCGAAAAATATTCAAAATACGGGCTTGACGAAGAAAAATACATAAAATTCCTGACAACATCCCCAATAGGATTCTGTATTAACTCTAAAAATAAAATAAACAATATCTCCAAACTTGTAAAAGACTTGGGATATCTTGGAATGACAGAAGAAAAATGTATCCAAACATTCCTCCGACAACCGCCTGCATTTTTCTCAAATATGGAAGCAATGTCCGAACGTATTAAATTTTTGACATTTGCAGAGAGTGAAAAACTTGTTGATAGCGGAATTAAAACCATAAATAAAACCCAATGTCTTGATAACGCATTAATGAAGAGTATGTCATATTCAATGGATTTGAATTATATCATTATGCTTAGGGATAAGCTAAAAACACACTGTGACAAGCAGATAACATACAGACACATTAAAGAAAACATGAAAGAATTCATACGCCAAAACCAATCTAACGAGTTCGAGTTTAAAATAAGTCAAAGCGAATACACAAAAGACTTTATCAATTTTGTTGAAAACTACACCAAAGAACTTATCGGAAAAAATATTTTCAAAATAGTTATAAGATAATTTCACTTGTTATATAATGGTTAGGTAAGGAGATAAAAAATGCTTGCCGATTATCATATACATACAAGTTTTAGTGACGATTCAAGTTATCCGATGAAAGATTGTATAGAACGAGCAATAACGTTGGGGTTTGATGAAATTTGTTTTACCGAGCATATCGACCATGGCTGTCCGACATCGTTTTGCTGCGACTGTGATGAATACTTGCAGGCATTCCAACAATACAAAAAAGATTTTTCTAACCAAATAGCCCTAAAATTCGGTATAGAATTCGGATTTCAAGCTCATCATAAGAACTATTTTACAAAAATTTTTAACAAATATCCGTTCGATTTTGTTCTTATGTCTTTCCATCAAGTTGAAGACAAAGAGCTGTGGAATCAAGATTTTCAGAGCGGAAAAACCCAAGACGAATATAACAGAATATATTTTGAAGAAATGTACAACTCCGTCAAGTGTTTTGATAATTTCAGCGTACTTGCTCACATGGACTTAATGAGAAGATACGACAGATACGGCGAATACCCGTTTGAAAAATCAAAAGAGCAAATAACGGAAATACTTAAGTTATGCATAGAAAAAGGAAAAGGTATTGAAGTAAACACATCCTCTTTCAGGTACAGGCTAAACGACTTAACCCCAAGCCGTGATATCTTAAAGCTTTACCACAGCCTTGGGGGAGAAGTTATAACAGTCGGCTCTGATTCTCACAGAGCAGAACAGCTTGGTTCTCAAGTAAATTACGTAAGAGAGGAATTAAAAAACATAGGGTACAAATATTTTTGCACATTTGACAAAATGACCCCAGTTTTCAACGAACTGTAATATATCACTTAATATTTTGCAATAATTGATATTTTTTAGGCAATTTTGAATGTGTTTTTACTTTATGTTAGTATTTAACAGAAAAGGAGATAACTATGTTTAATGTACCGCCAATTCAACCTTCAATGTACACAAATGTTCCTGCTCCGGTTCAAGCCCCGCAGAACCCTCAACCCCAAACTGCACAGTCCCAAATTGACCAAAAACAAGTATTAAGGGAACAAAGTTTGGCTATAACTTCTGACATTTGTGCAGAATACGGTGCGGTTACAAGATTAAATGATATAATGGTTTCACTCGCTAATGATATTAAAAATGAAAAAGACCCTGAGCAAAAGAAATTGTTAGAAGCAAGAATCAACACAACAAACCAGATGATTCTGCAACGTGAAATGAAAATTAACCAAATGGAAATGACAAGAACCCAAATTGAGGCTCAATTAAAGGCTTAATATAAATAAAAAAAGCGGATACTTCTTTTTAAAGTATCCGCTTTATATTAAAAAAGGTTAGATTTTAAAATCTAACCTTTTATATTTATTACTTATATTTGCCTACGCTTCTGTTTTGTCTGCTTTTTTAGCTCTGTTATGGTTAATCACACCATCAACAATAGCGCCACCACCTAAACCAACAAGCAATCCACCTAGACCCAAAATAGCTATGCCAATCTTACTACTTTTCTTTGAAGCTTTAATGCAAGATTCAACATATTCTTCAGATGTCATTTCCAAAGATCCCAGTTGTTTCTCTAAACCTTCTTTTAATTTTGTAAAAGCTTCTTCGAACAACTTTTTGGCATCAACACCTTCAAGAGCTTTTTTAGCTGCACTGTATGTTTTTATCCCGACTCCTGTACCTACAGCAGCACCAACACCCATGCCGGTATATTTACCAATATTTGTTGTATCATATTCATTACCGTTTTTGGTAACTCTTTTACCTGTAAAATTTACTGAATTAATTGCGCTTATTGCCATTATTTACACCTCATTTTCTACACTTACCCTATTAAAACCCAAAAAGATTTGTTTTTGCTAAATTTTAGGAATAAGTTAAGTTTTTGTTACAAACTCTCACCCAAATGGCTAAATTCACATCCGTTCATTAAGCCATTCAACCCTCTCCCAAAGTGAGAGGGTTGAATTTCAATACGAGCTTGCAAGTATTAGAAATTCGGGTGAGGGGAAAAAATAAGCCGGTATATTACCGGCTTATTTTTCTATTAAGAATAAATTTTATTCTTATTTTTCATCCAAAGCTGCAACACCAGGAAGAACTTTACCTTCGATAAATTCCAAAGAAGCTCCGCCGCCTGTTGAAACGTGAGTGAAATCTTCAGCTTTGCAGAATTTCTTAGCTGCAGAAACAGAGTCCCCGCCGCCGATTACAGAAACTGCCCCATTTTTTGTAGCTTCAACAATAGCTTCAAGAACAGCTTTTGTACCTTCTGCAAATTTAGGGTTTTCGAACGCACCTACAGGACCGTTCATCAAGATTGTTTTTGAAGATTTGATTACATCAGCAAAAGCTTTTCTTGAGTCAGGACCTGCATCAACGCCTTCAAATCCGTCAGGAATTTCGTT
>CAYUQM010000031.1:0-21277 GCA_964446855.1 uncultured Muribaculaceae bacterium
TATTTTCACCTGTTTCGCTAACCTCATGCCAAGTAATATTTTTTGATGTACCAAAGGTCGAAGAATTTGAATCAAGTTCAGATTGACGCAAATTGATGTTATAATACTTTGAACTTATGTTACCATCTTCGTCCGCAGTATCATATTTAAAAGTATGATTTGCTTCTGTACCCTCAGTTATTGTATATGCACTTCCCGGTGACTGTATAGGCTTCCCATCTATTAATACAGGTTTTCCGTTAACTAATATCAAATTGCCATCTTTATCTCGTTGGTAATCTTTTTGAGGAATTAAAATATTATTATCTTTCAGGTAATCCAGAGTCGGGGTGTTAATAGTTTTTTGAGGCAAATTGAGAGTCGCAGGATCATTTGCATTTGCAGGGGTGCAAATAACAGAAAGCCCCACTAAAATTGCCATAGGCAAAGTTTTTATAGCTTTACCCAACCCAATAAAACTGCAGCGAGAGAGCTTCTGATATTTTCTCTTTTTCATCAATTCATCCTCTTATATGTATTCTTTAGGCAAATATCTTCTTCAAATTTTTGCTATAAATTATACATATATTATAACCTTTTTTATGAACATTTCAAGAGGTGACAAAATTAAAATTATTTTACAATGTGACAAACCGTTATGTAAAACGGGTTACAAGGCAAAACTGTAAGGATACAAGTAAACTGAAATTAGTGTTTGCATTGTCGCAAGACTTTATTATCCTGCGATAAAACTATCTTTTTATATTATTTTAATAATTTTTCAACTGCTATTTGTTCTTTTTGTCCTTTGAATAATTCAAGTAATAAGTCCTTTATCTTCAGAGTGTGGTCGCGGTTGTTCTCATAAAAATTGTTTCTGTCAGCATAACCAACTACTTCAACTTCTGACAGGGGTATCCTGTCTGTATAGATATATTCAATAGATTCCCCTCTTTGTTTGTATAATGGTGCTTCTTTTGCGCTGGAACCGTTTTTAATATGCATATTTTTGTTTGGAAAGAGTTTCTCTATTATTGCTGTTTTTAATTTGTCTATTTTTTTAAACTTTTCTCCATAATCAATATCGCCTAAATTTTCCCAATATTTATGAATTTTTTCAATTTGTGATTTCGGAAGTTTCTTTTCAGGATTAAAATACCAATCTTGAGAGCGAATTAACATATTATCAGGATTCAAATTCTTTGTTGATATTTTTAAAATTACCATTTCGCTTTTCCGAGTTATCTCTAATAGCATCCCAAGTAAGGTGTTTTTTCCTCCTTGGGTCGGGATTTGCTGCCATCTTTTGAGTACATTTTGTAATTCAAAACTAAAAACACCTTCTTTAGAGAATGATTTGTTTGGGCGTCTTGGTTGTAAATATCCATCCGCTTGAATTTTTGCTAAGGATACTCTATCCGTAATATGGTATAGGCTCCGAGGTATTATATGTTTCCCTGCTCGGGTAATTCCTTTATTCATAATAGAAAACTTCCCACACACTTTAGTACTTATTAGTATAAAGTGTTTTAAGCTCAAATAATTGTTTGTTTGTAACAACTTGAATTTAAATTGTTACAGTAGTATTGACCCTTATGATGCGTACAAAGATGTTCATTAAATTAAAAATAGCAAAATTTTTTTTTTACAAGTTTTTTAGACAATATGATTAACAATGTAACTTTTGGTTCAAGAAATAATCCAATAAATCCATTTAATATACAAACTAAAATCGGTAAACTTAAAGTAAGAGAGTTTACTTTAAATGATAAAAATATTGAAAAGGAAATTCTAGATACTGCTGATTTATTTGTGTATAATTTTGCGACAAATACTAAGGATCCAAGCTATTTGTGCTTAACGTATGCGCCGAAAGATATTTATAAATCAGTTGTTCAGGGATTTGCTCGATTTATAAAAAACACATTAAAAACTGACGACGGAAATGTTACGTATTTAATAGCGAAAAACTGGCTTGGTAAAACTCAGGCGTGTTGCATGACCTCATCATTAGATGCGTTCGGAAATTTAACAGAACCAAATTCTTTATTTGTCAGTAACGTAGCTGTTAATAAAAAATACCGAAAAAATAACGTAGGCAGTACTATGATAAATAAAATTATAGAAGCTTCCGGTAACAGGTTTTCTGATTTGGTGTTAATAGCTGATAGGTGTGCAGTTCCGGCTTATGAAAAAAGATGGAATCTAAAAGAATTTATACCAGAAAATGCAATCCAAGAGAAAGTTCTTAATGTAATGAAAGTAAATCATGATGACTATCCTGAATATGTAACCTTTATGCATAAACCTTTGGATATTAATCAACCGCGATGGTGGGAAAAATTTTCGGATTTAATTGAAAAATCTTGATAAGTTAATGTATCTGTCTTTCTAAGTTGTATTTGTGTTATAAGCAAAGACAAGATCAGGATTGATAGAGACCTCTATTTATATCAGCCAATTGAACGTTTTTTTCTTTGAAGTGCCATCTTCGCAAACATTTCTTTTACAGGGCTTAGAAACTCAATCTTATCTGTTGGGGAAATTTCTACGGAACGGAATACTTTAGATAACCCCTTCATGTTGCGAACGTAATCCGGTTTCCCTTTTTTTGATTGTATTTCATTTACACACAAATAGAGAGTGTCGATATCTGATATATAAGCAAGATGTGCTTCCCACACGGCTTTTAATCCTTGCAGTGATGTTAGGGGTATTTGTTTATTTTGAACTTGTTCTTTTAACGTGTTAAATACCTCTTTTGAGTGAGGAAACATATCTTTTGATCCGACAAGAATAGCATTTGTTCCGTGTATAAAATTTCCAAGTAGTGGCAGCCTTATCGTATTCTCTTGAGAATTCCTAATATGAGCAAATAGCGGAGCTTTTTTACCCCTTTCTGCTACTAACATTGAGGTGCAGCTTCTTACTCCTTGAGTGTAACCTTGCGGCATATTTCTTGAAAAGGCACTTTTTAGAATTTGGTTTCCGTTTCTTCCTTGTGTCGTTATTCTTGGAAGGATATCCCAAGTGCATATATTAACGCATGGTGCAGATGCTCGTAATGCTGCAATTCTATCTCTAAAGAATACAGGGCTTACTACTTTTATATTTGAGGTAAATGCTATATTATCTGCCATTTTTATTTGTTTCTTTGTTTATTTATATTTTCAATATTAAATTTTATTTGTGCAATCGTATTCCCGTCTAATCCGTGGCTTGCATTTAATAATTTTTCTTGCAATTCAGGATTTGTAATCTTTAGTGAAAGGTTTAGAGCAAGAATATCCTGATATTCCTTTGGTAGGAATGAGAATTTCCACAGTAGTCTATCCTGAAGGGCATAGTTATCAATATTTGCAAGTTTTAGATGTTGTGCCGGTATTATTTCGTGTGGTAACAGGTGTACGAAACTTGCTAAATGTTCTATTGTTTCAGGTAGAGCATATTTTTCTGCCATTAGGTAATATTTATGTATTCTGGCAGGAATAATTTCTTGTAGTGTTGCTGTAATATCGTCTTTCATTTCCGTTGATGCCGCTTTTCTTTTTGCAAGCAGAGGAATTTCGTTGAACAATATAATTTGTGTCACCTTATCGTCTGTTTGTACAAGTTTGTCAAAATATTTTAAGGCTTCGCCGTGTGGCAGATATTTTAGTACATAGGCAAGGGCTTGATTAACTTTAGGAGAATTAAGTTCAAGGCATTTGTCGATGTATGCAGGTTTTTCATTTAAGTATTTAATCCCGAGAGCTAAGCCGGCATTTTTGCTGTCTGAATTATTTGGCTGCCCAAAATGATAGTGCCACCATTCGGATCTTTCATGCAGCGGAATTTCTTTAATTGTTTCTAAATATTTTCTTGCAACTTTGTCTGAATTTTTTATTCTGTTTACAACACGCATGCCGCCGTAATCATAGTTGTAACCTTTAATCCTGTTATACCCTACAACCGGTCCATCTTTTTCTTCGTCTGTACATTTTATGCCGTATTTATATTCCGGAACAATTCTCTTTGGTAATCTTACATCTTCGTCTAGGAATTTGCTTACTATGTAGCCGGAATCCATACTTGCAAAGAAGAATTTGCCACGATGGGTATCATGTCCCTCTTGGTTTCTCCAATATATTCCGTTGTTTATTTCGGCATAGCAGCCATGGCTTTTAAACGGTTGCCAGTTTTTCGCTTTAATTTGGTGAAATACTTTTATTACATATTCATCATCTTCTTTATAATCTCTTAGTCCGCTTAGTTTAAATACTTTTCCTTTTCCGCCCGCATCAATGTATTCTACATTAACATCATCCCAAGGTTTTATGACATTATATTTTTGGAAAACTTTAGTTAATTTTTCGTTAACTGTTTTTGGACGTCTGTTTTGAATTTCATCTATGCTTGAGTACGCGGTGGGTTCAAAATCTCTTAAAGAATGGGTAATTTCATCAAATGTATCCAAAATTTCAAGAATAGCGCCTCTACGATTGTCAGCAGGGAGTTTTTGAAAAATAAAATTCGGTAATTGTCCGACTACGGCTCTTGTATTCGGGTGTTGTTTTAATATTTCTTCTATATCTTTTTGTCCGTCAAGGAAAATTTTATTTTTAAACACTTTTGTTAAACCGGTAAATTGTACGATGTCTCTTTGAGGGTGTTGTGTTACAATTCTGCTGCGGCTTGAGTTTGCTGCGGCTTGAGTTTGCTGCGGCTTGAGTTTGCTGTCGCCCATACTGATAGCTGAAATTCTCATTTATACATCTCCTATTTTTTTTGTATTATAAAACCCTAAAAATTAATTTTTGTTATTATGTTTATAATTGTTTACAAATTTATGTTACAATTATCGTATATTTTACATTAATAGGAATTATTAACTATGAGTTATATAGAAGAAGTATTAAATAAATTTGAATTGCGGTATGCAAATGAACCGGAATATTTGCAGGCATTAAAAGAAGTTTTAAAAACTATAGAACCGGTTGTTAATGCACAGGAGGATTCTAAAAGGCTTGCCTTGGCAGAAAGGATGTGCGAGCCGGAAAGAATTGTAATGTTCAGAGTTCCGTGGGTTGACGATAATAATCAAGTTGTTGTTAATCATGGCTATCGTGTGCAATTTAATTCACTTATAGGACCTTACAAGGGCGGATTGCGATTTCATCCGAGTGTAAATTTGAGCATTATGAAGTTTCTTGCATTTGAACAGATTTTTAAAAATGCTTTAACAGGGTTGCCTATTGGTGGCGCAAAAGGTGGTAGTGATTTTGATCCAAAAAATAAATCTGATAATGAAATCATGAGGTTTTGCCAAAGTTTTATGACGGAACTTTACCGTCATATCGGGCAAGATGTTGATGTTCCTGCCGGTGATATCGGTGTTGGCGGGCGTGAGATAGGTTTTCTGTTCGGGCAATATAAAAGAATTAAAAATTCATACGAAGGCGGAGTTTTAACAGGTAAAGATATTTCTTACGGCGGGTCTTTGGTTAGAACTGAGGCTACAGGGTATGGTTTGTTGTATTTTATGCGGCAAATGCTTGCAAAACATGGGACTGATATCGCAGGTAAGACTGTAACAATTTCCGGCTCAGGAAATGTCGCAATTTATGCTTGTGAAAAATCGCAGGCTATGGGTGCCAAAGTCGTTGCAATGAGCGATTCAGACGGATGTGTATATGATGTTAACGGTATTGATTTACCTTTGGTGAAACAAATTAAAGAAGTTAATCGCGGTCGAATAAAAGAATATTTGAATGTTCATCCGGAGGCTGTTTATATGGAAAATAACGGTAATGATTCTCCAATATGGACAATAAAAACGGATATTGCGCTTCCTTGTGCTACTCAAAATGAATTAACGCTTAACTCTGCGATATTGCTGGTGGAGAATGGCGTTTTTGCGGTTGGAGAAGGTGCGAATATGCCTTGTTCACAAGATGCTACGGATTATTTGCTTGAACATGGAGTTTTGGTTGCTCCTGCGAAAGCTGCAAATGCAGGCGGAGTAGCTATTTCTGCAGTGGAGATGTCCCAAAATAGTATGCGATATTATTATTCTTTCGAAGAAGTTGATGCAAAACTTGAAAATATTATGACAAATATTTTTGAAACCTGTTCTGCTGCAGCTGACAGATATAATTGTGGCGGTAATTATGTAGCAGGTGCAAATCTTGCCGCCTATGAAAAGCTTGCAAAAGCTATGCGAGCTCAAGGCGTAGTATAAAAATAGCCATGTGGCTATTTTTTTTTAATATATGTTAACAACAGATTAAAACTTTTTTGTTTATTTGTTACTTTTGGATTAGTTGGTAAAGGGAAAAAGATGGTTGTAACTATATATATATTGCTAATAATGCTTGTAGTTCTTGGTTTTTGTTTGGGCTGGTTTGGATGTCTTTATTTCCAGTCTTTTTCATTATCTTCAAAAGAGCAAAAAGCATTTGAGGTGGAATTATTTGGTGAAAATGATGATATAAAGATTAATAAGTCTCCATTTGAAGTGTTGAATTCAATATCTGAAGAAAAACTTGAGAAATTAAAGCATTATTATGAAAGGCAAGAAGAATTTTTTAGCGCTGATTTTCGGGATTTTATAACAAAAGCAAATATATATTTTCAGATGTATTTGTGGGGGTGGGGGTATGTTGGAGCTTTGGTAATTTTTCTTTTGTCCGGCTATAAAGATACTTGTTTTCCTCTCGTAAAAAATATTCATGTTGAAGTTTGTTTTTTGTTGCTTGTTTTGATTAATCTTGTATTTTTTATTCAGATCACTAAAGCTGTATTGCTGATGCCGGCTTATCAAAGAGAATCGAAAAATAGTGTTATTCTAAATATAAGCTTACCTAACAAAGATTTTTTAAGGAGGTGTGTTCAAAACAAAGCATTTGTTTATAATTGTAATTCAAAAATACTTTATAAAGTTAAACGCAGTGTGCTATGGACTCCTGTAAAGTTCATTGTCGTAATGGCTTTGTTTACTTTATTGGCGATGATTGTTGTGTATGGAAGATAAGAAATAGGAAAGGAATCAGATATGAGTGAAGACAAAAAACTAACGCGTGAAGAGCTAAGGAGACTGCTGGAAGAAGCTCAAAGCAGTGCTAAAGAAAAAGAAATTCGAGAAAATACCCTTCCGGGGCAGCGTAAGTTTGAAAATTACGGTCCAGATACTGAGGAAGATATCAGATATCGCAATGACGACTAGATAATTCTTTTCTCCAGTTATACATGAAGTATAACCCTAATATAAAATAGGTAATCCACATTAAAATGGTTGCAAAGCAATTTGAGCCGTTCAGGTATGCTTGTACCCACATAACCACGGACAGCCCGTTTACAACGGTCCAAATATACCATTGCTCAATGCATCTTTTTACAGTTAACAGCAAGCCGGCGATTGAGAATACTGCTGTGATTGAATCAATAAACGGGGTTAAATCTCCGGTTTGCTTTAATATTAGTCCGAGAATTATTGAGCCTGATATTGCGAATATAATATATAACAGCTTTTCAGGTAGTTTTAGGCAAGTTTTTATAATTTCTTTTGAATGTTTATCTAAATGCTTTTTCCATTTGAAAATACCTACAATTTGCATCGGGAAATAGTAGCAAAGATAAAGAAAGAGATTTCCGTAAAGATGATTTTTATATGATAGGTATGCATAGCACATTGTTCCTGCCAGTCCGAAAAGGTAGCAGGATATTTTTCCTTTGCCTGCCAGAATAGTATAACTGATACCGCAAATTGCAGAAATTAGTGCAATTTTATTGTCCTTCAGGTACACAGAAAGCATTATTATAAGCAAAATTTCCAGAGGAAAAATTATTTTTTCATATTTCCCCCATCCGTTTAGTTCGTTTTTTATAAATTCTTTTATCTTCATTATGTTTATTATAGGATAAAATATATGCGTGTAAAGAATCTTAGTCGAAATAACGTTACATTCAACGGGATGTGGAATAATAAACTGCTTTTAAAGGGGTTAGAGAAAATATCCGAGCACGGAACTTCTTTTGCAGCAGGGACCTCGCTGGCAATGTCGTTGATTGTCAGGCCTCTTGCTATTGCAGCTACTCCTGACACTGAAAAAGAAAATAAACAATACGCAATTTCAAATTCTGTATGTTCCGGAATTGTCAAGTTTGGTATGGTAGAAGCGGTTGCTCTCCCTGTTGAAAATGCAGTTAAACGGATTGATGGTAATCCTGAGCGATTTCTAAAGCTGGATACAATTAAAACCCTCAAAAACAATGCTTCTTCTTTGGTTGAATCTCAGCGTTACCGCTTAGGAACGCAAATTCTCAAGCTTGGTACAACTTTTATAACTGCTGTTCCAAAATCAGTTTTGACAGTTGCTTTTATTCCGATAATTATGGATAAGTTATTTCAATTAAGGGTCCCGCAGAAGAATGATTCGGAAGTTATTAATAAGACAAGTGATGTTACGTTTAAAGGCGCGTTACCCGAAAAATTGTCAGGGTTGCTTGGAAAGATTCTTGATAACAAAAAGTTTCAAAGTTTTTTAATGAAAAACGAACAAAATGAAAAAAATATTGCAAAGCATATTACTGCGGCAACTGATGTGTTGTTAACCGGTGCTGCTGCATATAGAACAGGGTGTAGTGAAAAAATTAAATCTGACAGGAAGAAAGCTCTTATATATAATAATGTAATTTCTACTGCCATAACATTGGGTGGCGGGTATGGTATTGATAGTTTGATAAAAGAAAAAACGGATGCATTTATAACTAAATTCTCAAAGGTTAATGCTGCGGATCCCAAGCTTCATAAGTATATTGAGGGGATAAATATTTTGCGGCCTGCTATTATTTTTGCATTGATTTATTATGGGATATTACCTATGTTTTCCACTTATATTGCAGAAAAAGTCGACAAATATATCTCTTCTAAGGAACAATCAGTAAAATCCTAAAAAATATGTTATAATGTAAATATAAAGTTAGTTAAATTTTGAAAGAGAAAAATATGAAATCGGTAAAGGAACTTGCAACAGAAACAAAAATATTAGACAGGTTAAAAAATCACCCGGACTGCCTAAAGTTGGTGAACTATTTGTTTGCGGATGAAGAATTGCAGGAAATGCAGGATTATGCGAACAATGTTTCAATCAGACGTCTTGGTTTTAACGATCACGGTCCTGTCCACATGCGGCAAGTTGCCAGTAATGCTATAAAAATGCTTAATATTTTGCAGGAAGCCGGAGTGCAAACTTCTCTTGAACAAGAGCAGATGGGTACTATTGAAGATAGTATGTGTGCAGTACTTCTTGCCGGTTTAATGCATGATTTGGGTATGGCTATCGGGCGTCAAGGTCACGAAGAAATGTCTTCTCTTCTTGCTCAGCCTATAATCGACAGAGCTTTAATGCATGTTTTTCCTGATGATTTGCACAGAAGAGTTGTTATTAAAGCTGTTGCGACGGAGGCAATTATAGGGCACATGTCTTCAAGAAAAATTCATTCCATTGAGGCAGGAATTATGCTTATTGCGGATGGGTGTGATATGACAAAAGGCAGAGCCCGTATCCCTATGGCACTTAATCACACTCCGCGTGTCGGCGATATTCATAAGTATTCGGCTAATGCGATTAATCGTATAAGAATTCATCACGGTGAGCGTAAGCCTATTAAGATTGATGTAGAAATGTCAGCAGAGGTTGGTCTCTTTCAGATTGAGGAAGTTTTGTTAACAAAAATTGACTCAAGCCCTGCAAAAGAATTTATTGAACTATATGCCGGTGTCGCCGGTCAGGAGCCTAAGTGTTATTTGTAGAATTTAATATTTCCCGTCACGCTGGATTATAACAATATCGTCTCGCTTTACTTGTTCGGATAATTTTTTAATTACTTCGTTATCCATCCTTATGCAGCCGTGAGAGGCGTATTTCCCGATACTTGAAGGATTGTTGTTGCCGTGTATAAATTCTCCGGTAGCTCCGGTTTCTCCTGTTTTTGGGTTTAGGGTTTCCAAAATTATTATTTTAGGTCCATAGGCTTTGGGATTGCGTCGGCGTTTTGATTTTTGGGGTGCCCATCTGTAAGGGTAGGTTTCTGTGCAGAAAACTCTTCTTACTCCCGTATGGGTTGGTGTGTTTTTATGTCCGCTCGCTACTGAATATGCAATATCGGCTACCCCGTTTTTATCGTAGTGGTATAATACATTCTTGTTTAAATCTACAACGATTGTTGCAAGTTTGACTTTTCCTTGGATTTTTATTGCAGGTGATGGCGCGTATTTTAGAGCGTCTTTTGATGTTGTTCCTTCTGGTGGAATGTTTACGGCTTTTTCAAAAGTATCACATTGCTCAGTTTTTTCAGATATTTGTGAGGTTTTTGATTGTTGTGCGACTGCAATCGGTGCAGCAACCATTGTTCCGGCTACAGTGATTGCTCCTAATGTATTTTTGATGATATTAAGGGGTAAGATTTTCATGATAGTTCATACAAAACTTGAACAAAAATTTTTTTGCGTTTATTTATTTGAGGTTATCAAATCTTGTTCTTTTATGTAGCTTTCTAATAGTATTGCGGCATCTTCCACCATTTTAATACATGGTCTTTTTCTGTAATATTCATCTGTTCTTTCCGATGGAATAGGAGATGTAGATTTTTCAATGCCTTTAAGTAATTCTTTACAGATAATGCTCCCTTTTTGGTTTCTAAATTGTTGAGCTATGTCCTGTACTTTTTTATATAAATCACCTTTTGCATTAGGGTTTTCTGTAGAAGAGTAGCCGTATTTTAATCCTATAACCATAAATATTGCGCTTAGAGAGCCGCACACCTCTCTCATCCTCCCCATTCCACCACCGAATGGTCCTGAGATTTTCATCGCAGTTTCTAAATCCAATCCAATGTCTTCACAAAATGCCCCAATTACGGCTTGTGAACAGTTATATCCCTGCTTAAAAAGTTCTTTTGCTCTTTCTGAGTGATTTGTCATAAGTATCTCCTTGTAAGAAAATTATATAACAAATTCCAGATTTTTTGTTGTGCTTTCCGTTAACAGATTTTTTATTGTTTGTTTGGTTTTGCAAATAAGTTTGCCATGCGGGTATTTTTTGTTGTGAAACATTGATGTCATTGCGATAATTTTTGCGGCATCCAGCATGTTTATCTTTTCAAGATTTAATTTTAATTCCGGACACTCATATTTCCTTATATAATCCTTAACATCCGCGATTACTTCCTGCGAATTGCTATACTCAAATGTCAAATATTTATTTTTTAATGACAATGTTTTCATATGTTATCTATCGGAAATGTAGCTGAAATATTTGAAGTTTTTTTGCAAATTAGTCTTTTTGTATGAGTTTATAGTATAATTTATGAACGAGGTGTAATTATGATTAAACTTACAGCGTTTGATGTTGACGGTGTTTTAACTGACGGAAGCATTACATACGATGAAAACGGTGTTGAATACAAAACTTTTAATGCAAAGGATGGGCAAGGGATTGTCCGATTGAATGAAACGGGTATAGTTACTGCTATTATTACTGCGCGTAATAATGGTACTGTGATGCATCGCGCACAAAACTTAAAAATAAAAGAGCTTCATCAAGGACAGAAAAATAAAATTGCTAAATTAGAAGAATTGATGCAAAAATATAATCTGACATTTGATGAAGTTGCGTATATCGGAGATGATTTACCTGATATTTGTATCTTGGAAAAAGTTAAGCTTGCCGGTTGTCCTGCGGATGCTGTTGATGAGGTTAAGTCTGTTGCCAATTGGGTTTCAACAAAAAATGGCGGACGCGGAGCTGTTAGGGAATTTTGTGATTAC
Organism: uncultured Muribaculaceae bacterium; assembly: GCA_964446855.1. GTDB lineage: Bacteria > Cyanobacteriota > Vampirovibrionia > Gastranaerophilales > Gastranaerophilaceae > UBA1221. The sequence goes on from CAYUQM010000031.1 coordinate 11,789, forward strand.
ATTTTAAGAGAAAATCAAAAATAAGGAGAATATAGTATGTACGAAATAAAAACGCAGGCGTTTTTTTCAGCAGCTCATCATTTGCTAAATTACGATGGTGAATGCGAAAATCAGCATGGGCATAATTGGATGGTTGAAGCATTTGTTAAGGGTGAAACTCTTGATAAAAGTAATATTTTGATTGATTATAAGGTTTTGAAACGTGAATTAAACGCCGTTTTAGATTTACTTGACCATAAAGATATAAACGAGTTGCCGGAATTTGAAGATGAAAGCCCAAGCAGTGAAATGATTGCAGCATTTATCTATTCTAAATTAAAAGAAAAAATTGTTCAGTTGAGTAAAGTTTCTGTTTGGGAAACTCAAACGTCTTGTGCAAGTTATTATGAAGAAGAAGTATAGTCGGAGTAAATAATGAATTTTATACAAGCAATATTGATGGGGATTGTGCAAGGTTTAAGTGAGTTTTTGCCGGTATCGAGTTCTGCTCACCTTGTTTTTACCTCAAATTTTTATAAAGTTTTTAAGGGTATTGAAATTGTTCAGCAATCAAATGAAGAAGTTTTTTTCGATATTATGGTGCATTTAGGTACCTTGATTGCTGTATTAATATTTTTCAGAAAAGATATCTTGAATATATGTAATGCCCTTTTCGATGCAGTAAAAACCAAAAATTGGCAAAGTTATGATGCAAAGCTTGGGTTATACATAATATTTGGGACTTTTGTAACTTTACTTTTAGCTGTTCCAATAAATGAATTTGCAGCTTTTCTTGTGTTTAGACCAGAAATAGTTGGCGGATTGTTGTTTGTTACGGGTGTTGTCTTGTTTTTAAGTGAATACCTGTCGAAGCATTTGAAAGCTAAAAAAGATAAAGTTGATTTTAAAACTTCAATTTTAATCGGCTTGGCGCAAGGGCTGGCAGCGTTGCCGGGGTTTTCCCGTTCAGGTTGGACTATTGCGGCAGGATTATTTGGAGGGTTAGACAGAAGCTCTGCGGCAAGGTATTCTTTTCTGTTAAGTATTCCGATTATCCTCGGAGCATCTATGGTTTATCCGCTTGTTAAAATTGATGTCCATGAAATTATGACTTATAATTGGCATGCTATTATTGCAGGAACTATTGTTTCAGGTATTGTCGGTTATTTATGTATAAAGTATTTCATGAAATTTGTTGCAAAATTTTCACTTGGGATATTTGGCTATTATTGCCTGATAATGGGGGCTTTTACTTTAGTGTTTTTTGCATTGAATTAATGTAAAAAAATGTAACAATGGAGGGTGTCTTAGCAAAAAAAAATCTTTAGGAATTTTATATTGTCAGACATATATGTGTGGAGTAAAAATGATTTTACCGGTACAGAATTACAGTAGTAATAAGGCGTTTACTGCAAAAAAACAAAACGATATTAAGATCCAGAATCCGGAAGATAAGGAAATTATTCTTCCTGTTACTTGTGGCGGGGTTCGCATCAAAAAAAGTGATTTGAAGAAACGTTCTGCTATACCTGTAGATAACAACTGGAAAAATCGCATGCAAATTTCTTGGGATAAGTTAAATAATGCCTTGATTGGTTATCCTACAAGAGGTTTAATGGGAAGTAAAAATTCAAACTTTTATGAATTCTTAACTATGGGAATTGTTCCATATCTTACCGGTAGTGCGATGCTAATGGCAGTCTTTAATTCTGCTAATAAATTGTTTGCTTCGCATAAGGAAACCGGTAAGGCATCTAAATTCGGTAATAAGATGGCTCTTGGGGTTTTATTTTATGGTTTAGCAAAAAATATTTCGCAGTCGTTTGTAACAACTCCTGTCAAATGGTTCACCGGAGTTGATACAGAACAGCCTTATGTAAAGTTGTGCTTCAAGTTGCCTGAGCGTAAAGATGACAGTGATACGTCTTCTGTTGAGTTCCACAAAGTATACGAAAGTTTAGAATTCCCATATTGGGATTTGAATTACGGTGATGAGTCAAAGGGTGAAGTACGCAACGGATATTATGATAAAGTTGCTAAAAAGTTAGGTATTGGTTCAAACCTTAATGACTCCGATCAAGATGCAAAGCCTAGGATTAAGGAAATTGCTGTAAAAACTAATTTGGCGAAAACATTCTCTTCGTACTTGTGGGCAGCAACTGGTGTTGGTATAGCACTTCAAAAGCCTTGGGAGGAGTTTTTCAAGGATGCTACTTTGAAATTCTGGCAGCCTAAGAGAGTTTTACATTCAATAGGAACTTTTTGTGATAGCTTTTACGATAGTACCAGAGATTTTCTGAAGGGTCCTGCCGGTTCAAAAGGTTTGACAAAATACGCAGGGATTGCGTTAGTCGGGACTGCTGCTGCATCTACGCTTTTGGGGCTTGTTAATGTTCTTTCAAGTTCAAATAAGCCTTCTAAACTTGATTCGGCTGATATTATTGAAAAAGATAGAAAGTATGTGGTGAACTAATATGCAGACAAATTTGATTAACAGCTACGTACAAACTAAAAACACTTTGCCTCAGAATAATCCTCTATATTCAGGCGAAGAAATTGAGGTTATTACAAGACGAAAAGCTAAGCCTAACTTTGATATAAATCGCGAGCTTGCCAATCGTACATTTATCAGACCACTTCCACCTAAGGGTCATATTGTAAAAGATAATATTATGGCTGCTCCGGCAGTTTTTGTACAGGATATGGCATATGATATGAAAGCCTTAAAAGCAGCTTGGAAAGGTGATGCGAACGATCATCAGTTAGGCAAGTTAAATGATTTAGGGATGAAGCTGGGTGGTCTTGCTCTTGCCAGTTATCTTTTCTCAATAAAAAAAGCTCCTGTAGCAAAAGGTATGGAATTTGTCGGGTTAGCTTCTTTCTTCGCATCAATGACCTTATGGCCTAAAATTGCATTGGAGCTTCCGGCTAGATTGATTCATGGATTTAATCCTTTTATGAGATATGAGGATAGTCAAGGCAGAAAAAAACCATTCTTCCAAGATAATCAATATTTACCGTTTGATTTGATTACAGATAAAGAAATAAAGCGTATCGGGAATAGGATGGGGATTCCGAAAGATATGCCTAACAGACGTGATGCTGTTCAAGACCGGATGCGTCAGGTCGCTTTGCAGAATAATACTATGTGGATGTTAACAGCCGGTTTTGCTACTCCGCTTATGAGTTCTTTGATTTGTAATCGTTTGGAACCTTATGTTAAGGATGTTCATAGTTACTTTATGAATAAACGAGTTGATAATATTCTTGTTGATTTTGCATCCTCACAGAAAAGATATTATCCGAATAATATTATAAATGATGTTAATGGTGTAATTGAGATGTATAAAGGCAGTATTATGGATAAAGGTGTTATATCCAAGCTTACTGCAGCCTTGACTCAAGAGTTGAATCCTAAAGTAGCATTAGGTGTTCAGGCAGATTTAGAAAGGATGTTTATTGGTGATAGATATAATATTTCTAAATTGCAAATTAAGCCAATGATGGACGCAACTTCTAAGACTATCAAAAAAACAGTTGGAGAAGGTGTATTAAGTCAACAACTTTCGAAAATTGTTCCTACAGAAGAGCAGCTGGTTCATTTATTTGATGTTGAAAAATATGATGGTAAACAGCTTACAATACATGAGATGAAGTCTATTACGGATTCTGTAGGGACTCTTGTTGAGCAAAATATACAGAAACTAAATAACAGTGGTGCCGGTATTAACAAAAATCTTACCAAAAAAATTGTAAAAGCGTTAGCTGGTGAAACTCTGGAAACAGGACCGTTAATTAGTGTGCTTACGAATAGTTCGACAAATATTTTTGATGATGCTGCACAAAATATAATTAAAGAGTTAGCATCTAGGATGGCAGGTTTTTGTGCTGAAAACAATGCCCTAAGTGTATATTCGTTTAAAAAACTTGCTTCTGCTCCGGATACAGCTAAAGGTAAATTATGGAATGATGTTGCAAATTCCTTGCTTGACATTTTAAAGATTACACCGGAAGAAATTGAGAATACAAGACACGATAGAACTTTGGTTGCAAAATTACTAAATAAAAAAATGCAGCAGATTGCTTCTGATAGCAATTCATACAATGAAGTTATGAAAGCTGCAGCGGCAAAATTATCGGAAATAGAACGTTATGTGAAGCCTGATAACATGACGGGTAAATACATTTCTCAGTTAGAAACTTCCTTTAATGATGCTGCACAGGCGTTCAGAGATTTAGGGTTTAATAAAACTGCAGAACGGCTTGTTGGTATTAACGGAAATGAGGCCGGGTCTTTAATAGGTATTTCAAGAGCATTTGTGAATGACAATTTGACTAATGTTAAAAATTCATTTGCCAGATTCTTTAATACAATGAATTTTTACCGAACTATTATGAATGATCCTCATTTGAATATTATGAATATCAAGTACGATATTAATGATAATGTTGTAGGAGAAATTTTACCAAAAGAGGTTTCAAAAGAAGTTAAGGAAGAAATTGTAGCATTGAGCGAATACCTCTCTACAAGCGGAAGAATTTCTGATTATTCTGTCAAGTTTGAGTTTTTGAGAAACTTGAAACCGGAAAATTCTGATTTTGGCGGAATTACATTAAATAGTGATAATACTATAAAATATACTTATTATAATCCGAAAAAGCTTGGCGAAACCGGAGTGTTTTTGCCTAATGATACTGACTTCTTTAAGCGAGTAATGAATTTACTATATGGCGGAGCTGTTCAACCGGAAACTTCGGCAGCTTTAACAGAACATTCGTCAGTTAAACAGATGTTATCAGAATTTCGTAAAAATATGATGCGCAGTGTTGGTAATTTGGAAAACTTTGCGTATCCTTCAAAAGTTGTTCATGATATCTGGGAAAATGGTAGCAGAGTTTATTCTAATTCAACACCTGGGGAAAGAAGTTTGTGCGTTGGTAGTGCATTAGATGAGTTAATCGCTAATAGCTGCAGACAATCTTACAATACAAAAAAATGGTTAAAAATGTTCGGCGGATTTGGAGCCGGTTTATTAGGATTTACGGTGCTGTCACAATTCTTTTTCGGGCAAGGCGGTAAAAGAGTAAGGAAAAATAAGGTTTAGAAATATGTTGAATACTTCAAATTTATTACTATTAAAATTAAATACAATTCAACAGATGCCAATGCAATCTGCACCTAAAACAAAACAAACTCCTTCTGTTAGTTTTGGTAGCGGGAACTTACTAAACCGATATCTTGACAGTCAAGCTGCTGCAAATTCTCCTATCGTAGTAAAACCGGAACAAACTGCTGCAGTTGAGTCTAAAAAAACTGTGAAGAAAATGCTTTATACAAATGATTTAAAAACTCTTTTTAGACACTGTGATGCAAAAATTTTAGCAATGATTCCTCGTATATTTAATGCAAAGGATGAAAATGGTAACGAGTACATTGATGGAGATGAGCAGCACGGTACTTTTAAGAATGCGATAGAACGTCTGGATGAAGTGAAGGCTGATGGTTTTAATACCCTGCACGTGCTTCCTGTAAATCCTCCCGGTAAAATCCAAGCAATGGGAACTGCAGGTTCGGTCTATTCACCGTTAGATATGCTTGAAATTGATCCTATGTTAGCAGATAGAAGTGATCCAAGAAGCGCAAAAGAACAGTTTAAAAGTTTTATAGATGAATGTCATAAACGTGATATTAAAGTTATGTTAGATTTGCCTAGTTGTGCATCAACAGAGATGTTTGATATGCATCCGGAATGGATGGCTATGGAAAAAGACGGTATGGCAAAAACCCCTCAGGGTTGGAATGATATCAGAATGTTTCAGCCTTGGGAAGATGAAGGTAAAAGGACCCTTAATACCAAGTTATTAGAGCTTCATAAACAGTTTATTGATATGTGTATTGATTTAGGTGTTGACGGTATACGTGCTGATGTTGCCAGAGCTAAACCTGTTGAATTCTGGGATATTTTAATTAAATATTCAAGACAGAGAGACCCTGAATTCGCTTGGCTTGCAGAATCATACACACATGAAGATGCTTCCCCTATGGTTAATATGCCTGCGGATAGACCAGATGATGTCTTACGTGCTGGATTTGACTCTTATTATGGTCAGTATCACTTGTTTAGTGAGTGGAAAACTGCGTCAGAATTCGTTAATTATATTAAAGAACAGTTAGACATGTCTTATAGTCTAGAACCCGGTAAATCGCTGATTGCATCTTTTGCATCTCATGATGATTTGTCACCAATGTTTCATGGTGGAGCTGATTTTTGCAAAATGATTATGGGGTTGGAAGCAACGATTCCTATGACTAATATGTATCAAGTAGATGGTTTTCAGACTGGGGATTATTATACAAGACAATATGCAGAAAAATACTCTCCTGATTCAATGACTGATAATCATGAAATGACTGTTCACTATGGTAAGTTGGATTTGTTTAATTTGTCCAGAAAACCTGATGGTAATGAAGACACTATAAGACCTTTTATTCAAGCTTCTCATGAGTTAAGAGATAAATACTCAGAAGTGGTTGGACCTAAAGGTACATTTATCGTTCTTGATAAAGAAGGAGATAAGAACGATCAAATAATCACATACGCAAGACATTATCAAGGAAAAACCTTATTGGTTGTAGTAAATAAAAATGTTAATCGTGCTGTTGCTTGTAAAATTAAAGTTCCTACATTAAAGGCAGAGCAGAAACTTGAAAACTTATTACCATCATACGGTAAAGAAAGTATCTTCCAAGCTGTTAACGGAGAATTGAGAGTTGATGTAGGACCGGCAAGGGTTCACGTATTTGAGATTGACACTCCTGATATTGAAAAGAATACAAGGAAAGTTTATCGTCAACGTTAAAAAGTTTAAGGTAAACATTAAATAAACAGGAAAACAGGGTTCTTATTGAAACCCTGTTTTTATTGCTTATCGTGTTTATTAGCCTATTGCCGGTTCTTTGTTAATCAGTTCAATTGATTTATCAATGTTGTGATATAAATCGTGATAATATTTACGTTCATCTATAGAAGTTGAGGTTTTTACACCTTGTTTGCAGACGGTTTGTAGCTGTTTTAGTAAGTCGATTGCCATCATTATTCCCCTAAAAAGAGTTCCTTCGTCTTTGTAGGTGCGTTCATCCGCATTATGATAGATTTTGCTCCAGTTTTCAATGGAGTCTTCATTGTTGGAGTTTAGTTCAGCCCATTTATAAATGTTTTTAGTCAATTCATCGTTGGCTTCTTTTGAATGAAATTTCTTATCTTGTTCCAAAGATAGAGCGTTATATTTATTCAGCGTTTTTTCTAATTCGGACATGAAGTTTTCCACGGTTTTATTTTCATGAGAGAACTGTTTAAATATAGAGTGTAAGTCATTACCTTTCTTTTCTTTTTTCTCATTAATATTAGCAAGAGCACCTACCGTTGCTGCCAGTTCCACAGGGGACATGTCACTGAATATTCTTGAATCAACCATTTCCATAATCGGAATTTGCTCATACCCGTTCAGATTAGCAATCAATTGTCCTTTAGTTGTCAGTTTGTTGCTTAATGATAGATAACCTAAATCTTTCAGAATACTTATTTTTCCGTTAAATACATTTTTTAAATTCTTTTTACTTTTTTCTGAGAGATGGTTGACTTCATTATATGTAAAGAGGGATTTTTCGCAGATTAAATCAAGCATTTCATCACTTTGGCAAGCGTCATAGTATTTTGCGATAAAGGAGTAATCAGGTTTAAATGCACTTCTAAGGTTATTCGGGTTAGATTTAATCAATTTGTTGAATTTTTCGGCTTGATGTTCATCCGTGCTTAAAGTGTAACAGTAGCCGATTTTGTCTATACCTCTTCTTCCTGCTCTTCCTGCCATTTGATGAAATTCGTTTGCGGATAATGAGCGTTTGTTGTCGTCTCCGTCAGGGGTTGAAGAGGGCTTTCGGCTTGCAGTGATGACCGTAGTTCTTGTTGGCATGTTAATTCCTGCAGAAAGAGTTTCGGTTGCAATAACGGCTTTTATCAGTTTCTTTTGGAATAATTCTTCCACAAGTTCTTTTTGGGTTGGTAAAAGACCTGCGTTATGGATAGCGTATCCTCTCAATAATGCTTTTTCATCTAATGATTCACCGAGGTATTTACCTGCTTTTTCGTAATTTTCAATGATTTGTCGAATTTCGAGTCGTTCTTCGTCCGTGGTGAGTTTTTCTCCATATTTTGTTAAGTGTTCTAATATATCCCTACTGTTTCTTTTATCAAACACAAAGAAAATAGCCGGCAGTCTGTCTCTGGCATGTAGCTCCCTTACCACATCGGTATAAGCGTATGTTGGGACTATACCTTTCTTTCTTGCCATTGCTGACATTCTTTGCATTTGCTCGTTAAATCTTGATTTTGCTTTAGATTTTTTCTTGGTTTTTGGTTGGTCGTCATCTTCTGTTTCTGTGTTAATAATTATATTTTCAAATTTTAGCGGAACATGCCTGTTTGCAGACGGAACATCTATCAGAACAGTATGTATCGGTTGCTCTTCAGAGGCTTTATATTCCTTGATTTCCTCGTTAGTTCCTGTAATTATTTCCGGTTTTTCGTGTTGTTTAGTTTTAGCCATCCAGCTTGCAATTTCTTTATTGTTTCCGATTGTAGCTGAGAGTGATACTAATTGGGTATCAGGGTCGGATAAGAATATGGATTGTTCCCAGATGCCGCCTCTGTCTATATCTCCAAGATAATGTAATTCATCAAAAATAACTGTTTTTAATCCGTCAAGCATATCATTATGTCTGTCAAACTTATCGCCGAAAACCATGTTTCGATATACTTCAGTAGTCATAACGATTATTGGAGCATCTTTGTTTATTTTCGAATCTCCGGTGAGAATTCCGACATTTTCTTCTCCGTATATTTTTTGAAAATCTCTAAATTTTTCATTGCTTAATGCTTTTAAAGGTGTAGTATAAAAAGTTTTTTCGTTATTTCGTAAATTTTTAGTTATTGCATAATGTGCAATTGCGGTTTTACCTGTTCCTGTAGGTGCAGTAACCAGAACATCGTTATCAAGATATATGTTTTGAGCTGCGGCAAGCTGGAAATTATCAGGTTTTGCACCATTTGGCAGTTGGAAAAAGTTATCTTCAACTGTTGTTATAAAACTATTTCCTTTAAAGGCTACAGGTTTGTAAGCAAGTTGCCCCATCTGCTTAAGTATTAAGTCAGGGGATATGTTCCGAGGTTCAGAATTTTGTTTCTGTGATTTTGAGTTTACTGTAATTGTGTTGTTATAAGTAATTGGTTTGAAATTAATTGCTGCGACTTTCATATTTCCCCTTTCGCTTTACGAATTATAAAGGGTGTGAATAATTCTTTTTGCCTTTTATTAATTTTTTGTTACTTATTGTTTACAAAAAAGTGCTTGAAAATAAAATTTTTTCTTGATACAATCAAAGACGAGCGCGATATGCGCCCGTAGCTCAGCTGGATAGAGCGTTTGGCTACGAACCAAAAGGTCGGGGGT
>CAYUQM010000032.1:0-17844 GCA_964446855.1 uncultured Muribaculaceae bacterium
TGTTAGCTTCAGCCATTTTGTGAGTATCTTCACGTTTTTTGCAAGCTGCACCTGAGCCGTTTGAAGCGTCAATCAATTCGTTAGTTAATTTGTCAATGAATGATTTGCCGCCGCGTTTTTTAGCAGCTTCAATCAACCATGAAGAAGCAAGAGCAAAACCTCTGTCTGCTTTAACTTCAATCGGTACTTGGTAAGTAGAACCACCGATACGTCTTGCTTTAACTTCCAATAACGGAGTAGCATTTGTCATAGCTTTTTGGAAAACTTCCAAAGCTTTTTCGCCGGTTCTTTCTTCAAGTTTAGCTAAAGTAGCGTAGAAGATTTTTTCAGCTAATGATTTTTTACCACGTCTCATAATTCTGTTGATAAATTTAGAGATATCAACGCTGTTATATACCGGATCAGCTAACGGAATACGTTTAGCCGGTTTAGAACGTCTTGACATTACTTCTTACCTCCTTTAGCGTTTTTCTTTGCACCGTATTTAGATCTGCTTTGTGCACGGTTAGCAACACCTGCAGTATCCAAAGTACCACGAACGATGTGGTAACGAACACCCGGAAGGTCTTTTACCCTGCCGCCTCTGATAAGAACAACACTGTGTTCTTGAAGGTTGTGACCGATACCCGGAATATATGAAGTAACTTCAAATCCGTTAGTTAATCTAACCCTTGCAACTTTTCTCAAAGCTGAGTTAGGTTTTTTAGGGGTTGTTGTGTAAACCCTTGTACATACTCCACGTCTTTGAGGACAATTCATCAAAGCCGGAGATTTTGTTTTGTCTGTAAGCTTTTTACGTTCTGAACGTACAAGCTGGTTAATTGTAGGCATTTTTTTCTCCTTAAATTTGTACTACATTCGGCAAAACCATATCCTGAAACCCTTACGCATTCCGGTATGACTGGACTGCCAAATTATTAAACCCCGAGCGCATTTGCGCCTGTTGTTCCGTAATTCCTACGTCCTATTTTTGCCTGACTGCCAGAAATTTCAGCACGAAAACTCCGCCAGTGTAACTTCATTAAACTATGCTGATAACTAAATGTCAACCGTATGTTAACTTTTTCTATGAAAGTTTAAATCCGCCGTTTTTCTTTATATGTTCAACAAGTCCGCCATCATTTAGCATTTTAATCATAACAGGCGGAAGCGGTTCTATCGGAATGATTGCTCCGTTAGTTAAATCGGTTAAAATACCTTTTTCAATATCAAGTTCAAGCTCGTCCCCCGCATCAATTCCGTCAGTATCGCATTCTATAGCCAAAAGTCCGATATTGATAGCGTTTCTATAAAAAATTCTTGCAAAAGACTTGGCAATTACAGCTCCTACTCCTGCGATTTTAATTATTTGCGGAGCGTGTTCTCTAGATGAGCCTAACCCGAAATTAGAACCGCCGACAACAAAATCCCCTTTACTCATCTTTGAAGCAAATTCAGGATCGGCGTCTTCAAGAACGTGTTTTGCAAACTCGGGTAAATTTGACCTTAGGTGAAAAAGTCTTCCGGGTGCAATGTGATCTGTTGAGATGTTGTCTCCAAACTTAAATGCTTTTCCTCTCATATGCTTCTCCTTTTTTCTTTAAAACTATATTACTACAAAAATCAAAATATATGTTATAATATTTATAAGAGGTCTAAAAATATGTATTTTGATAGAAAATGTAAGATTACTTTTATCAGTCATGGCGCAACAATTTACTCCGAAGAAAACAGGTTTTCGGATAAGGATAATTACCCCCCTCTTAATGAAAATGGTATAGAAGAGGTTGAAAAAATTTGTGATTATCTGAAACAGCGTGGGGTAAAGAATGATAAGATTTACACATCTTCAGCAGTAAGGTGTATTCAAACGGCAAAGTATATTTCAAAAGTTTATAAAAAATTGTTTGAAGTAATTGATTTGCCTCCAAGAGATTGTGGTTCGTTTAGTGGAATCAGCTTTGAGCAGTTGGAAGTGAAATATCCTGAGTTGTTGCAGAGATTAATTTATGAGCCCCAAAAAAGTACACCGGAAGATGCTGAATGTATAACTTCTTTTATTGAGCGTGTTAGTTTAAAGATTGATGAGATTGTTAAAGAAAATGAAGGAAATCGTATAATCATAGTTACGCATCCTGATGTTATTAAGGCTGCAATTTGTGATGCACTTGATGCGCCACATTCATCAATGCAACACATATACATTAAAAGTGGTTCTGCAACACAAATTAGTTATTTTAAAAGCTGGAAAGGGCTAATCTATTCGGACTACACTCCGCTGTAATTATTGATTTATCAGCCGTTGATTTTCTTTTATTAGAAACTCTTTGCCGGGTTTCAGTTCGATAAAATCCCAAGGCAGTTTTTTGTCAAAACTCCAATTCTCGCAGGCGTAATAGTCGGGATTTATGTTGCAAAGCTTGGCAGCTCGCTTGAAAGCCCCAAGCTTGCCGCCACTGCGGTAAACTTCTTCGAGAAAATCTCCGAAAGTATTGTCACCACGTGATAGTACTGCCTGCCAATAATCCCATTTTGCACTTGAAACAGAAGCCTGAACCCCGATTTTATGCATTTCTTTCTTGATATAAGCAGATTTTTCTTCCAAAAGTTTGGTAGATTCTCTGCCGCACCACTGGAAAGGAGTATTTGGTTTCGGTACAAATGTTGAAAATCCGAATGTTATATCAAAGCCTTTATACTTTTGTTTTAACTCTTTTGCAAGAGAAATCATCTCATCCAAATCTTCGTATGTTTCGGTCGGAAGCCCGAGCATTCCGTAAAACTTAAAGCCTTTTAATCCTGCATTTTTTGCTGTTTCGGCAGCGTTAAATATTTGTTCCTTGGTCAAATTTTTATTGATGACTTTTCTCAGTCTCTCACTCCCTGCTTCTATTGCAAGGGTCACGTTTTTCTGCTCGCAGGCAACAAGAGTCTTCAAAATATCAGGGGTAATCGCATCAACCCTTAGGGAAGAAACGCTCATCTCAATTTTTCTACCTGAGCAAATTTTTTCGTAAATATATTCACAAATTTTGCCAAATTTCGGATGTGCACTCAATTGTGCACCCAACAGTGCAATTTTATCGGTATGCTCAAGCCCCAAATCAATAATTTTGATGATTTCCTCATACGACATAAATCTCAAAGGAAGATTTATGTATGATGCAAGGCAAAAGCCACATCTGTTAGCACACCCGCGTGCAACTTCCATAATAAAAGTATTCGGGAAAAACGCGCGTTCACTGATTATCGGTGTATAGATACATTCCGAGAGTTTTTTTGTGAGTTTTTTAACTTTTTCATTTGTTAGTTCTGGTACATAAACACCTTCAATTTTTGCAATTTTTTTGAGAATTTCTTTTTTGGGAAGATTTTTAAATTCTTGATAAACCCGAATAGCCTTTAAGTTAGCATCTTCCCCGTCACCAATAATAAAGAAATCAAAAAAATCTTCATAAGGAGATGGGTTTGCTGTAATTACAGGCCCACCGGCAAACAGTAATTGATTTCTTTTTTCTTTGCGTAATGGGATACTGTATTTATCCAGCATTTCAAAAATAGTTAAAAAGTCATTATCAAAGGAAAATGAAAATCCTAGCATATCAACATCTTCGGCGCGATGTATGGTATGTTTTGAATCCGCGTATATTTTTTCAATATTAATATCTTCGCATTCATCAATACTTTTACAAAGCCACAAGTATCCGAGAGACGAAAGAGCAAAACTCTCAGGGCCCGGAAAAGCCATCCAAACGTTTATATCAGTGTTTTTTTGAGTAATCGGATTATATAAAAATATGTCCGAATTATTCATCTTCTCCAGCCTCATTTTTTGCATTAATTTGTTTTAAGTAGAGTTCATCTACCAGAACACAAATTGTAGCTGCAATTGCAGGGGACAATATTACTCCCCAAAAGCCTAAAAACTGTTGAGCTAAAAATAACGCCAAAAACATCATCAGAGGGTGAAGTTCCATGTATTTCCCAAAGACAATCGGTCTGACAATATAATTTGATATCTGTTGTACGGTTAGAAACAGGGCAATTATAAGAATAGCTTTAACAAGTCCAAGCGGATAGGCAACAAGAAGTATTATTGCAAGCGCAAGAGTCGGACCGACAATAGGTACGATATCTAAGATACCTGTAATTAAACCAAGCAGTAAGAAATAATCAACACGCATAACTGCAAGGAAAATCATTGTCATCAAACCAACAGCAATCATAGAGAGAATTTGTGCTCCAACATATCCCCCAACCTTGTTGCTTATTGTAGATAAAATCTGACTTGCTCTGAGTTTTATATCAAATGGGAAGAATTCTATAAACTTTTTTCTTAAGTAATCTTTATCAACTAGCAGATAGTATACAATCATCATTAACGCTACTGAAATGACTGCAACTTCAAAAATTCCTAAGGTAAAATTCCAAGATTGGTTTACCAGATTTCCTGCAAAATCCGGATTGCCTCCTAGAATGTTATTTTCTGCAAGTATATCTGTTAACTTTTTGCCGAAGATTGTTGCTGAATTTAGGTAATTTATAAGCGCAGCTATTTTATGCGGTAAGTTTAATAAAAATGTACTTATTTCTTTAAAAGTCATAATAAGAATAGGGATAAATAGTGCAAATATTGCAAAACAGCTAAGGAATACTGCAACTAATGACGCTAAACTTCTGCTCATATATTTTTGCATCTTAACGACATGTGGGTTAAGTGCACAGGCAATTACATAGGCTGCAAAAAACAATAGTAAAATATTAACAATTTTTGGTAGAAGTAGTAGTAAACCAACAACTAAAATCGCAAAAATTATATTTTTAAAAGTTAACAAGCGTTTGAACATCATCCTCCCCCTTTAGTTTCATTGTAACAGAAAAAGTCAGAATGTCTATTCTGCCAATATATTAACTTTTGTAACATAAAAGAAAAGTTTGGCAATTGTCAGTCAAAAAAATACTTTATATAAGTAAGGTAGTTATAGTAAGTTTATGTGTAGGTAGGTAAGTTATGTCATTAATTAGTCCGGTTACGCTTAACAGAATTTGGAATTATGCAAAACGTGGTGTTAAAATGGCACCTGATTTCGCATTAGGTACAGGCGGCGAAGCTTTTACCAATTCATTGCGAACAGCTGTTAGAGGAACTAAAGATGCTGCTACAGGTAAATATGTTGGTGGTACTGGTTATAGTAATTTTTGGACGAAATTGAAAGATGCTTTCAAAGCTTCTGAAGCTCACAATAATTCTTTAATAGCGCAAGAAGGTGGCTTCTTCAAGGCAATGAAGAAGAATTTGCTTGATATTCCGGCAGGTATAAGAAACGGTTGGACCGCAGGTGGAGCAGCCGCAAAAGCCGCAGGTAAAAGCGGATTATGGGGAAGTATCACTGGTGCTGCAAAATCTCTTGGTACAAAAATGCCGTTAATAGGTTCGCTTATATTCTTGGCGTTTGAAACCCCTAATATTATAAAAGCTACTATGGATGGCGGTGTTGTGGATGGTGCTGCAGAATTCGTAAAAGCAGGTGCCAGAGCCGTCGGCAGTATGGCAGGTTTCTGTATAGGTCAAGCTTTATGTCCGATACCAATTGTCGGAGGCCTTATCGGCGGTTTTGTAGGTGAATGGTTAACAAGCAAACTTGTAGGAAAAAGCTATTCCGAAAAAAAAGCAGAACAAGAAGAAAAACTTGCAATGAACCAATCTCAAATGTCAATGCCGGGAGAGCATTTTGATACCGGGACTACCAATCCTTTTGCAACAAGTGGTATGAGTGCGGATCAGTATATGATACAACAATTGCAGCAAGCTGCAATGCAAAATCCAGACTCATATTATCAAAGATATGTAGCAAATCTAGTTTAACTATAACAACCCTTAAGAAAAAACTTTAACAGTCCGATAATATATCGGACTGTTTACATGTTGTTACATTTAAGCATTTTTTATCTTTTATAATTCTTTATATATATGTAGCGGAGAAATAAAATTTTCGGGGAAATTGAAAATGTCTATTGATTACGGTAATTATAACGATTACTATAATTTGGCGCTGTATTTGAATACAGTTGATTGCAATAGTGATTACATGTCTTTTCAAGATGGTGTATTACTAAACGGTGCAATTGGTAGTGGTATTGAATTTGCAAAATACGGCGGACAGAAAATTTCGAATATTTTTTCAAAAAACAAAGCATCTCCATTTACGCAATTAAAGCAACAATTAGAAATGCGTAATGCTGTAAGAGGAAATAATACTTATGAAACATTAAGGAATTCTTGGCGTTGGAATGAGTTACAGGAATATGCTCGAAAAATGCCGAAATCATCTGCGCTTTCTTCTACCGAATTTGCAAACTTAAAGCCTAAACAGCAATTAAAAGTGCAAATGCAAGGCAGAGAAGCCAGATATTATAAAAAAGCTCGACGTCTTCTTCAGGAAGCAAAAAATCTGAAGGGGGCAGAGCAGGCAAAAAAGATAAAAGAGTTTAAACAAGCTTTTGCCGACGCCAGACTTGCAGCTTATAAGGCAAAGTTTACAGGTAATTTACGCCCTGTAACACTTATTGGAAAATCAAAGAATGCCCTAAAAACGGTAACAGGAGTAAGGGCTTTAAATACAGGTTTGAAAACTTTAAATTCTGTATCTCCTGCGTTGAGAACTGCCGGTAGATTTGTTAAAGTTAACGGTGCTTTTGCTGTATTATCTGTTGCTGCAGATTATGATAAGTTTGATGCTGCATATAAGGTTGGCGGTGGTAAGGCAATGCGAAAAGAGATTGCCAAATCTACAGGTGTCGCAGCTGCAGAAGCTGTAGGCTTCTTTGCCGGGATGAAGGCCGGTGCTGCAATTGGAACGGCTGTGGGGTCTGTTTGTCCCGGTGTGGGGAATATAGTTGGCGGTATTGCCGGCGCTATCATTGGCGGTTTCGCAAGCTGGGGCGCAGGAAAACTTGCTCATAATGCTCTTGGATGTAATAAATCTGAGGCTGAAAAAATAACCACAAAAAATGCCCGACTGGAGGCTTTAAGGGCTAAATATAACCAGTCTGCAAGAAAAGACTTGGTAAGGAGTGCTGCAGAGGTACTAAATGAGGATACCAAGATTATTCAGGAAAATCTTAATGACCCTAATGCACCTGAAATTTCTCCGGTTGTTCAAGAACGGTATGATAACGCTATTAAATCTTTAAATAATATAATGGATGATGATCCGGAATTGTTTGAAAAGCTTGAGCAGGAACTGTCTATGGCAGAGCAGGAGTCGAGTGGTATAGAACAAGATTTTGCGGCGTCAGAACAGGGTTTAGGCATGGCTGAGCTTGAGCCAGAATATGCTAAGACTGATGGGAATGTTGAAGAAAGCCGTTTGCCAACAAGCAATTCACCTCCAGTCAGTGACCAATTGGTTCGTCAGAAAGCATTAAAAGCTACAATGAACAAGTTTGTAGAGCGAATAAATAGTTGCACGACTGTTCAAAATTATTCGTTTCAGTCCCCTTGGGAACTTGGAAACTGTTGGTGATTGTTTTATGCAGATAATGTGAAAATTTCGTAGATTTCTTCGTCTGAAAGTTCTGTAATAATTTTTTCGCCTTCGTAAACCGCTAAGTCTGCCAGTTCTTTCTTAGATTTGAGCATTTCGTCGATTTTTTCTTCAAATGTTCCAAGCGTAATCATACGGTGAACCATAACGTTTTTGTCTTGACCGATACGGTAAGTCCTATCTGTTGCCTGATCTTCTACTGCAGGGTTCCACCATAAGTCGTAATGGATTACGTTAGTTGCGCTTGTAAGGTTTAAACCAGTCCCACCGGCTTTTAATGAAAGAATCATAACTTTTGCATCGTCCTTGGTCTGGAATTTATTGATAAGCTCTTCTCTTTGCGGAACTGTTAAAGAACCATGGAAAAATAAAGGATCAGTATTACATTCTTCTGAAATAACTTTACAAAGTATATCTCCCATTTCCTTGTATTGTGTAAATATGAGAGTTTTTTCTCCATTCTCCAATATGCTTTCAACAGTAGAAATGCATTTGTCCATTTTTCCTGAAAGTTCTCTGCTCATTTCGCCTGATTTCAAGAATTGGTATGGATGGTTGCATATTTGTTTTAATGCGGTAATAAGTTTAAATATATTGCCACGTCTGTTGATACCTGAAAATTCACTTATTTTTTCCATCATTTCGTTTAGGGTCTTTTCGTAAAGAACAGCTTGCGTTTTTGATAGATAGCAATATTCATTAAGTACCATTTTTTCAGGTAAGTCTGAAATGACGTGTTTGTCTGTTTTTAATCGTCTTAGTACAAACGGTGATACTGACATTTTTAATTTTGCAGCGCGAGAATTTTCTTTAAATCTTTCAATAGGTATTGCATAGCTTTTTTGAAATTCTCTCAGGCTTCCAAGGTATCCTTGATTGATAAAATCAAAAATACTCCATAACTCAGTCAAGCGGTTTTCTACCGGAGTACCTGTCATTGCAACCTTAATATCTGCTTTTAGTGTTTTTATAGCCAATGTTTGTGCTGTATCCGGATTTTTAATGTTTTGAGCTTCATCAACAATTACCATACCCCATTGTTGTTTCTTAAGTTCTTCCACATCTATTCTCATTATTGCGTATGTTGTAAGAATTATATCATGATTTACATCCAACTGTCTTTCTGTGCCATGATAAACTACTGCATCAAGTGATGGAGCAAACATTTGAAGTTCTTTCATCCAATTCCCCATCAATGTTGTCGGACAGATTACCAATACTGGTTTTTTTAGTTTATTTTCTTCCTTTAATTTAAGAATTAAACTGATTATCTGAATTGTTTTACCTAAACCCATGTCATCAGCCATACAAACCCCAAATCCTTTGGAAACGTTCGTCCACAACCATTTTAGACCTGTTTGTTGGTATGGTCGGAGTTCTCCTTTTAATGTTTCCGGCGGATCAACCTCTACCGGTTTTGTAAAGTCTTGAATAATTCTCGCGTAAGCTTCATCATAGTCAAAATCATATTGAGCAAGCTGTCCTGACATTGAGGCATGTATAAGCTCCATTCTTGACATAGATTTAAAGTTTGCTTTTGCAATTTGTTCAAATATTTTCTTACTTTCTTCTTTATCAATAAGAACATATTTATTTTTGTATTTTATTAATCCATTACTGCTTTCTACAAGTTTGTTAAACTCTTCAAGTGAGATTTTTTCGTTTCCGATTGCGATTTCGTATGAAAAATCAAGAATATCATCCAAAGCAATTTTAGAAGAAGAATTGTTATTAAACAAATCAGCCAAATCTTGAGAACGAGAGGCTTTTACTTTTGCGTTTATTGATGCCCGCGGTATTACAATGTTTACAAGCTCTTTTGGCAGAATAACTTCAATTTGTGCTTTTTGCAGGTAGTACGCAGTTTGAGTTATTATTTTATAAACTTCATTTAAATTCAGATCAAGTGCGAGTTTATCTTCATCTTCAAACAATTGTTCCAATTCAGGCATATAACGATTTGCATAATTCAATTGTTTTTCTATAATTTTTGCAATATCAGAAGAGTTTGCCCCAAATATGGTATCTTCGTGGTAAAGTTCATCTATTAAAACACTTTCTTCCGTTTTTCTATTTTTTATGTAAACTTTTAGCCTAAATAATTCATCTTCTACTTTTTCGATTTTGAAGAACGGTATAACGTCATACTTGCCTAAGTACAATTCATCAAACCATTGAGCAATGTTTTCTGCAATATCATTCCCGCGCATTACAGATCTTTGCTCAAGGTCTTTTATCATGTATGTTCCGGACTTAACATCTTTAAATTTGTATGCTTTTATTCCTAAAAATTTATAGATTACATAATTCATGTAGTTGTGAATAAAATCGTTTACAAAGTTTTCAGGCTTTTCTCCTTTTATAAAAAGATTATCCGGAATGTTTTCTTCAAATTGGTTAATAATTCGTGCAACTTGCTGATTTGGGATAATAGGTTCATAAACAATTTTAAACATTGAATTTTTAGTTTTTACAACAGGGATGAAATATAATTTTTCAATTAATTTCATTACGAAGTGTGCAAGAGAGTTCATGTATATAAATGTCGGTGTAAGTGCTTCCATATCAACGACATCTGCAAACCCGCCAAAATAATCCATTACTAAATCCAAACTCATTGCATATCCGACATGTTCTCCCATTACTTGAGAGCGAAAGCGGAACAAAGAGCCTTTAGATTTTAAGTAGTATTCAAAATTATTTGTTGGTGTGATGAAGAATGAGAGTTTTCCGCTTTCATTTACCAGAAAAAAATCAGTATTTCTCGCCGGTGCATGCGGACTTACGAAAACATCTTTAAATTCATCTTCTATAGTTTGATAAATCAAACTTAACGTGTAACGAAAGTCTTTGTTTTTAAATCCTTCAGGGTTTTCTGACAGGTTAAAAAAAAGTTCGTCTACATTGTTCTTTTTAATAGAAAAATCAATATCTAAAGTGTTTTCTGTTGTCATCTTTCTCATTATCTCTTTCTTATAAGGCGGAACAGTATTAAAAAATACTGTTCCGAGCATAATTACTTAATTAGTGATTCACAGTTCATTTCTTTTGGTTGTTCAATTTCAAGTAATTGCAGAACTGTTGGGGCTATGTTACACAAAGCTCCGTCTTCTTTAAGCTCAATTTCTTCAGGCGCATTGATTAAAACAAACGGCACTTTGTTTGTTGTATGTGCAGTTTGAGGTTTCCCGGTAGCTTTGTTAATCATTACTTCCGAATTTCCGTGGTCTGCAGTCAGCAACATAATAATATCATTTTGTTTACAAGCTTCTGCAATTTTTCCGACGCATTCGTCAACTACTTTACAAGCCTTTGTTGCAGCTTCAAGCACGCCAGTATGTCCAACCATATCCGGATTGGCAAAGTTTACCAAGATGAATTGGTATTCAGGATTTTTAATTGCCTTTAACACGTTTTCGCAGACTTCAGGAGCGCTCATTTCAGGCTGTAAATCGTATGTTGCAACTTTTGGAGACGGAACAAGTATTCTTGTTTCGTGAGGTTGCGGTTCATCTATGCCGCCATTAAAGAAAAACGTTACGTGAGCATATTTTTCTGTTTCAGCAGTTCTGAATTGGTTGATTCCGTTAGCTTCCAAAACATCTCCCAGAATATTTACAAGATGTTCTTTCGGGAATGCTACAGGGAAAGTGAAGTCTTCATTATATTTTGTCATTGTTACATAGCAAATATTTTTAAGAACTTTCTTTCTTTCAAAACCGTCAAAATCTTCAAAATTAATAGCTTTAGAAACTTCTCTTGCGCGGTCAGGGCGGAAGTTGATGAAGATAATTGAATCATCATCGTGAATTCGGCTTTCTTCCCCACCGATAACGGTTGGAAGGACAAATTCGTCGTTATCTCCTTTTTCATAAGAAGCCTTTACTCCTTCAATTGCAGAGACAGCTTTTTCGCCTTCTCCGAGAAGCAAAGCGTTGTAACCTTTTTCAACACGTTCCCAACGGTTGTCTCTATCCATTATGTAGTATCTTCCGATTACGGTTGCAACCGGAGGTAAGTTGTATTTTTTGAGTTCTTCTTCAACTTTTTCCAAGAATGTGCATGCACTTTGAGGCGGTGTATCACGACCGTCAAGGAAAGCATGTACATACACTTTTGTTAAACCTTCATTTGCGGCAAGTTTAATCAATGCAAGCAAGTGGTCTAATGAGGAGTGAACTCCGCCGGTAGATACAAGTCCGTATATGTGAAGTGCAGAGTTGTTTTTTTTAGCATGGTTAATTGCCATCAAGAATCTTTCATTTTTAAAGAAGGAACCATCTTTAATAGCATTGTTAATTCTGGATAGGTCTTGATAAACAATTCTGCCTGCGCCAAGGTTCAAGTGACCTACTTCACTATTACCCATTTGCCCTTCAGGCAGCCCGACATATTCGCCATCAGCGTGAATTGTTATAAATTTTTCATTTTTTTCAAGTTCGTTAACGTGGACAGGATTTGCAAGTTGTGTTGCATCAGAATCAGCTGTATCGTTACTGATTCCCCAACCGTCCATAATACACAATAATACTCTCTTTGTCATAATTTGCTCCCCTATTTATATTCGTACTATTGAAACCATTATATATGGGACATAAAATAATTACAAGAGCGTTAAAAAGCCTATTCTTCAGCGTTTAATCTCAAAACTTCGTAAATATCCATTTTCTTGGATTTCCCGCGTATAGTTACTTCACTTATTTTAATTACGTCTGCAATTTTGCTAACGTGAGAGTAAGTTGAGCTGCTGACTAAAAAGTTTGTGTGGTAAACTTTATTGTAGCTTTCTATGCGGCTCGCAAGGTTTACGGTGTCGCCGATGACCGTATATTCTAAGCGTTTTTCTGAACCTATGTTTCCGACAAAAGCTTCTCCTGTATTGATTCCGATACCGATTTCAATCTTAGGTTTACCTTCAAATAACCACTTGTCACGTAATTGATCAACTTTTTTAAGCATATCATACGCACATTTTACTGCATTTGTCGGGTGGTTTATATCTTGAATAGGTTCTCCAAAGATTGCCATAACGGCATCTCCGATAAACTTATTGATAACCCCGTTGTGTTTGGTTATTATCGGTTCAATTTCTGTAAAGTATTCGTTTAAAATATTAGAAACTTCTTCCGCACTCATTTTTTCACTCATACTTGTGAAGCCTCTGATATCTGCAAAAAGAACCGTAACATTTGCACGTTTACCTCCCAGTTTGATATCATCAATATTCTGGACAACATTTTTCATGATATCTTGAGAAAGGTATTTTCCCATTGCTTGTTTTATTTTTTCCTTGTTTTTCCCCTCAAGTATAAATCGGTATGAATAGCCGAAAATTGTAGTGAATGCTTGTATTGCAAGTGGGGTACTGAGTTCTATTGCCAGCCCGTTTCTATAGCAAATTGTTGCTATTATAAAATATACTAATGCTAATCCGAATAGTAAAAGTAATGAAACTATAAACGAAAAATTGCTTATTACGAGGAATGTAATTAATGAAATTGTTGCATAAATAAGGATATCCTGAGTGATTGTGTTGGTTTTCATAAAATCCGTGTTAATTAGGTTATCCAGATTAATTGCTTGGATATCAACGCCGGGATGTTTTGTCAAAAGCGGGCTGGCAAGAGCATCCTCTAACCCTATTGCTGCGGCTTTAGCGTTAGCCCCGACAAATACAATTTTTCCGTCAAATTCTTTTGGATCAATAATCGGTTTTTCCCCGAGCTTGATATTTTCGTATGATTTTAGGATATCTGACGCCGAATATTTTTTGTGTGTATATTCGGTTTTGTTATACAACTTGTAGTACCGGATTAGATGTTGCACCCCAAACCTTGTTGCTACAGCAGGAATTTGTAACCCAGTTTTATCAACTATAATTTTGTCGCTATGCACAGTGAGCTTGTTCGTATTGTTTAAGTGCATATACATTCTTAATCCTAATGATGGGTAATAGTCCTTATTTACGGATATAATTTGGTTAAAGTGTGTTGCGTATCCGTTTGCGTTTAACATAATGTTTACGGAGCCTGCTTCTTTTATTGCGTTGAAATATCCGTCAGGAAATTCCGAGATGTTGTTAAATGTTCCGTAATCGTATAATTCATACGGAACCTCAATATCAACTTTAAATTTGTCATGAAATTTTTTCGCATAAGCGTTACTTCTGTTTTCATCAAACACATGTGTAGACAGCGGACTGAACCCAACAACGAGGTTTTTCGTATTTTTTACATAGTTGTAAAATTTTTCATCAGAATTTTTATGCTCGGTGTCCGTATTTTGAATAATGGCGTCAAATCCTATTATTTTTGGGGTTGAATATTTGTCGAGATACTCAAAAATTTGCCCGTAATATTCTCTGGGCCACGGCCATCTGTGGTATGAAATAGATTTGTCGTCTATCGCAATTATTACGATATCTTGAGAGCCGTCTTTTGTAGCTGTAAAGTATTTCGTCATAAAGTTGTACGTAAATGGTTCCAAAAAACCCCAAGAGAGAATTATTATGACCAGTGATAGCAATAAATGTATAAAAAATGATTTTATAAAAAATCCTTTTGATTTTAAAAATTTCATGTCTTTTCATCTCCCCTGTTTATTTTATGATATAATAAATTTCGAAAAAAGGGTAGATTATGAACAAAAGTTTAATGGATGTGTTGTCTGAGGAAAAGATTTTTCCCATACTTAGAAATAAGAATGCCGGTGATGTTGTCAGGATTGCTAAAGCTCTTGTAGATGGAGGGATAAAAATTTTAGAGATAAATGTTGAATCCCCGGAAATATACGGAGCAATATCAGAGGTATCTAAATTTGCAAAAGTTTGTGCCGGTGGGATTATAACTTCGTTTCAGGCTCAAGCTGCATTAGAATCTGGTGCTGAAATTCTCTCATCTCCAATATTTCAGAAAAATCTTGTAAAAATCTCCAAAGATAGACAAGTACCGCTGATTGCGACCGCATCTACCCCAAATGAAGCTTATAATGCTTGGAAATCACGTATCCCGCTTATAAAGATACATCCTGTTACAGCGATGGGCGGAGTCCTTTATGTTGAAGATATGTTAAGACCTATGCCGTTCTTGAAGGTTCTTCCTCAGGGAGATATTAAACTAAACGAGGTTTCCGAATATATAAAAGCCGGAGCTTTTGCTGTCGGTGTAGGCAGGGACTTTTACGACGGATATTCTTATTCTGAAATTGCAAATAGGGCAAAATCAATTGTTGCGGAAATAAAGGGTTAATATGAGTGAAAATTTAGATTTGATAACAATAGGCGAAAGTTTGGTAGAATTATCAACGGATGAAAAATTAAGTACTTGTACATGTCTTAATAAGTATTATGGCGGAGACGCTCTTGTTTCAGCGATAACTGCGTTACGTCTTGGGGCTAAAGTTGGCTTTATAACGAGAGTTGGTAACGATGCATTCAAAGATTTTTTAATGGACAGTTGGCAGGTTGAAGGTCTTGATATTTCACAAGTGAAGGTTGCAAATGAGCCGAATGGACTTTATTTTATTTCAAAATTTGGTGCGGAGGAAAAGGAATTTATATATTACAGGAAAAAAATTGCTCCGTCTAAATTGTCTATAGAAGACGTTCCGGAGGAATATATTAAATCCGCAAAAAGTGTTTATGCAAGCGGGATTACGCAATCGTTGTCACTTTCGGCAAAAGAAGCTGTTTCTAATATGTTCAAAATTGCCCGTACTAACGGAATTATGACCGCTTATGACCCGAATTACTCTATTGCGATAAATACTCCGGAGATGGCAAAAGAGAACTTTAATGAGGTTATCCAATATACGGATGTTCTCTTTATGAGCACTAAATATGATACAAACAGTATTTTGGAATTGGATTCTATTGAAAATATAATTAAAAAAATGTGGGATATTGGAGTAAATATTGTTGTTTTAAAATCAAGTGAAAAGGGAGGCTATTACACAGGATATAACGGGAATATTACATTTACGGAATTTTATACAAAGGTTGAAGACATTGTTGATACTACCTGTTCCGGAGATGCTTTTAACGGTGCGTTTTTGTATGCTCTTACGCACGGATATTCTGCAATTGAAGCCGGTAAAATAGCATCAATTACTGCAGGGTTACAGGCGAAAGGTATTGGTGCAGTTAAATCTGTTCCTGATGCGGATATTGTTTTTTCTGTTTTTAAAAGAGGAGAAAATTAATTTATGGCAAAAAAAGTTTTGTTATCCGGTTATTACGGGTTTGATAATTTTGGTGATGAGGCTATTTTGTCTGTCCTCATTGATCATTTGAAGTCTGTTGGTGCTGATATTACCGTTTTATCTCAAAATCCTCAAAAAACAGGTTATACTTATAATGTAAATTCTGTTAAAAATTTCAACTTGTTGCAACTGGTTCTTGCTGTAAAAAATTGTGATGTGTTAATTTCAGGAGGCGGAAGCTTGTTGCAGGATGTTACAAGTTTAAAAAGTCTTATATACTACGCTTTTGTTATCTGGTTGGCACAGTTGTTTAACAAAAAAGTTGTTATTTTTGCTCAAGGTATAGGACCTTTGCAAAAAGAAATTTCACAAAACCTTGTAAAGCATCTTTTAAGTAAATGCGATTTAGTTACTGTTCGTGATGTAAAGAGTGCGGATTTACTTCAAAGTTGGGGAATTAAGACAGAAATCGTAAATGACCCTGTTTTTTCTATTAATATTGACAAGGCTGAACCTCTTGATATTGTCGGGGTTCAGTTGAGATCGTTTAAAACGGTAAGCGATGCTTTCCTTGAACGTTTAGCTGATATTGTTGTTAGGGAATTTGCTCATAAAAAAATCGAATTGTATGTTTTTCAAAATGCTCTTGATATGGATATATGCCAAAAATTTGAAAAAATGCTTAAGAAATTATATCCTGATATTAATACGGAAATCATCCATTCAATCTCTAAGAATGACTTTATTGTAAAAATCTCGAGGCTTCAGTATATGATAGCTATGCGTTTCCATGCCGTATTGGTTGCGGTTAAAATGGGTGTCCCTACTGTTGCTATAAATTATGATGCCAAAGTCGCAAAATTGGCCTATGAGGCATTGCTGCCACTTTTGACTATTTCTTCTGATGAAGATTTCGATACCGCTTTTTTAAGATTAAAAGAACAAAAGCCCGAAAATTTGCTGGCTTTTGCGAGAACAAAGTCGTTTGATTGGTCAGACTTTGATAAATTTTTTGTTTAAGCTTGCGTGTTAAAAAGTTGACCGTAATTTTGTTTTAAGATGTTTGTTCCCGATTCATTTATATCCTTTACTGCACTAAATGCAGTCATTAAATCGGCGTGGCTTATTTTGCCGTTATATTGTCCTTCTGCTCCTGATTTATCCGCCAATGCCATAAATGCACTTAATTCTTTCCAATCAAGTTTACCTTCTTTCGTTAAATCTAAATTGTTAAAGATTTTTTCTGCTTCAGCCTGTTTTTCTTGTAACTCGGTTTCATCTGTCAAATTATCAAATTGGTTTAAGTAATAGATAATAAATTCATTTTTTGAAATATATCCATCTTTACTGTCGAGTTCTTGATTATCTAATGCGGTTATGAATGATTTAGATAAATTACTTAAAAAATCCGTGTATTTGCTGCTCAATTGTAAGTTTTCAAGTTGAGTTTTTCCAGTTTTTGCATCCAGAGTTTTCCAATTATCAGAAACAAATTCCGTATCTGTTCTGTTCAGCATGTTATTACCCAGATTTTGTGAATGTTCATTACTTACAGCATCTGCAGAGGTAATTTGAGTCTGTATTGGCAGGTATGTAGAATCCGCAGGTGCGCTTGGGTATGGTGATTGGTAAGCTGGATATTGGTAAATACTTGTTGGATACATTGAATATGGACTGTATTGTGTTTGATATGGCATGTATGTCGGGTATGGGTTATAACTCATAGGAAATATACTGTACCCCATGCCACAACAGCAACTCCTGTTCCTGAGCATTTCTGCTCCAATGCACAATGCTGATAATTTTTGCAATGTATCTGGTAAGTTATTTAAAAAATTATTCCATCCGGCTTTACTCATACTTTATCCTCTTTAATATATAAAGTATATAATGAGTATTAAAATGCTAGATAATCTATATATTGTTAATAAAACTTTATGTTTTAATTATAGATTTTATGATTGACAATTTAAATTGTTTTAGTTAATATGTTTCTTGTGCTTACCCTTGTGGGGCTCTGCCGACGATAACGATTGAGTATCGTTCGAGAAGAGGGGAGGTAGACGCAGTCTACCGATTCACTAGGGTTAACAGTTAAATAGTCACATGCCCTTGTGGC
>CAYUQM010000032.1:17944-20975 GCA_964446855.1 uncultured Muribaculaceae bacterium
CGCAGTCTACCGATTCACTAGGGTTAACAGTTAAATAGTCACATGCCCTTGTGGCGGAATCGGTAGACGCGTTGGACTTAAAATCCAATCGGGGCTCAACCTCGGTGCCAGTTCAAGTCTGGCCAAGGGCATATTTAAAGAGAACTCAGAAATGAGTTCTTTTTTTATGCCATCCTCTCACTACGCAGGTCTAAATTCGAGCAAAGCTCTCATTAAGACCTGACGGTTTACCTACGGATTTTGAAACAAAATCCGCGGCATGTGGTCTTGCTTCCAATCGCACTCCGTGCTCTTGGGCAATCCCGCACAAGTCTGGCCAAGGGCATTTCTAAAGAGAACTCGTAAATGAGTTCTTTTTTTTCTGGCTTATTGCTAAATTCTGATAAATTTGTTATAATTGCGCAAAGAGAGGTATTTATGACAAAAGATATGGATTCAAAAAAGTTTGCATGTGTTGTTGCAAGGTTTCTTGATGATAAATTGGGTAAGAATATTTCAATATTAAATATTGGGCATGTTTCTTCTTTGGCAGATTATTTTGTAATTGTTACAGGTGACTCAACCCCACATGTTAAAGCTTTAATGGAAACTGTTAAAGAACAAGTGAAAAAACGATTGAGCAGAGCTCCGTTAAGAATGGAGAATGATGCAAAAAATCGTTGGAATTTATTAGATTTTGGGGATGTTGTTGTTCATATTCTATATAAAGAAGAACGTGAGACTTATGCCATAGAAAAATTCTGGAACAATGCTTTCAGTATCTCCGAAGAAGAGTGGAAAGAATTGTCTGATGAATATAAAACTTATGAAAAATAAAGAGAGAGATATTATGGTTATGCAAAATCAAGATTTAGAAAAACAGATTAATGAAACTATTGTCGAGATGACAAAAAACCCAAAAGAACTTTCTAATTATCATAAATTGTCCCGTTTGTATATGGAGCAACAAGATTATGATAAAGTGATGTCAGTTCTTGACAGTATCCTTGCTATTGATCCTAATGACGTACAGGCTTTGGTTGGGATGGGTACAATGTGGTTTTATGAAAAAGATTTTAGAAAATCTCTTTCATATTATAACAGAGCCCTTGATATTAATCCTAAAAACTACTTGATTTATTATAACATCGGAAATGTTTTTGCTGAGTGGAAAAACTTTTCAAAAGCTTTATTTTATTATAACAGAGCTGTTGACTTGAATTCAGTTAATCCTGAAATTTATAATGCGATTGCTTTGCTGTATCAAGATAATGAAGATTATATTGAATCAAAAGCATATTACGAAAAAGCTCTTTCTTTAGATCCTGAAAATATTACCGCCCTTGTTGATATGGGTAATGTTTGTTTTAAACTTTTTGATTATGCAACAGCTTTAGAGCTTTATAAGAGAGTATTTGCTTTAAACCTTGATAACAAAATTGTTGCTATTTGTATAGGTAATACTTTGACTCTCATGGAAGATAAACAACAAGCTTATTCATACTATGAAAAAGCTCTTTTAATGGAGGGTAATAATTACAGAGCATATATTTGTTATGCAATTTCTCTTTCTGAGTTCAAGGAGTATGATATGGCGATTGAGATGTATAAAAAAGCTATTGAAATTGAACCTAAAAAAGTTAATGCATATCAACTTTTGGCGAATTTGCTTGCGAATATGGGTAAGCTTGACGAAGCTGTTGAGTTGTATAAGAAAACTTTGCAGTTTGCTCCGAATGATGCCGGTACATATTTACTTTTGGGTAATGGGCATTACCTGCAAGGTGATATTGAAAAAGCTATTGCCGCTTATAGAGCTGCAATTAAGCTTGAACCTGAAAATGATGAACATAAGCTTGTCTATCAGCAGGTTTTAGCAGAATATATTGATAAAAAACGCAGCGGAGAAACAGTTTAGTTATGTATCAGGAAAATAATAAGCCGTATATGATAGAACGTCTGGTGTCCTGTTTAACGTATCCGACAATGGGGCTGATTGGCTTTGTTTGGATGTTGATTGGTCAATTTACGCACTCAACTCCTACAAAGTTTACAGCATATCACTGCTATCTGTCTGTTTTTTTAGGCTTAGGTTATGTTATTGTCAATTACATATTCTGGTTCTTGTATGATTTGTTAACTCATATTCCATTTTTGAACCGTTTGGTTGCTCAGATTGTTTATTTGTTTAATATGCCGTTGGTTTATGGTTATTCGTTTATGCAGGTTGTCATTTATGGCGTGATTATTTATCTGGCAACAACTGCATTTGTGGGTAAGTATTCATATTTACCTTGGTTTTCTGATGTTATTAAATCAATTGTTCGCAAATAAACTTAATACCTGCTTGATATTATTTTTTGTGCGTGTTAGTATATTACTAGTCGAAATTTATAACAATCAAGTTTGGAATCTTGAGCACAAAGAAAGAGGTAGAAAATGAAAAACGGAATTCATCCTGATTATAAGAAAACTGTTGTAAAATGCGTGTGTGGTAACGAAATTGAAACAGGTTCAGTTGTGGATAACATCACTATTGAAATTTGCAACAAATGTCACCCGTTCTACACAGGTCAACAAAAAATCCTTGACTCTGAAGGTAGAGTTGAAAGATTTAACAAACGTTACGGCAACAAGTAAGTTGACGCTTGCAGATTGCTTTATCAAAAGACACTGTTTAAGCAGTGTCTTTTTGTATTTCAAATTGTTAATTTTTAGGTATTTCTATTAATACTTGATATAATTATAGAAAATTAGTGGAGGAGTATAATGCAAGAGAATAATAAACCTGTTGTAAATTTGATATCTAAACCGGAAAACATGCTGAAGACTGTTTATACAGCATGTAGAACCTGCTACAGTGCGGATTATCCGATTAATATTTATAACAGTACCGATGATGAAGAGAAAATGTTGAAATTGATTGAACGTGTTATTTCTTCCGGCCATTATTCTACTATTGAACATATTCAGGTAAGTTTTGCTATATCTAATGTATCAAGAGCTTGTACTCATCAGCTTGTAAGACACAGACACATGTCTTTTTCTCAAA
>CAYUQM010000033.1:0-20958 GCA_964446855.1 uncultured Muribaculaceae bacterium
GGCCTTCGGCAAATTTTTAAACTCCCTACTGGGAGTTTTTTTAATGCGGAGTCGAACCGGAACCGGTTTGTATTTTAAAGACAGTTTTACTAAAACTCTCTGTTTAAAATAATCAAACTGACTAACGCTTTATTTGTGTTATAATGAGATAAAAAGAGGTTTATTATGGTTTTAGAAAACAAACTCGGTATAACTGAATCAGCAGAACTTGCTAGAGAAGAAGAAAGAATTAGTAAGAAAAAAGCTCTTGAACTTTTTGAAAATGGTTTACTTAATTCTCTTGAAGCCGGTAAGTTTGAGTCATTATCTAAAATTCATAAGTATCTTTTTGATGAAATTTATCCATTCGCAGGTGAAATAAGAAATGTTAATATTGCAAAAGGTAATTTTAGATTTGCACCTGTGATGTATCTAAATCAAGCATTAGAGCATATTGATAATATGCCTCAATCTACTTATGAAGAAATTATAGAAAAATATGTAGAAATGAATGTTGCTCATCCTTTTAGAGAAGGGAATGGTCGCAGCACTCGAATTTGGCTTGATTTAATCCTAAAAAAAGAACTAGGTAAAGTTGTTGATTGGTCTAAGGTTGACAAAGAAGACTATCTTCTTGCAATGGAACGTAGTCCTATTAAAAATATTGAAATTAGGGAGCTTTTAAAGTCAGCATTAACTTCCGATATAGACAATAGAGAAGTTTATATGAAAGGGATAGATGCAAGCTACAATTATGAAGGTTATTTTGTATATAAAATGACTGAATTAGAATAAGCAAACTCCCTTTTCAAAATCATCAAACTGCATGTTATTTTACACGGTTCTTATCTCTCGCAAACATAATTCACCGGATTATTGTACTTTTTGAGTATTTTGCCCAAAAGGATTTTCATAGCTTGTCATTCTGAACTTGTTTCAGCATCTAACTAGTAGGACGTTTGAACTCCTTGATCTACATCTTGAAAACGTCATGTCTTTGCGAGGAGCAAATGGCTTTGTGACGAAGCAATCCAGCTTCTTTATGTTTTTTATAGTAGTTAAATAATCATAAATTCCAATAAAAATCTGTTACAAGCTGGATCACCACGTCGGGCAGGGGGCTGCCCTCCTCGTGATGACATAGACTTTTTTTGAAAAGCAATAATCTAAGACAGAGCTGTGACTTTGTCGACACCAAAAAAAGAGCCTTTAATGAACTGAAACCCTAAAACCGACTTTTTTTACTGTGTCTAGGTTTTAGGGTTTCAGTTCAATGTTAGGATTTATTTGCCATTGATTGTATTGCAGATAATAACAAATCATAATCACAAGATTCAAAATACGTTCCATTGTCAATCTGTTCTCCAACTTTTTCAAGACTTTCAGTAATTCGGGTTATTCTTCGAATAGCAGTCAGGTCAAAATTTTCTGGATGTTCTGCAAGTTTTAATAAATCTCTTTGCAACGGAGTAAGCTTGTTGTTAGGTGAAATTACACATATACGTCGACCATAGCCCCCAGCTGCACCAGATTCACCGTGCTCAGGCAAAAAGTCTAATTGTACAACTTTTCTATTTGACATGCTAGCTGAGGATAGCTTGAAGTTCTTATGCTTGGCATGAACTTTTGAGAATCCGGTATTCATAGATGAGCACAGGTCTTTATCAATATTATCCCAACAGCCATAATATGATACTCCTTCTTTAGTTATAAAGCCGGCTTTAAAACCTCCAGCATTTCCTTGAACAGCAAGCATTTGGTTTTCTTTTGATAAATCATAAGTATGCGGTTTTATATAAGAATTTTTGCCGAATGTATTTTCTATAGTTTCTGTTACTGTAGCACCTCTATTTATTGGTCTAAAACTATTAGGCAGTGTTGCCATGTGTGCCTTATATAATTCCACGGTTTTCAATGCATCTTTTGATTCATAAGCTGCTTTTAGCTCTTCTGTTTCCTTAAGCCCTTTTAATAATGGGTTTCTTCCAAAATTTTTTGCATCATGATAAGATTGAGCCCTACTTATTGTAGATTCAAAATCTTTTAGAGCAGCCAATTTTTCTTTTCCATTTAGTTTACAAATTTCTTTCAGGTGTGCATAGAGAGGCTCTGTGGAATAATGTTTCATGTTTGATAGCGAAGTACCTATCGTCCGTTCAAGATTAGTAATTTCTTTTTTTATAGCATTGTTAGCTGTAATGTTTTTATGAGCTATTAATCCGCCGATAACTGCTGCAGAAAGAGCTGCTGCGCTAATGAAATATGTTGTTGCCTTGTTTGTTTTCTTATCTTCTTGCTTTATCGATTCTGTTGATTTCTTTTCTACAGATTTATTACCAACATTAGCAGTTATACTTACACCTTGAATAGCCATATAAAACTCCACAGTTTCCGGTAGTACACACATATAAAAACACAGAAAAAATATAAAATTGCCAAAATATTAATATTTATTTACAATAAGCTTGATTCTTCTGTCATTCTGAGGGGAATAATTATTTCATGTCCGAAGAATCTCATAAAATATGGTTTTTGTATTTTTAATTGTGCTACTCAATTGAAAAAGAATATCTTATTTCTCGGTTATATTCTTCACCTGCTTTTAAAATACCTTTTTCTTTAAAATTTTCAGTATTTATTGCATTTGGGTAGAATTGAGGTTCAACGCATAGAGAAGAGCGTTTCTCGTAGCGTGTTCCGTCTTTGCCGACCGGTTGTGCGGCTTTCCCCAGATGATTTGCCGTGTAAAATTGAAATCCGGGAAGGTTTGTCAACACTTTTAGTGTAATTCCTGTTTTTGATGATTTTATTTCGGCAGCTTCAATTAGTTTTTTGCCGTCGTAGTTATCCAAACAGTAGTTTTGGTCAAATCCGGAGCCGATTTTTATCTGGTCGTTGTCAGAATTTATAACATCCGCAAGTTTTTTAGGTGTTTTAAAGTCAAAAGGTGTTCCTTTTACATCAAGGATTTCACCTGTTGGGACTGCAATTTCACTGTTCTTAGTAATACTTGACGAGTTCGGCAAAGTTACAATATGCTCTAATACTGAGTTTTCTTCTGTGTTTTCTGCCCCGTCAAGGTTAAAGTATGTGTGATTTGTAAGGTTTATTATTGTATCTTTGTCGGTTTTTGCGTTGTAAATAATCCGCAGGTTATTGTTATTGTCAAACTTGTAAGTTACGCTTGTTTCAACGTTTCCCGGATAACCGCTTTCCATATCTTTTTTTATATAAGTGAATTTTATACCGTCTTTTAGAATTTGCGCGTTCCAGTTTTTAACATCTAGGCCTTTTGTTCCTCCGTGAGAATGAGTTTTCCCACCGTCTTTATTGCATTCTAATGTGTATTCGGTTTCGTTGAGTGTAAATTTCCCATCGCTTATTTTATTGGCGTAAGGTCCTATCGTGCCTCCGGCATGCCCTACCGGAGCAGTTTCGTATGGTGTTACATTGCTGTATCCTTGTGTTACATCCTTTAGATTGCCATTTTTATCAGGGATTTTGATTGATGTAATAGTAGCCCCGAATGTTGACAGGCCGACACTAGCTCCGTTTTTATTTGTTATTGTATATATAAATACTTTTTCTCCATTTTGGAGTGTTCCAAAATTTTTTTTGTTGATTTTAAATCCGCTGCAATCCGGTTTGTTGTCAGATTGTATGCTCTTAACGTAGGTATCTTGAGAAAGTTGATTTTTCATAAAATCCTGCTGAATTATTCTTTGCGGTAAAATGTTTGGCTGGTTTAATGTTGTGTGCGGATTAAAGTCAATTGGCATATTTTTCTCCTTTTTCTCTATTATATCAGTAAAATTGTATTTATTTCTTTTTGTTATAAAATTTTTATATATGAAGGAGTTGAGCTATGAGTAAAAAAGATTTTGATTGGAGCAATATTGGTTTTGGGTATATTAAAACTGATTACCGTTATGTTTCAAATTTCAAAGACGGAAAATGGGATGAAGGTTCCTTAACCGAAGATGAAACCATTGTTATGCACGAGAGTGCCGGAGTTTTGCAGTATGCGCAAACTTGTTTTGAAGGGTTAAAAGCATACAGAACTGAGGATGGAAGAGTAGTCTGCTTTAGGCCGGATTTGAATGCCAAAAGAATGGCTGATACTTGTAAACGTTTAGAAATGCCTGTTTTTCCTGAGGAAAAATTTATTGAAGCTGTTGAAAAGGTTGTTAAAGCAAATATTGATTATGTGCCGCCCTACGGTTCAGGTGCCGCATTGTATTTGAGACCGTATATGTTCGGAAGCGGGCCTGTTATTGGTGTTAAACCTGCAGCAGAATATCAGTTCAGAATTTTTGTTACTCCTGTCGGACCTTATTTTAAAGGTGCTGCGAAAGCTATTGCTTTGAGGGTACCTGATTTTGACAGAGCCGCGCCTAGAGGTACAGGACACGTGAAAGCAGGGCTCAATTATGCGATGAGTTTACACCCGATTGTTGATGCGCACAATCAAGGATTTAGTGAAAACTTGTATCTTGATTCTGCTACAAGAACCAATGTTGAAGAAACTGGCGGAGCTAATATTATTTTTGTAACTAAAGATAATACTGTAGTTACTCCTAAATCAAATACTATTCTTCCGTCAATTACACGCCGTTCTTTGATGTATGTTGCGGAAAAATATCTTGGCTTGAAGGCTGAAGAAAGAATAATCCCTTTTGAAGAAGTTAAAACATTTAAGGAAGCTGCTTTGTGCGGTACTGCGGCAGTGCTTTCTCCTGTTGGAAGAATTGTAAATCATGATGAGGAGATTACTTTTGAGTACGGAGATGCTGAAATCGGAGAGGTTTCTAAAAAACTGTACGATACTTTAACCGGAATTCAGATGGGTAGGATTGAGGCGCCGGAAGGCTGGATTGATGTGATTGAATAATTAATAAAAAAGGATTGAATTAACTTTAATTCAATCCTTTTTTATTAATTGAGAAATAGAATTTACGAAAGCATTCTGCTACTTGTTTTTTTACGCCTTATTTCCAATTCAGCTTGTTGCCTTGAAAAGTCTGGGCGTGCAGTGTTTCCCTGTGTACGGCTGTTTCCTGTTGCTTGTTGTGTTGGTGCGCTACCTTGAGTTTTTTTATGACCTGTAATTTCACTTATGCCTTTAGAAATACTTTTACCAGCATCTTTAATTTTATTTACGTTTTCTTTATTGTTATTATATATTTCTTTACCTGTATTTATTGCTCCTTTTATACCATTTTTAGCTCCATTATACCCTTTAGTGGCAATATTACCGATTTT
Source organism: uncultured Muribaculaceae bacterium (assembly GCA_964446855.1). Lineage (GTDB taxonomy): Bacteria > Cyanobacteriota > Vampirovibrionia > Gastranaerophilales > Gastranaerophilaceae > UBA1221. The sequence goes on from CAYUQM010000033.1 coordinate 5,242, forward strand.
ATTAAATACATTTCCTCCTTTTTTGGTCTTTCCTGCTGGAGTTTCAGTTGTAGGATTTGACGGGGTGTCCGTGGAAGCCGGTTGGGTAGGTGTTGAATCTGCAGAAGTTCCAACACTGTCAGAGGTTTTTGTTTTGTCCGCTAACCCATCTTTGCCGCTTACACCGTCTGTATTTGCGGTTTTTATCTGATCTGCTGTAGCTTTTGCTTGTTCTTTTGTAGCTATTGTTGCATTAGCTTTTTCCTTTACCTCATTTACATTTTGATCAATTTGAGCCAAATCAGATTTCATAGCTTTTGTGCTTTGTGCAGCGCTTGCTCCTGATTGGATAGCGGCCCCTGCGCTTTGTAAAGCGGCACCAAGGTCACCTTTAGCTGCGTAAGTTAATGACATTGCTGCTTGTGCTGCTGTTTGTCCGTATTGTCCGACGGTTTGAGCAACCTTACCTGCTTTTTCTGCATATCCGCCAGCTACAGCCATAGCTCTTCCTGCAGCTGCAGTAGGAGGGTATCCTGACATTATGTTGCCTGCGTATACCATTGCTTTACCGACTGTTTCCGTAATCTTACCGACTTGCTCTACGGTTTGTGCTATATCGTTGATTTTTTGTTCTACTTTTAAAGCTTTGTCTGCAGCTGTTTCTTCTTTTTGTTCAGCTTTTTGCATTTTTGCGTAATTTTTACTCTTAATTTGAACCGTATGCTGCATTGTTGTTACGGATTTTCTTTGAGTTGTTTGGAGTTTATTCATCCTAACTCCAATTTGGTCATTAGCTGAAACTTTAGAGTCTATTTTTGCTGTTAATGTTTCTATCTGACTGCTGTTATCACTTCCTGCCGTGCTGTTGGAAGCTGTGGAGGAGGTTCCGCCTGTTGAAGCTGTTGATTTCATCCCTTTTTGCGGAATATTATTATCATCATCTCCTCCAAGCTTTAGAGAAAATGCACTCTTTTCTCCAACACCTGTGCTATCTGCATTAGATTGTTGGAGAGATTGGATTTCTTGCAAAGCACTCTCCACTTCAGCTTGGTTTTGATCCATTTCTGCTTGTAACTGATTTATTTCTTGCGTACTTTGTCTCATTGAAGTTTGAGCCAGTTTCATTTGTTTGTTTAAAGCTTTTGAATCTTTGTCTAAAGCCTTTTTGTCTGCTTTTGCAGATTTAGACATAGATTTTGCTTCTCTTTGATCTGCTTCTGATTCCTTAGCTTTTGATTGTGCGCTTTTTGTTTGACTTTCCGCTTCTTTTGTAGAGTTTTCCCCGTCCTTTTGAGATACTGAGTTTGAGTCTTTATTTTGAGTTTTTGTATTATCGCCGTTGCTTTCGTCAAGTTCAGCCCGTCTTGCTTCAAGTTTTGCAGCAAAACCTTCAAGTTCCATGCTTGAACCGCTTTTTGCCATTCGTGTCATTAGTTGCGTCTGGGCTTTTGTTATATCTTGTTTTGTGTTAAGTTGGTCAGGATTTTCGTACAGTTTGTCGTTAGATGTTCCGTTAGGTGCACCTGTTCCTGTAGTTGATACCATGTTTAATTTGCTGAAAACGTTCTCATTGTTTGTATTAATTTGAACGTTTGGTTTAACATTTCCGGTACTTTGGGTTCCTTGAGCATTCTGAGTTGAATTCATGCTTCTAACTTGTGCATTAGTAAAGATAGAAGTATTCATGCTGTTGTTTTGAACAGCCTGAGCGTTGGCGGTTTTTCCACCATTTTTCTGTATTTGCATTAGCTTGATTTTTTCAACAAGCGACATGCTGTTAAGATTTACGCCATTCATACTCATAATAAAGCTCTCGTACTTGTATCTTATATATATAAAGTATATATATTTAGCTTTATTTCAGGGCGTTAAAAATAGTTTACAAAATTTAACAATAAAAAACGCCCTGAAATTTCAGAGCGTTTTTCGAATTGTTTATGGCAATCTTAATTATTTAGCAACAGCAACTTTCATTGTGTTTGCAATAATTTCGTTAAAGCTATCAGCTTTAAGGCTTGCACCACCGATTAGAGCGCCGTCAATATCTGATTTTGACATTTGTTCTTCAATAGTGTTAGGTTTTACAGAGCCACCATAAAGAATTCTGATAGAATCAGCAGCTTCAGAACCAGAAATTTCTTTAACAACGTTTCTAATCATAGCGATTACCCTGTTAGCTTCGTCAGAGTCGCAAGTTTTACCTGTTCCGATAGCCCAGATTGGTTCGTATGCGATAACAGATTTTGCTACATCTTCATTAGAAATTCCTGATAAAGCAGCTCTGATTTGAGATGCAATGTGTTCATCAGTTACGCCAGATTCGCGTTGTTCAAGAGTTTCACCACAGCAGATAATAGGGATTAAGCCACCGGCAAGAATAGCTTTTGCCTTTTTGTTAATCATTTCATCTGTTTCTGAGAAGTATTGTCTTCTTTCAGAGTGTCCGATAATTACATAATCGCAACCTGCATCTTTTAGCATTTCTACGGAGATTTCTCCGGTGTAAGCACCTGAGTTTTCCCAGTGGCAGTTTTGACCTGCAACGGAAATTTTGTTACCGCCGCATCCACAGTCGCATCTTACAGCTTCAACTTCGCTTAAGGAGGTGAATACCGGTGCAATTACAACTGTAGGTAATTCTGTTGCGCTATAATCTTTTACAAATCCTTTAATACCTTCGAATAATTCTCTGGCTTGAGATTTTACAAGGTTCATTTTCCAGTTTCCTGCAATAATAGGTTTTCTTGACATGTTTTTTCTCCTTTTCTTTGTCGCAAAGACAATATTATTATATATAGAAAAACTTTAATATGCAATCATACAGTATGCTATGCTTGCAACTGTAAGAAAAATTTGTTAAACTCTTTGTATGGATGAGATTGTTGAAAATTTAAAAGAAATAGGTTTTAACAGTTATGAAGCTAAAGTGTACGTTGCACTTTTGAAGAAGTATCCGGCAACCGGGTACGAAGTTGCAAAACTTGCAGATATTCCACAGGCAAGAGCCTATGATACTTTAAAATCTTTGGAAAATGCTCATGTGGTAATTTCAAATAATACTAAGCCAGTGTGTTATACCCCGATTAATCCGAAAGAAATTACCAAGCGGTATAAAAGAAAAATTTCTTCAACTTTAGATTTTCTTGAGAAAAAACTTCCGAGTGTGAAAGAAACTCATACTGAGCCTGTTTTAAATGTAAGTGGAAACCATATTATTAATCAAAAAATTGTTGAGTGTATTAGAAATGCACGGCGTGAGATTTTTATTGAAATTTGGGCTCAGGATTTTAAATATTACGAAGAACATTTACTTGAAGCATACAACCGTGGAGTTGATGTGAAAATTGTCGGTTATGATAATTTTTCGTGTTCATTTGGTACTGTTTTTGTCCACAATAGTGGTAGAGAGATTGAACACTCTATTGGCAGTAGAATGATTTTTGTTGCGGTGGATAATTGTGAAGGGCTTTTTGGCAGAATGGAACAATCTAAATTTGGAGAGCCGAGTATTTTATGGACAAAAAATATGGATGTGGTTTTTCTTATAAAAGAGTTTATTGTTCACGATATGTCTGTTATTGATATTATGGAAAAATTCCCTGAACAGTTGAAGTATTTCTACGGAAGCGGACTTAAAAAACTTAGAGATAAAATTCTTTCCGGTAGTGAGTTTTACAAAATTTATTAATTTTTCTGTAACATTTTTTATAAAATTCTGGCATGAAATTTGTTTAAGATTTATAATTGGCATGTGAGAGAATTTGGGGAAACAGGAGACAAAATGGAAGGGTATAGTTTTGAGTTGATTACCGGTCCAATGAGTTGCGGTAAAACAGAAGAACTGTTAAGAAGAATAAGACGTTGTATAATTGCAAAGAAAAAAGTTAAAGTTATTTCACCGGATGTGGATACCAGAGCAAAAGGAGATTATATTGAATCTCGTAACGGACTATGGCTTGATGCAATTAAAGTTAAGCATTCTATTCAAATTCTTAGCTTGGTGAAAGCTGAGGATGAGGTTGTTGCTATTGATGAATTACAATTCTTTGACAGCAATATTGTAAAAGTTATCTCAAAACTTATGTCAGAAGGGAAAAAGGTTGTAGGTACAGGGTTGGAGCTTGATTTTAAAGCTGAACCGTTTGGATTAATGCCGGAGTTAATGTGTATTGCAACAAAAGTTGATAAGTTGCATGCGGTTTGTATGAAATGTGGTTGTGAGCATGCTACTAGAACTCAAAGATTGATAGATGGTAAGCCCGCAGATAAAAATTCTCCTCTTATAATGATTGGCGGAGATGAAACTTACGAGGCTCGTTGTGTAAAATGCTATGAGCTTCCTGATGCTGAACACGAAAAACAAAAACGTAATTTGAAAATTTTGCCGTTCAGCTTTAAATAGATTTCAATCCAAGTGAACGTGATTTCGCTCGCTTGCTAATGGCACTGACTTTTCGATGGATGCACATGACATGTTTTATGTAATTGATTGATTAATCTGAAAAAAATGTTATAATATTCTTTATGAAAAGGATTTTATCAGCATTAATTTTAAGTGTAATGTTTTTACCGCAGATTCAAGTTTTTTCGGCAGGAAATGATGATGTTGTTCCTGTACAACTTGATATAAGGTCATATAATGGAATTGAGGTTCCTGCAGGAACCTTTATTCCGGTGGAAAGTGCTCAGGAAATTTCTACGCAATATTGTCAGGATGGGTATAAGGTTCGTTTTACATCTACAAACGACCTTTATATGCATGATACAAATATCATTCCTAAAAATACCGCATTTTTGGGATATGTGGATGAGGTTCATGACCCTGTTATAGGTACTAATGCTTCTATGAAAGTTAGGATTACAAAAATGGTATTGCCTGACGGGTTTGAAATTGCAATGAAAGGATACCTTTATACCTCAAATAATAACATGATTGGAGGGGAATTGACGGCACCGGCGGAATGGATTAAAATGCCGCATTATCAAGGTAATATAGGGATTAATACGACATTGCAAATTCGCCCGGGAAGAACTCGCAGCATGGGGAACCATGCTGTAGTTAATGCGGGGGAAGACAGGCTTATTATTTTAACGGATTCTGTTGAAGTTACTCATACCTTAACAAATTGACAAAAACTTAATATCTAATACAATATTATTAGTATGGAATGAGGGTATGTGTATATCAGAAGAAAGGATTATTATGGGTAATAAAATTACTATAACACTGGCTTTGTTTATGTGTTGTGCCGGAGTTGCATTTTCCGCTGAAAACTTCAGTTATACGCAGAGTGCAACTGTTCCGCTTTATCAGCCGTCAAACTATATTCAGCAGCAGACTCCTGTTAACGGTACACTAAAAGGTAGTGTCGTTACAGTTCCTGCCGGTCAAAGTTTTCAGGCAGTCGTCACAACTCCGTTGAGTTCTGAAACTTTGACTCTCGGACAAAATGTTTCTATAGCTTTGGGTTCAGACTTTTATTATAATAATAATCTGATAGCTCCTGCAGGCAGCGCAATTTCAGGAAGTGTGCTTCAAGTTAACAAAGCTAAGCTTGGCAGCATGAATGGAAAACTTCTTGTAAGGTTTACTCAAATTGTTACTCCGTATGGAATACAAATTCCTATTTCTGCAATAATTAAAACGACGGATAATACCGGAGTTTTGGTTGGCGGCACTAAAACGGATGTTGCTAAAGAGTATACTAAAGATTTGGCTGTAGGTTCCGCTGCGGGTGCCGTTTCCGGAGTTGTATTCGGCGCTCTTGCCGGTGGAGATGTAGGAAGAGGAGCTGCTCTTGGGACTGCTGTTGGTGCAGGAAGCGGGCTTGTAAGATCAATTTTTGATAAAGGGGTAAATGTTGAAATTCCTGTAGGTGCTCAGGTTGAACTCACCCTTACCCAACCGATTACTGTTAATCCGTCAATTTATAACTCCAATTATTAGTAATCAGGGTAATAATTTTTATTTTTGATTTAGAATAAAATTATTCCGAAAGTTGATTAGGGGAAATTTGTTAATAGGGAAAACTGATGTCAATTTTAAATAACTACATAGATATTGAAGAGAACGAGTTAGAAGATAATAGAGGGTATACTTTACCTGCGGTTTTGCGCGACGATAGAGATAGCATTTCTATGGAGAAAGCTTTCTGGTTGTCTGTTTCTTTGCATGCAGGTGTTATTTTTATTGCTTTTCTTATGTCACTTATACTGGCATGGCTTGGAATTGAATTTAATTTAGCTAAAAAGCCGGAGCCAAAGTTGAATGATATAGAATTTGTTCTTGTGGAGAAGGAAGATACTCCGATTAATAAGAAAACTCCGTACAGAGCTCATATTAATTCACGAGCAGGTGGGCATCATGACCCAAAACAGAAAGTATCAATGCCTTCTCAAAGCTCGCCATCGGCTCCTGCTAAGCCACAGGCAGCTCCTTCCGGTGGAGCTCAAAAAGCACCAAAAACTGTTACTCCTAAAAAACAGCCTTCCTTAATGGAAAAAGTAACAGCACCTATGCAAAAACCACAGTCGCAACCTTCACCTGCGCCGGCACCTAAGGCGCAACAGGTTGCAAAACCAAACCCGCCAACAGCAAGACCGTCTGTAAAACCTCCGATGACGCCTAAAACAGTTCAAAAACCGTCTTCAGCTTTTAATGTTCCGGTTCCATCCGGTGGAACAAAGTCAGGAACTTATGCTACAGGTCCGGTAAGTGGTTCAGGTACAGCTGTAAATGGGGGTTCTGCTACCGGAGGTTCCCCTTCCGGTTCCGGTAAGTTTGCGCCGGCACCTGCTTTATCTCCAACCGGCAAAGGTTCAGGAGCTGGCACGGGGTCAAAATTGGGTACGGGCGGTGGCTCCGGCGGAGTCGGAAATCCAAGTCCTGGTAACCCTAACGGTAGACCTGGCATTGACGCGATTAGAGAACCTGATTTTGGACCTTATATGAGAGATTTGCAGCGTCGTATAAAAATGAACTGGAATCCGCCAAAGGGTAATGAAAGCAAACGTGTAGTCTTGTTATTCAAGATTGCCAAAGACGGAAGACTCCTTTCTTGCAGTGTATTTAAGTCTTCAGGACTTCCTAATGCAGATAAGGCAGCTTTAGATGCGGTTAAGTTAACGGCTCCGTTTAAACCGCTTCCGGCAGAATATAAAGGAGCTAGTATTGATATCCAGTTTACGTTTGATTATAACGTATTCGGAGCAACAGGTTACTAAAAAATGTATTAGATTAAATAATGAGGATTAAACACTATGGAACTTTTATGGAACTCAATTAAAATGGACTGGCCGGTATTGTTGCCGATTTTGGTATGTGCGTTGCTGGTTGTACAGGTTGTAATTCAAAGAATGTCTGTATACAACAATAATAAACGTGATATTCAAAAACTTATTCCCAGAGTACAAAGCGAACTTGCAAAGAATAACCTTCAAGGGGTTCAGAACATAGCACTACAATGTGGAGGTGTTATTGGAGAAGTTTTAGAAGAGGCTGCAAGAATTTTTGCTGACCAAAGAGAAGGGTTTTCTCGTTCATTTGATATTTCTGCAACTCTTGCTACAAGAAAATTAGAAAAACACCTTACTATTCTGGGTACAATAGGTGGTGTTGCACCATTTTTAGGGTTGTTCGGTACTGTTGTCAGAATTTTATACACCTTCCAAGATTTAGCAGTTCAGGGAAATCAGTCTGCTGCTGTTGCAATGGGTATTGGTTCTGCTTTGATAGCAACAGCATTTGGTTTGATTGTTGCAATTATAGCCGTAGTATTTTTCAACTCTTTCCAATCTGTTGTTAAACACTATGAAGATGATTTCCAACTAATTAAACTTTTGTTCTTGAGTTTTGCTGATTCTGAAGAAGCTGCTAGTGCAAAATCAGCATCAAATGTATAATTTATAAGGAAAAATAACAACAATGGCTATGAGTTCAAAGAATGGTAAGCTTTTTACCGAGATAAATATAACACCTTTAACGGATATCTTTTTGGTATTGCTGATTATTATGATGGTTATTGCACCAACATTTCAGTCTATGGATAATTCTATTGCTATACCGGAAATTAATAGTGGGGTTTCTATCGAGCAAAAAAATGCTACTGTGTCTATTACTAAGACCGGTTTGATGTATGTTAACGGTAAAGAAATTCAGCCGGAGCAACTTGTTGCGGAGTTGACCGCACTTAAAGATACTTTAGAGAAACCTGAAGTTGTCGTTAAGGCTGATGAATCTGTTAAAAGTTCCGAAATCTTGATGGTTATGGATGCTGCACAAGATGCGGAGTTTAAAAAGTTAATAGTTGCCGGGGAACCGTTAAGCAAGAAAGAACAAAAATCTTTGGAAGAAACTTCTAAAAATTCTGAAGGAGGTGTTTAATTTATGGCAGGAGAAAGAAAAACTTTTAACGAAATAAATATAACACCTTTGACGGATATCTTTTTGGTATTGCTGATTATTATGATGGTTATTGCTCCGTTATTGGATCAGCAAGGTCTTAATTTGACGGTTCCTGAAAATGTTGCGCAAGAGCAAATGGATAATAAAGAATCAAAAATCTTAACGGTAAGTGTAACTGCTGATAATAAGTATTATATTGATAACGAAGAGATTTTAGCTTCTGAATTGGATTCAATTTTAAAATTGCAGGCGAAGAGTTATCCTGACGGTTTGATGATTCGGACTGATGGTGACGCTACTCATGGTGCTGTCGTAAAATTAATGGATTCGGCTCGTAATTCCGGAATAAAGAGTATTTCGGTATCTTCAATGTAAGATTCTTAATCTAATAATAAAAAAACACTCTATAAAAGAGTGTTTTTTTTGTAAACTTTTGTGTTTTTTATTAAAGTTTTTTTATTTTATAACCGATAACGTATACAACTAAATATAATTTGTGTAATTATAGGAGGGTATATGTAATAAAAACAAAATCTTAATATTTATTAACAAATTAGCATTTTTTATGGTGTTGATTTGTTTATATTAGTATACGTATGTCACAAAAATATAGTGAGGGATATTTTATGTCTAGAAAACTATCAAAGATGAACATTGCGGCGTTAGTTCTTGCAGTGTCGTTTGCGGCTCAGCAGTCGTTTGTATCAAATATTGCAGCTGCTACCAATATTTCCGGTATTACCGGTAATAATGGGGTGTACAATATTGATCCGGCTAAAGTTAATGGAGATATCGGGCTTAGAGAGTATGCTAACTTTACACTATCAGAGGGCGATATTGCAAATTTAATTTTTAAATATGGTTCACAGAATGTGTCCAAATTTGTTAACCTTGTTGATAACCAAATTAACATTAATGGTATTGTGAACTCAATTAGAGATGGACAGTTCTATAATGGTGAGGCTGTATTTGTTTCTCCAAATGGTATGGTTGTCGGAGAATCCGGTGTTATTAACGTAGGTGCGTTATCAATTTTAACACCGACTGAATCCGGTATGAAGTTGTACAAACAAGGTAAAGCAACCTTAGAAGAATTAGGTTATAACGGATACGGTAATATTACAATTAATGGTAGAATTTTTTCTCGCGGTGATATTGGTATTGTCGGACAAGATGTAAATATTGGTGCTAATGCTGATATTATTGCTGGTGCTGCTGATAGCTCAACTAAGGTTACTTCTAAGGCTGATGCTACTGCGTTGTTTAATTCTCTTGTAAATACCGGTAAGAATTCTAATAAAGCCTATGTTGAAGTCCGCTCTCATGACAAGAGAGGTAATGGGGCTGACGGAATTAATATTGAAGGTAATATCATGAATTTAGGTGTTGGTGATATAAAAATTATTAACCGAGGGCCTGGTTTTAATACATCTGCGGCTTCAACAATTGCAGCTTATGGTGGAGATGTATACTTGACGAATGGTAAAGGTACAATGAATGTTAATGGAAGTGTTCTTGCAAATGACGGCACTGTTCGTCTTATGAGCGGGACTCAATCAGGTGCGCTTTATGTTGGTTCGAACGCTGACTTGAGTGCAAAAGATCTGGTTGAAATTGTACACAATGGTTCAGGAAATACTACCGTAAATGGTAAAGTTAATTCTAAAAATAATATTTATATTACGGAAAGAACCGGTGATTTAAACTTAAATGGTGCTATAAAGGGTGAAAATGGCAAAATTGTTATTGCATCTAATGGTACCGGATTAGTTTTTGGTAAGGATTCTTTAATTGAACATAATAATCAGCTTCGTATTGCTAATACGGGTAAAAACGGTTTGATTTTTAATGGTACTATCAATAATTCAGGTAGTACTGCTATGACAAACCGTGCAGGTAATATGACTGTTAACGGTTCAATAACTAATACTGCGGGTAAGATGAACCTTACAAATACAAGTGGTAAAATGGTGTTAACCGGAGCTTCAAAAATAACCGGTGCTAATGAAATTATTATTCAGAATACAGGTGCCGGTGGTATGGAATTGAACGGTACTATTGAAAATACTTCAAACACATACCTTCAAAATACTAAAGGAGATATGACTGTTGCCGGTACAGTTCATAATACAGGTGATAAGATATTATCAATTTATAATGCCGGTGGCGAGTTAACTATTGCTGATGGTGCTACTGTATACGGGCAAAATAAAAATTTATCCATTAATAATAAAGGTACCGGTGGTTTAACTGTTAATGGTACTGTTGAAAATACCGGTGCTATAAATATTTATAATAAAAACGGTGATTTGAATATTAATAAAACAGTTACCGGTCATGATGGTACTTTATATATTGCCAACTACGGTAATGCATTGAATATTGCCAACACTGCTGTGGTGAAAAATAATGCAAAACTCAATATCCTTAACCAAGGTAAAGGTGGTATGGAAATTGATGGTACTGTCGAAAATTTAGGCACAACATATATCACTAATATGAAGGGTGATATGAATGTTAATGGTACAGTTTCAAACAGTTTAGGTCTTTTAAGACTCCAAAATGGCGGCGATACTATGAATATTACTCAAACTGCCAATGTAACAAATTCAACTGATGCAGTATATATGACAAATAACGGTGTCGGTGGAATGAATATTGACGGAAACGTTTCCGGAGCAGGGCACGTTGTAGCGCTTAATAAAAAGGGTGGTATGAATGTGACAGGAACTGTACAATCAACAGCTGGTAATGTTCATCTTAAGAATGTTGGAACCAATGATATGGCGGTTGAAGGACTTGTTAAAGGTAAGAAAGTAACTTTAACTAATGTCGGATCAGATGTTGTTTTAGGTCATCTTGGAACCGGAGAGGCTGTTGTTCAAGCCACTGAAAAAGTTATTGTTGATGTAACTAACGGTAATATCCTTAATGCAGGTACTGAAGGTGATTTGATTAAATCTGACGGTGACTTGTTTATGGTAGCTAACAACGGTACAATTGGTGAAGATGTCGTTACTGATGACCCTATCGGTGAGGATGCTCGCGATTTGACTAAGTCTGTTAACGTAAATGTTAAAGGCAGAATTAAAGCTTACACTAATGATAAGGCTAAAACCGGTGAAGATTTGGTTATCAATCTTGCAAGCAAAGGTGTTGATATGAATGTTGATCATATTCGTGCTGACGGTAAAGTAATGCTTCTGACTGATAAAGATGCAACTGGTAAAGCCGGTTCTATCTTGAACGCTTCAACTAACATTAAGAAGTATGCTAATGTTAAAGGTTCTACAATTCAATTGATTTCAGGTGGTTCTATCGGTACTGCTAATAATGCTTTACACTTCAGACAAGAAGATGCTTCTCAACAATCTAATGTTTTAGCCGTAGAAGATGTAAACTTACATCATCGCGGAAATGCTGAGGGTGAAGATTTTAACTTCGGTACAATAAAATCTAAAACTGGAAGTATCAAGGCTAATATGATTAAAAACGGAACAGTTGAAAATGCGATTGCTCCTAAAGACATCAGCATTAAGGCTCGTAAAAAAGGTGCAGAGCTTGTAATCGAAAATCAAACAAATGACGTAAATTTAATCAAGGATTACTTTGATTAATAACAATAGAGCTAACAGTCAATAGCAAGAAAAGGCGGGTTGAAAAATCCGCCTTTAACTTAAAAAGCACTCTTATCAAAGAGTGCTTTTTAAATGATTATTATTCAATTAATAATTATGAAAAATATCTTTTTAAAAGACCGTCAAAGCCTTTTCCATGACGAGCTTCGTCTTTAGCCATTTCATGAACTGTATCATGAACTGCATCATAACCAAGTTCCTTAGCTCTTTTAGCGATGGCTAATTTGCCTTCACATGCGCCGTGTTCAGCCTCAGCTCTTAGTTCAAGGTTTTTCTTTGTTGAATTTGTAACAACTTCTCCCAACAATTCTGCAAATTTTGCAGCGTGTTCAGCTTCTTCAAAAGCATATCTTTTATATGCTTCAGCAACTTCAGGGTAGCCTTCTCTTTCCGCAACTCTTGCCATAGCAAGGTACATCCCGACTTCAGTACATTCTCCGGCAAAGTTTGCTCTTAAGCCTTCCAAAACTTCTTTGTCTTCAACTGCACCGTCGCCTACATTGTGTTCGCAAGCATAAACTTTTGCTTCTCCGCTAACGGTTTTAAAAGTTGTTGCGTTGCATAAAGGGCATTTTTCAGGAGTTGAATCAGCTTCTGTTGACCAACCGCATACTGTACATACATATTTCATATTTACCACCTTTCTTCTTATGAGTTTATTCTATAAAAAATAATTTTTTTTGTAAAGTAAGAATAATTCTTATTTTCTAAGTTCATGTAATAAATCTGATACGGTATTAGTGTCTAAACCAATAACATTTTCTAAACTTCCTTCACAATTTTTTATATATCCGTCAGGCATTTCTTGTATTCCGTAAGAACCCGCTTTATCAAGAGGATTATATTGTTCAATATAATAAGATATCTGTTCTTTTGTCAAATGTTCAAATTCGACATAACTGGTTACGGAAACTGTTTTACTGATATTGGATTCCGTGTTTATAATCGAAACACTTGTTATTACCGCGTGAATTTTTCCTGATAAGCTCTGTAGCATTGTGAAAGCCGTTTCTTTATTTTTAGGTTTTCCAAGTATTTTTCCATCCAAAACAACGACAGTATCGGCGCCTATAATTATTGAAGGTTCCTTAACCAATGGAACAACAGCAAGGGCTTTATTATATGCCAGCGATTCAATAAAATCGTAAGAAAAATCCGTCCTCGTATGGTCTTCTTCGTACGGTGACGGAATGATTTCAAATTGTAAATTGAGTTTTTTCATTAGTTCTCGTCTTCTTGGTGAAGACGATGCAAGAATAATTTTTCCCATAACACAAACCTCTCTTTTAGTATTATACCAAAAAAGAGGTTTTTATAAACTTGTTTATTAATAAGCTCTACCGTTAGCTCTATTATATCTGGCATTTCTGGCATTTACGGCATAGCAGGCAATGTTTAAGCGTTGTTTCAATACCATCATGTTCTTGTACATGCTTGCGTAATCGTTCATTGCGCTCATCATTTTGTTTGGATCGACCATAGATTCCATATCATCATGGTTATCAACTTTTTCTTCTGCGTATTTTTTGACTAATAACTGGTCGATGTAGTCTTCTGCTCCGACTGCCATAGGGACCTCCCTGATTTCCTGTTTTTCCTTAACTATGAGAAAGTATTATCCTAAATATTCCTTATATGTATATAAAGTATTTTTTATTGCGGAAATTGCCTGAAATTTGTAAAATATTAAGAAATATTAATACTACATAACATATTTTATGTAAGATTATTTGGATGCTCGAAAAAGTTTATTGGTTTCAGTTCGGATTTTTTTATAAGTTGTCCGCATTTTGAGCATGCTAATATCTCTCCGGTTGAATCTATTGGCATGAATATATGTTTGCAATGAGTGGACTCTTCAATAATATCCTCTTCCAGAGGAATTTCCTCCAGGGGGTTAAGACTTTGGTTTCTGTCGTGGTCTTCTAGTATTTCATTAAATTTATCTTTTTTTATATATTTTACTATTGCTTCTATGAAAAACATATTATAAGTTAAACCCCTCAGGGAGTAATGTAGAAAGTTTTGATATTTCTAATCCGTTTTCAGCTTCGGTAATAACATCCAGATCATTGTCTGTTTTGAATTCGTTAAGTACCTGCCTGCAAGCTCCGCAAGGAAAACAATGTTTTTGATTTGGAGAATATATTGCAATTGCCTTAATTTTTCTTTCGCCATCAGCAATTGCAGAGCCTATGGCGTTTCTTTCTGCACAAATTGTCAGTCCAAAACTTGAGTTTTCAAAGTTACAGCCGGAATATGTTTTCTCGTTTTCTGTTAACAGGCATGCTCCAACCGCAAATTTAGAATACGGTGAATATGAATTTTTGGCTGCTTCACGAGCATTATTCATAAGTTCCTGATAGTCCATAGTTAGACTCCTTTCCTTATCTATTTTAGTGCATTTTTTGTAAAATATAATCCATTACTCGTATGAGAAAATTTGTGTGTTATAATTAAACTATGAAAAATATTTTCAAAATTTTTGCGATAATATTCGGGCTTTTTGTATCCCTTAATGCGCAGGCAGATGTTGCTTATAATGTGGTAGTTCTTCCTGTGGATTTGTTTAAGGTTTGTGCAAATTATTATTGCTATCCTGAGGTATCTGATATTGTAGCTGCGGATGTGATTGATTATTTCAATAAAACCGGCAAAATAAATTCCCCCTCCTTGTATTATATACGTAATAAATTAGAAAAAAATCAGACTATAAAAAATTATACAAACAGTATTTTTATTCGTTATGCCGAGGGGCGGAAGTTGGACTATACGGCGTTGAAAGCAATTTCAAAACTGTTTAATGCAAATTCTGTACTTTTGATTTCAAATAATGTGCCTATAGAAGGCGCGTATGCCAAAAGAAATTATTGGGAAATGTTAGTTTTATCAACGGATTTTTCAATTTCTTACCCTTATGAAATGGAAACAAATGCTGTACTTGTAGATACCGTGAATGATATCGTAATGTGGAGCTGTAAGTATAAAAAGAAAATTAGCGATGTTAATAACAACTTTAAAGCTCCGAATGCTTCTGACGCTTATGCAAAGCTTGAATATTTGAAAATGTATTCAAAAGATATTTTGGCAAAGTCTATCGCGCAGAATATATACTTAAGGTTTTTCCCGAAAATAGTCGATCCGCAACCATTTGTGAAAGATTCAAAACCAGAAGGCGCATATTTTAGGTATGAAAGCGCACCTTCTTCAATTCGTCCGAAACTGCTGGAAGATACAAGACCGAAGCAAACAGATGATTTTGGCGAAGTTATTGACGATAACTTTGGTGAAATGATGTTTGGGATTTAGTTTTAGTTCAGGTTTTTGTTGAGTGTATTTTTAGGATGAATGAATTTATTTTCTCGCGTTTCTTTTTTTAACCTTTCGGTTCTATTTTTAGGTAGTTCATAGTTTTGGGGTTCCGGTAAGTTGTTCTGAAATTTTGGTTGAATTCCGGAGCCATTAGTTTTCAGAAACTCAGATTTCATCTCCTCTTGTGACGGTGTTGTATTTACGGTAATTCTGTCAAGCTCTTTGAAACGGTCTATTGTATCATTTACAGCAAGATATCCTACTGCAATTATTCCCAATATTATTAAAAATCTTTGCATAAATTTTCTCCTTTAAAATAATTTTTGTTTGCTGAAATAAAATTTTAATTATACATACTAGTTATTTTCAAAGGTAGTTTTTAAT
>CAYUQM010000034.1:0-20647 GCA_964446855.1 uncultured Muribaculaceae bacterium
ACTTTGGATGAAATTCTAAAGTCTTTTTTTGTGAGCAGAAATCCTCGCGATAAACGGCAGCGTTCCACCTGCAACGAAAGCTCAACGCTTCCGTTTCGGTGTTACCTTTCGCTAACGCTCATGCCTTTGCTCGGCTTTGGTAAAAATACACAATAACGTTTGGTCCAGCTCGTTCGCGCCGGAGTTTTTTTGCCCAAAAAAGGTTTGCGAAATAGGAAACAACCTCCTTTTACAAAAACAATTTTTTATACAGAAGCTTGACAATATACTAATATATAGTAGACTGGAGTAGAGGAAGAGAAAGGAGAAAGTATGAAAAAGCCAGGTATAGCAAGCATCCTACGGGGGGGGGGGTACTCTATCTAAGGTAGGAGAAGCTTTTAGGGGATTTACATTAGCGGAAGTGCTTATAACATTGGGTATAATAGGAGTAGTTGCAGCGATGACGTTACCGACCTTGTTGAGCAATGTACAGGAGAAGGTGCTGGAGAGTCAGGTAAAGAAGTCAGCAACGATAGCGGCGAACGGCTACAAGTTGATGTTAGCGCATTACGAAGCGTTTAATGTAGCGAACTTACCATTTATGGCGACTTGCGGAGATTTAGAATGTGTATCAAGAGAGCACAAGGAAGTGTTTAACATAACGAAAGACATTACGAGCGGATTAAGCGCGGACGTACTGCCTAATCAGTATTCGATAAAGGGAGAAAGTGAGCCATCACCTTTTAGTTGGAGTGACGTGCCGTATATATTTATGACTGGCGATGGCTTTGTATATGGTGTAACGCCGGATGAAAACCGAATTTCATTTGACGTAGTGGTGGATGTAAACGGAAAACAGAACCCGAATATTGCGGTAAAGGACTTGAGGAAGTACCGTTTCAGCGGTGAAGGCGGCCAGTTGTTTGACGTGAGCGAGGAGCTGGCTCAGGTGTCACGCTGCAGTGAAGGTGTTTTGAGTGATTGTAAAACAAGAGCACAATGTGAAGCTGCACATTGTGGATGGAATAATATGTTCTATGGTTATTGGAGAGATTGGGAAAATCCACCGTCTTGTGGTTGTAATGAACCTATATAGTTAAATTACATTTCCTATTAAACGAGCAGTAGCTTGCTGCTCGTTTTTAATTTCATAATATAGATTGAATATTAACTAATGTAACAAGAATGACGGTTTGTTAAGATACGCAAATAGCCACGTGGCTAGATTTTGTGTATCTAATTTTGTTAATTGAAATTAAAAATATTATTCTGAAACTCTATTATAGTAAGATTTTTTTGATTCTTCCTTTTATTTTAATTTTTTAATTTAACGCCTTTTATTGCTCGGAAATATTATTAATCTGTTTACTTTTTAAGTGTTATATTCGTAAGATAATATAAGGAAGGGTAAATTTATTTTAATGGAGCTTTTAGATATGACTAAAAACAAATTTAATTTAACAGAGTTAGAAGAAAAAATTTTACATTTAGTTGCGCAAGGTGCTGATAATTCTACTATTGCAAATAAAATTTACATAAGTTTTCATACGGTTAAAGCACATATAAGTGTTATATTAAAAAAGCTTAGAGCTGAAAACAGGACGCATGCAACATATATTGCATTAAAGTCAAATATTATAAAATAACAGAATTTAATTAATTCTTTGTAAAAAATTGTAACTAACGGAGATATAATTAATTTACTAGCTTTTCAAGTTATTATTTATAATATAAGATAATATATAGATAAATTTGGGAAGCATAATGAAAGAAATTAAGTTAACTGAAGTCGAAGATAGAATTTTGAAAATGATTGCTGTCGGATATGGAAATCGGGAGATATCCGAAAAATTATATTTAAGTATTCATTCAGTTAAAGCTTATCTGGCAGTTCTGTATAAAAAATTTCGTGTTGACAATAGGACTCATCTGGTCTATGTTGCTTTTAAGAAGAATTTATTACCTAAAAATTTGGAAAGATAAATATTCATTTTCCTTGACAAGTATATGGTTTCTATATAAAATGATAATCGTTATCAGTTATGAGGGATAAATGAATTATTCTAAACAGAGGGACTTAATCTTAGAAGTACTGAAAAAAAATGTAGTGCATCCAACAGCTGAGTATTTATATTCATTAATTAAAAAAGATTGCAATTCAATGAGCCTTGCGACTTTATACAGAAACTTAAATCAATTGGCTTCTAAAGGTATAATCAAGAAGATTGACGGTTTAGAATCATCCTCTCATTTTGACCATAACGTGCATCAACATTATCATTTTATGTGCAATAAATGTAAAAGAATTTATGATGTGAGTGCAGATGTTGCTCCTGATATAGCTCAAAGAGCGGGGGCAGAGCTTGAAGCAGATATTACAGATTATAATATTGTGTTTCATGGTATATGTAACAATTGTAAGTAAAGGAGAATTTTATGGATAAGTATATTTGTACAGTATGTAATTATGAATATGATCCGGCAGCTAATGATAATGTTAAATTTGAAGATTTATCGGATGATTATGTTTGCCCTCTTTGCGGAGTTGGCAAAGATATGTTCGAAAAAGAATAATTGATTTTTATTAAGAAGCAGCGTTTTTACGCTGCTTCTGTTTGTTGCATTTTGATTGAGAAATTAAAGTTTGCATACATATTTTTACGCGATATAATTATGGATAGGGAGAGGAATAATGAAATTTAAAGAGATAAAAAATAATATTTTTTATTGTGGTCTTAACGACTGTGAAAGAAAAATTTTTGACGAACTTATACCTTTAGAACACGGTACAAGTTATAATTCATATTTAGTTAAAGGAAGCGAAAAAGTTGCGCTTATAGATACAATGTATCCTCCGTTTATTGAAGCTTATTTGAAGAATTTAGATGAAAATAACGTTGATAAAGTTGATTATATTATTGCGAATCATGGTGAACAAGACCATTCGGGTTCGATTCCTGCATTGTTGAAAAAATATCCGGATGCTGTTGTTGTAACCAACGCAAAATGTAAAGAAAATATCAAAGAAATGCTTCTTGTTCCGGAAGATAAAATTCAGGTTATTAATGATTGTGAAGAGCTTTCTTTGGGGGATAAAACTTTAAGATTTATTATTGCGCCGGGTGTTCACTGGCCTGATACAATGTTTACATATATTGTTGAAGATAATGTAATTTGTACTTGTGATTTCTTGGGTGCGCATTATACTTTTGATGATGTATTTGCGGTTGAATCTAAAGAGCTTGAGCATAGTGCGAAACGTTATTATGCAGAAATTATGATGCCTTTCAGAACTATGTGCAAAAAGTATACGAAACTTATTCAGGATTTAAGTCCTGATATGGTTTTGCCAAGCCACGGTCCTATACATAAAAATCCTTCTTATATTTTGGATTTGTATGCAGATTGGGCGGCTGATGAAGGTAAGAATTTGGTATTAATGCCTTATGTTTCTATGTATGGCAGTACTGAAGAAATGATTGATTACTTGTCTGCTAAACTTGAAGCAGAAGGTATTAGAACGAAAAAGTTTGATATTGTCACAGGTGACTTGGGAGATTTGGCAATGGGACTTGTTGATGCTACTACGATTGTTTTAGGCAGCTCAATGGTTCTTGCTGGACCTCATCCGGCTGCTGTTAATATTGCATATTTGGCAAATATTCTCAGACCTAAGGCAAAATGTGCTACATTTTTGGGGTCATACGGATGGGGCGGAAACCTGTTTGGGAAGCTTGGTGAATTATTATCAGGATTGAAACTTGATGTTATAGATCCGTTCCTGGTCAAAGGGAAACCTAAAGATGCGGATTTTAAAACATTGGATGATATTGCTGAAAAAATATACGAAAAACATAAAGTGTTAAATTTATTATAGGAATGGAATAGAATAGGGGGATAGTATGATAAACAGGCTGGTGCCCGCTTGTAAAGGATTGGCTTTTTGTGCGAAAGCAAAAACTGCTCCGGGAGAAATTTCCAGGGTGAAATTCAATGATGAAATATCGCAAAATAATTTGGTTAAATCACCAAAAGTTGATACATTTACAGCGTCACATCAAAAAAATGTGACCCCCGAATTGCAAAATGAACAATTATCCGGAGTTGTTGATAATAAGAAAGCCGGAGAAAATACAAAAAAAGGAAACGCTTAGTGCGTTTCCTTTTTGCTATATAATTATTTATTAGTAATCGCTATTTTGTGCGTAATCGTCATCATCTTTCATTGCAGAAAGGTCATCTTTATAAATAGCATCAAAGTCATCCGGCATTAATTCAGGTTCAGGCCAGATTGTATCGCTGTCAAATCGGCAAGCATGAAGGTTATATGAACCTGTTAAGTCAGAATTGCTTAAATTAGTTTCGGAAAAAATACAACCGGCAAGATCCGCATCTGTAAAGTTACAGTACGTCATTTCTGCGTAACTGCAATCTGCCCCGTTAAATAATGTTTCTGAAAAATCGCTTTCAATAACTTTTGCACGTGTAAAGTCAACAGATGTCAAATCTGCTCCACAAAAGTTTACCAGTGAAATGTGGCAATCCGCAAAAGAACTTGAATTTAAATTTACATTTGAAAAATCAATTTCGTTAAATACCATTCCTGAAAAATCAACTTCACTTAAATCAACTTCATCTTGTTCGCTTTTCCATTCATTGAATTTTTCCGGATGTTTACTTAGAATTTCCACCAGTTCTTCTTTTGTATAATCTATCATAAATGTATTTCTCCTTGTAAAATATTAATTTATTATATTCGTATTCATTGCGAGTAAGACAGCTTGGGTTCTATTTTTAACATTCAATTTTTTAAAAATACTGTTTAGGTGTGTTTTAACCGTAACTTCCCTGAGAACAAGTTTTTCTGCAATAGTTTTGTTATTTGCCCCTTGTGTTACAAGTTTTAAAACTTCTTTTTCCCTGGATGTGAGAGTTTTAATTGTTTCAGGGGCTGTGGTGTTTTGTGCATTATGCTGATTGGATTGTGTTTGCTGCCATCCTGCTCGTCGTAGCACAGCTTCCATTCTTGCTAGCAAATTGGGTAAAATAAAAGGTTTTGTGATATAATCATCAGCTCCGTTTTTTAAGCCGGAAATCATTTTTTGTTCTTCATTTACCGCTGTAATCATTATAACAGGAATATGGCAAGTTTTGTTATTTTCCCTAATATTTTTTAACGTTTCCCAGCCATCCATTTTAGGCATCATAACATCTAACAGAATAATGTCAAACAGTTCATCTTTTCCTAATATTTTTAAAGCTTCCAGTCCGTTATTTGCGGTGATTACGCTGTAACCGTAAAAAGGAAGTGCATCCTTTAAATATTTAGGGTTGTCATCTACAAGAAGAACTTTCGTTTCTGACATATTATACCTTTATTTTAAACAATTTTATACTTTAACGCTTTAAGTGCGGCCTGTAAACGGTCGTCAACTTCTAATTTCTGAAGAATATTGGCAACGTGAGCTTTTGTCGTATTAATACTAATGACGAGAATTTGTGCAATTTCCATGTTACTATATCCTTCAGTCATAAGTTTAAGTATCTGAGATTCACGAGCTGTTAAATCGTATTCTTTGCTGTTATTTTCAGTACTTATTATAGGGGAGTTAGTTGTTGCCTTAAGGACAATATGTGCAATGCTTGGGTCAAACCAAGCGGCTCCGTCAGCCACGGACTGAACTACCTGAATGAGTCTTTGGGGGTTAATTTCTTTTGAACAATATGCGTTAGCACCTGCTCTAAGACTGTTAAGAACTTCTTTTTCATCATTATGCGACGTTAATATTATGATTTTTACATCTTTGTTTGAAGATCTGATATGACGAGTCGCATCAATGCCGTTCATAACAGGTAATCCCAAATCCATAATTACTATATCAATTCTGTTATTGCCGAATATCTCTAAAGCTGTTTCTGCCGAGTCTGCTTCATATAGTGTTTCTACAAATTCTACTCCTTCAAACGCCGTTTTAAGTCCAAATCTTGTAAGTTCGTGATCTTCGACAATCAGAATGTTTTTTTTCATATTCCAAGTTCCTTTTTGGCAAGTTCGTTATCAGGATTTATTGTCAGACTCTTTTGGAAATAATATTTTGCATCCTGATTTAGGCCTTTAGCTTTGTACATTAGTCCTTGATAATAATAATATCTAAAATCGTTTTCGTCAATATGCTTTACAATTGCAAGATACTTGTTTGCATTATCAAAATTGTTTTTATCAAGAGCGTTTTGTGTTAAACCTATCCATCCGTCAATAAAGCTCAAGTTTATTGCAATAGCTTTTTTCATATATTCGTATTCTCTGTCTTTGTCTTGAAGAGCTACGTTATAATACGCAAGAGCACAATCGGAATGTTCTTTTAAAATTTTTGCATTAATTTGTTTTGCAGTCTTTTTGTCTCCGAGGGCAGAGTAAGTCATTGCAGTCCATGCTGACGGAAGTGCATCTGTTTTTGATTCAGCGTCTTTAAAGTATTTTAGGGCCTCTTTATATTCTTTATTTTTATATTTTATTTTGCCCATAATCATTGATGCTTTTTTATTATTCCCACCAAGTTTGAGTGATTTGTCTGCAAAATTTTCAGCCTTTTCATATTCTTTTTGTGCAAAATAAACCTCAGAAAGTAGTGCGTAAATTTCACGATTTGTATTTTTCTTTGTTGAAATTGCACCTTGTAAAGTTCTGATAGCTTTCGGATATTCTTCTTGATAATAATAATAATAACCGAGATGGTATTTTTTCAAAATTTCATTTTTTTCTGTCTTATATAAGGTGTATTGCTCAAGAGTATTGACTTTTTTGATATATGTTTCTGTTCCTAAGCTGTTGTTTTTTAAATCTGCCAGATATTTTAATGCATTTTTTGGATTATCACCTTGTAAAATTATTTCGATTTTCAGCTTTTGATAGTTCAAGTTTTGCGGGTTAATTTTTAGAGCATTATTGATGTATTTTTCAGAATTTTTTAAATCTCCGCCCTTGAGTAGTCCGAGAGCAGTAAGATAATTTGCATAATCTGATGTTTCCAGTAGAGTCGTATTCTTTATAAGTTCTGAAGTGGCTTCTTTACTTTGAGCATTATAAATTATATTAGAATATATTTCCGCAAGGTAAATTTCGTCTTCAGGTTTAAGCATATTTTTAGGAAAATAAAACTTTTTAATATCTTCAGATAACTCAAATGCTATATCTTTGTCTGAAGTTTTGGCAAGAGCAGCTTCACTTAAATTAAACAATCCGATTTCTGCCATTTCATCAGCCATTCTCAAGTATGCATAATCATTTGGCACAATAGATTGGATAAGAATTTTAAAATCCATATATGCTGATTTTACATTGCACTGCATAAATCTCTGCATAGCAATTGCGTAGTGATTGTGAACATCGTTTTGAGTAAGTTGAGCTTTTTTGGGGAGCGCGACTTCTTCTTTGTGTTGAATAATACTATTATTTGTAGGGTCTGCAGGTTGCAGGTAATCAAGCATAGACGCTCCAACCTGTTGGCAGCTTAGGCATGCGACTATACTAATATATAAAAATGTGTGTTTGTTTTTCATCTAAGATTTTATTCCTGTTTCCCTTCATAATAATAATTAAATAAAGAAAGAATGTTTTTTTCATCCTCTAATTTGTCTTCTTTAATGGATAAGTTATAAATATCCAATAAATTAAGTTTACTCAACGAATTTTTATCTTCGGATTTAAAAGCTATATGACTTTCTGTTAAAAAAACATTAATAATTTTATTTGTCGGAATTTTCAGGAACAAATCAACAAGACTTTTGTCGAAGTGAGTTCCCGAACCTTTCAATAAAATGTCTATAACATTAACAATAGGCATTTTATCACGGTAATGTCTTTTTGAAGTAATAGCATCAAAAACATCGGATACGGCAAGAATTCTCCCGCCATACGGGATTTCTTCACCTTTTAAACGTCTGTAGTATCCGCTACCGTCATATTTTTCGTGATGAGAACAGGCAATTTCGCTAATTTGTTTGAAGTCTTCATTTGTGCAAATCTGTTGAAGAATATTATGTGTGATTTGAACATGTTCTTGAATATGCTTGTATTCTTCATCTGTAAGTTTACCTTCTTTTTGGAGAACGGAATCTCGAATTCCTATTTTACCAATATCGTGAAGAGTTGCGGCTTTTTCTATAATTTCTTTTGTTTTATTGTCGAGTTTAAGTTCATCTACCATAAGCATAGAATAGAGTTTTACACGAGTTGAGTGACCGGCTGTAATTTTATCACGGGCATCAATTGATGCTGCAAGTGTGTTTATAAAACTTTCGAAAAGGAGTTTCTGTTCTTTGTAGAGTTCTTTTTGCTGTTCAAACAGTTGAGCGTTTTCTAATGCTATGCTTGCACTACCGCCGATTGCAACGAGCAAATCTTCATCATTCTTAGTGAAAACTCCTCTGTTTTTATTTAAAACTTGAAATGCGCCGATAATTTCCTGATTATTGTTTTTTATTGGCATACAAAGCATATTATTGGTTTTGTATCCTGTCTCCTTATCGACATCAGGGTTAAAACGGTCATCGTTGTATGCATCCGTTATGTTAATTGATTCTCCGGTTCTTACAACATAGCCGGCAAGTCCTTTATCCGCAGGAAACCTTATTTCCTGACTGCCTAATCCTAATGCTACCTTTGACCATAGTTCGTTTGACTTTTTGTCGTAAAGAAATACAGTACATCTGTCTGCTTGGATAGCATTTTTTGTTTCTTCTGCAATAACGCGAAGCAAAACATTTATGTCTGTTTGTGCGGTTATGGAACGCCCGATTTTGACAAGGGAAATAAGCGGGTCGTTTTGTATTGGTAGTGAAAATTTTTGATTGTTTTTAATTTGTTTCATTCTTGTTACAATATGACCAAGTATTTCATATTCGTTTGAAATTATGCCATAGTCTTTTGCGTTGTCATAATGTCTGAATGCAATGTCAAAGTTATTTTCGTTATGATTAATGCTTGCAATACAAAGCTCATTAAATAATTTTGCGTTGGTGTCTTTTGTAACTTCAGCAAGGTATTTTGCATCTTCAATCAGTTGGAGTGAGTTTTGAAGTTTTTTATTATCTTGTAAATATTGAATTAATGCAAATATACTCATACATATTGATAAGTTTTCGTTAGAATTAATGCCTTTAAAAATATTTTGTGCTTCTGCAAGTTTTGTTGCGGCTTCCTCTAATCTTGTATTTTCAATGCAATTAATAACATCTTTTAAAATTTGCTTACCTTCAATAAGTTTCGTGTTTATCTCTACTTCCACTTTTGTCATTTTTTATCCTTTTACAACTCTCTTTTTTTATTATACAATATTTCCAAGAATAATACAAAATTATTTTTATTATTAAGGAGAGTAAGGGATAATGAAAAAGATCACAATACTAATTCCTGTATATAACGAAGTTTCAACTTTAGAAATGATGGTTAATAAGGTTGAGAATACTGATTTTTGCGGCTTAGAAAAAGAAATAATACTTATTGATGATTGCTCTAATGACGGGACTAAGGATTTGTACTCAAAATTTTCCGGTCATAAAATTTTCTATCATGAAAAAAATCAGGGGAAAGGTGCTGCATTAAGAACAGGTTTTAAAGCGGCTACAGGGGACATCATAGTGATACAGGATGCGGATTTGGAATATGATCCTGTGGATTATGCACCGTTGATTAAGTTGATATTAGATGGTAAGGCAGATGTTTGTTACGGAACACGTCTTGCAGGCGGTAAACCTTCGCGTTCGTTTATGTTTACTCATTTGTTAGGGAATAAATTTTTATCTTTATTAACTAATATTTTATACGGTTCTACTTTGACGGATATGGAAACTTGTTACAAGGCGTTTAGGGCAGATTTTATTAAGGGAATAGAAATTAGATCTGATAGGTTTGATTTCGAACCTGAAATTACCGCAAAAATATTGAAACGTAAAGCAAGATTATATGAATTGCCGGTGTCATATTACGGAAGAGAGTTTTCAGAAGGTAAAAAAATTACTTGGAAAGACGGAATTCATGCTATACTTGCATTAATAAGATTTAGATTTACTGATTAAGAAAGTGTTTTGAAAGGAGAAATATATGAAAAAATTAATTTTATCGCTATTTATGGTTATTGCTGTTTCATTACCTTCTTCTGCTGCAACTTGGGTTGCTGCTGACAGAGTTTCGGTTGTGGGTGATAAGATAGTTACCGCAAACAGTTTACCTTCAACTATAAAGTTCAAAGTTGTGAATGGTGCGGCAGATAATTCTACAGCTACTACAACAAATATAATCCAAGTGAGTTCTACAGATTTGACTTATGCGGGGAATGATAATGAAGTTGCATACGTTGTATCTCACGAGCTTGGTGGCGTAATAAGTGATAATATAGGTAAAAAACGAGTTAGAAATTTTGTAAAAAATGCTATTACAAGTAATTTAAGTTCAGATAATGTTATCTCAAACGCAGTGAACAGCGATTATGCCACAAACCACGAATCAACTGCAGATAGTAAAGCTGCTGATATTATGGGTATTGATTTGATGATAAACGGCGGGTATAATCCGCTTGCAGGCATTGTTGTTTTAACAAAAATGCCCGGCAGCAGTTGGGAAATTCTTCAAGGAAAACCTGCAAATAGTGACCGTGCTATGTATATTTATGATTATTTAATCTATAATTTTCCGACAAAAGTTAAAGTTGGTTATGGTTGTAACGAATACAGAGCATTTTTAGCTTATGCGGACCCTATTGTAGAGGCAAGAAATTCGAATAGTAAGAAGCTCGCAAAATTTAATAAAGAACAGGCAAAATTGAAATCAGAAAGAGCAAAACAGCTTGCAAAATATAAGGCTACAGGCGGTCTTTCAAGCTGGGATGTTTCTTATGAGTTGTTAAAATCAATTACGGAATCTGAAAAGTAAACATAAAAAAGCTCCTGATTTATCAGGAGCTTTTTTATGTTGAGATTCTTTGACTAAAGCCTCAGAATGACAAGGGTTTATCAATTCTTGTGTAAGCTTGTATATAACCCCCTTTTTAATATACTTGATTTTTTTTGAAATTGTGGTATAGTATAATTGCTGATAAGGGTTTATAGATTTTAAACTATCTATATTCGGCGTTACACCCTTAATTGTGTAGGAAAGAGATACTCAAAAGATTAATGAGTCCTGAAGAATTTAATTACAAGTATATAAAAGAGCATGCCAGTGCGGGTAGCTGGCGCAGAGGCTATGAATACCATCTTAAGGATATGGTTTTTGATACTTATCCTGAGAAGAATTTTTATATGGGTAAGGTTAAAGGGAATTTTCAGGCGCATTATAATACGGATTTAATCTTTAAAAAGAACAAAGTTGAAGCTCGTTGTAATTGCCCGCTTAAAGAAGAGTGGTGTAAGCATGCTGTTGCTGTTGCTTTGAAGGCTGTTGATGAGCATGCTTACGAGGATTGGTTGGAAACAAAATTCGGAATAGAACCGAATTTCCCTGATGAAAATACGGCATTGACCGAAGAACCGCAGGGTAGCTATATATTTCATTTCAACCCTAAACGTAAGGCGAATTTTTTCTCAATACTTGTTCGTTCTCGCGAAACAGGTAAAATCGTTCGACAGATTGAAAATATTTTAAGAGCGTTAATCGAAGCTCAACGTCAAGATAAAAATTTTGTTCTTAATAACTCGCAAAAAGTTGAACTCGAAATTTTTAAACAGTTATTGACTATATCTCGCCAAGATAAAAAGGCTGGCTGGTATGATATTCCTATTACTAAATTCGGTCCGATGTTTCCGTTGTTAAAAATGGCAGACGAGGTTTTGGATGAGAAGACAAAAGAACGCTTAAAGTTTGTTGATGAAGAGTGGAAACTTGTTTTGAATGTCAACTATTCTCAAGGCGGTACAATTATGTTGTCGCTTGAGTGGAAACGCCCTGATAAGGATGATGTTTATCCGCTTGAGGAAGTTCGTTATTTTTCACGTCATTTAAAATGGGGCAGATATAAAAATATTATTTTCCCAACATCTATTGCGATGCAATCTATTCCTCAGAATTTGTTAAAAGCTTCATTTACGGATTTGAAAGATGCTGAGGGTGGAAAATTTATTTATGAAGAATTACCTAAACTCCAAGAAATTATGGATGTTAATATTGATGAGAGTATTTCAAAACTTATGCTTGAAGAGCGTCCTCCGTTAAATATTGTGACTCTGGGTATAGATTATGATCAATCGCTAAAAGCAGAATTGGAATTTGAATATGACGGGGTTAAGGTTCCGTTTACAAAGCAGGCTGACAAGTCGCCTTATATTTCTGTTAAAAAGCAGGGAGAAGATTTTGTTTATTGGATTAAAAGAAACTTTAAACATGAACAGGAAGCTTATGCTATGCTTCTGGCATGCAGGTTTGTGCCTATGCAGACGAATAATCTCGCTTTAGAAAAAGAAAATGCAATTGATTTTTATAACTATTACATTAAGCAAGCGGGCGAAGGTTGGAAATTTGTTGAAAAAGATGATATGAATTTCTTTAAACTGATGGAAAATCCGTTTAAATTGTGTGCAAAAGTGGATTTCTCGGAAGAATCTCAAGATAGTTTTGAAATCCAATTATACGGTC
Source organism: uncultured Muribaculaceae bacterium (assembly GCA_964446855.1). Taxonomy (GTDB): domain Bacteria; phylum Cyanobacteriota; class Vampirovibrionia; order Gastranaerophilales; family Gastranaerophilaceae; genus UBA1221. The sequence continues at coordinate 12,611 of CAYUQM010000034.1, forward strand.
AAGCCGGTGATGAAACGATAGAATTTGATGAAATTTATGACACAATCCAAAGTGGTGAAAAGTATTCTCGTATCAGAAGTTTAGGGTTTGTAGAATTTCCTGCTCAGGATATTTATGCAATGATGAGGGCCTTCAATTCATTTGATGTATATCGTAATGATGAAAATAAATTTATTGTTAAAACTTATCGTGCCGGATTGTTGTCAGAACTTAAGAATTTAAATATAGAACTTGTTTTAAGTGACAGATTTCAGAAATTCTGGGAGCAGATGTCTACATTCTCGCCTGCAGAGGGGTTAGAGCTTCCGAAAAATGCAACTGCTGAATTCCGCGAATATCAGTTAAAGGGATACGGTTGGTTGTGGTTTATGTATAAATACGGTTTGAACGGTATTTTGGCAGATGATATGGGGCTTGGTAAAACTTTACAGGCTTTGACTGTTTTACAAAAGGCTAAAGAGGTCGATGGACCTATGCCTGCCCTTGTAATATGTCCTACAACGGTTGTGTTCAACTGGGAATCAGAAATCCAAAAATTTGCACCGGAGTTGAGCTGTTTGAAGCTGTCGGGTGCGGACAGACAAAATTTGTTTAAAGATATTCCGAATTATGACGTGGTTATTACAAGTTATGCGCTTATAAGACGTGATATTAATAAACTCAAAGATATTAATTTCAGATATGTTATTCTTGATGAATCGCAAAATATTAAAAATGCAATGTCGCAGACTGCTCAAGCGGTTAAAAAGCTGGATGCTTGCCATAAGCTCGCATTATCAGGTACTCCGATTGAAAATAAATTAGAAGAACTGTGGTCTGTCTTTGATTTTCTTATGCCGGGATTTTTATTGTCGGTTGCAGAGTTTAATTCCAGATATGTTAATCCGATTATGGAACGTCAGGATAAAACCGTTGAAAAGCGTTTAAAACTGCAAATATTCCCATTCATTTTACGCCGTATGAAGCGAGATGTTGCAAAAGATTTGCCTGATAAAGTTGAAAATATTGCATACTGTGAGCTTACTGATGAGCAAAAAGATTTTTATCTTCAAGTTCTCGATAGTACGAAAGAAGAGTTATTTAAGAGTATTGAACAAAACGGTTTGGAAAAAAGTAGATTATCTATCTTTTCTGCATTGCTACGACTTCGCCAGATATGTTGTCACCCGAGACTTTATGATAAAGAAAATGTCAAACACGTTATGTCTTCCGGTAAGTTTGAAAAACTTAAAGTTCTGTTAGAGGAAATTATTTCTGAAGGGCATAGAGTGCTTTTATTCAGCCAGTTTGTAAACATGCTTGATATTGTGAAAGGCTGGTTGGAACGTGAAGGTATTGAATATGAATACCTTACGGGTAAAACCAAGGATAGACAGGCTGCTGTTGAAAGATTTAATAACAGTAAGATTCCGATTTTCTTAATCAGTTTGAAAGCCGGTGGTACGGGTTTGAACCTGACGGGTGCGGATTATGTAATTCATTATGACCCGTGGTGGAATCCTGCAGTTGAAGATCAGGCTACTGACCGTGCTTATCGTATCGGACAGACTAAGAAGGTATTTGTTTACAGACTTATTACAAAAAATACGGTTGAAGAAAAAATTCAAAAACTTAAAACCATTAAGAGAAACCTTGTGGACAGCGTAATTTCAGTTGACAGAAATATTGTCAAATCTCTTACTATGGATGATATTCGAGAAATATTCTCTGTTGATTAACTTTTCTTCGTTCGCACGAAAATTTTTCTGTGCTATCATGATTCTGTCACATGTTTAATTAAGGAGAAAAAGAATGGCAGACGCAAAAATTTTGGCTACTATTGAAAGAAGCGATACTGAGCAATTACAAATTTCTGTTAGTGAATATAAAGGCAGAAGTTATTTGAACATGAGAATATTTTATACTACTGATGATGGTGCAACTTGGCTGCCTACAAAAAAAGGTGTTACTTTTGCTCCTGACCAGTTAGACTTGCTTTCTGATGCGATTGATCAGGCAAGACAAGAATTTATGTCAGAAGAAGAGTAGTGAGGTTTGGCAAAAAGTATGAGTGAGAATAAACTTTTTGATACTTCTCTTTTTGCCGACAAAACACATCCTAAATATGCTCTTGCTCTTGTAAATATAAAAGGGCTAGGCGTTAAGACTTTCAGTTATTTAATCCCTGATGATATGAAAGATAAGATTAAAATCGGACAGGCGATTTTAGTTCCTTTCGGACGTCAGGGATTAATTAATGCTTTTTGTGTCGGATTTTCGGATTATTTGTCCGAGGAAATCCGCGCAAAAAAAATCAGTAAGATTTTAGATGAAAAACCTTTGTTTTCAATAGAGTATTTAAAGCTTTTGGAGTGGGTGGCAAATTATTATTGCTGTGATTTGGTAACGGTTTTGAACGCTGCTATTCCTATGAAATTAATTGAAAAATCCTCTAAGACTGAATTGGCTATTGAGTTTGTAAAAACCGATGGGGCTACTAAACGTCAGCTTGCGGTGTTGGAGCTTCTTCAAAAAATGGGCAAAACTCCGCTTGTTGCTTTCGAAAAACTTGCCAAAACAACGCGGACAACTGTTAAAAAGCTTGAAGAACTTGGCTGCGTAAAAGTTACAACGGAAGAAATTTACAGAAATCCGCTTGATATCTTGAAAATTGAAACAACAGAACCTCTTTTTGAACTGGAGGCGGAACAAAAAACAGCTTACGAAGGAATAAAAAAGGCGATTGAAGAGCATTCAAAAATTGTTCCTCGGGAAGACGAAGTCCTTCCGCCTTTGACCATGCTCCTGCACGGGGTTACAGCCTCAGGAAAAACAGAGGTTTATTTTAAACTTATTGACGATTGCATTAAGTCGGGTAAAAATGTCCTTTTCATGGTACCCGAAATTGCGCTTGCGTCGCAGTTGACAAAACGTCTTGCTAAGAAATTCGGAATCCGGGATGTAGCAATCTGGCACAGCAGTATTTCAGAAGGTGAAAGATATGATGTATGGCAGCGGTTGTATGAGGACGATATAAAAATTCTTGCGGGTGCGCGTTCCGCTGTTTTTGCACCGCTTAAAAATATTGGTTTAATTATTGTTGATGAAGAGCACGAGGGTGCTTATAAACAAACAAACCCTGCACCGCGTTATGACGCAAAAGTTGTTGCGCAGAAGCTCTCTGAGTTTCATAATTGCCCGCTTCTTTTAGGCTCTGCGACTCCTGATATTTCGGTTTATTATAGGGCTTTAAATTCAGGTAATTTGTTTGAGATGAAACATCGTTATCGCAATGCACCTATTGCACCTGTTACTGTTGTAAATATGCAGGAACACTCCCGCGCCGCATACAAAAATGTTATCTCAAAACCTCTCCAAACCGCTATTCAGGAGACTCTTGATAATAAACAGCAGGTTATTTTGTTGATAAATCGCAGAGGGTTTGCGACTTTTACCCAATGTCAGGCATGCGGGCATGTTATAGAGTGCCCTAATTGCGCTATTCCAATGATTTGGCATTCAAAAGATAAATTTTTAAAATGTCATTATTGTAACCATATCGAGTATTTTCCGGATACTTGCCCTGAATGTGGTTCAGATGCACTTAAAATCAGCGGAACGGGAACCCAAAAGATTGAACAGTATGTCCAAGAGCTTTTTCCCGACAATGTTGTGGAAAGAATAGATAGTGATGTGCTTGTTCGTAAGGGAGAACACATCAGGCTGCTCGAAAGATTTCAGAAAGGCGATATAGATATTCTTGTCGGAACCCAGATGATTGCAAAGGGGTTGGATAACCCTAACGTTACGCTTGTAGGGGTGATTTCAGCTGATGCAAGCTTTAATCTGCCTGATTTCCGTTCATCTGAAAGGGGATTTCAGCTTTTAACTCAGGTGGCTGGACGCGCAGGAAGAGGGGAGTTCACTGGAAGGGTATTTTTCCAGACTTATAACCCTGAGTTTTACGCTTTAGAGAGTGCAAAAGCTCAGAATTACAGAGATTTTTATGAAAAAGAAATTATTGCACGTGAAGAATTTGATTACCCGCCGTATAGTAAGATTGTAAGACTTATTATAAGCTCAATAAATAATTTCAGAGCCGAAAAGGCCGCAGCGGAAATAGCTTTGAGCCTTTGTACAATTATTGAAAAATACGGAATTTCGGAGCGATTGGAGGTTCTCGGGCCAAGCCCGTGCGTAATTGAGAGAATAAACAGTTATTATCGGTTCCAGATTATTATAAAAAATAAGCTGGATGTTCGCGGACATCAGTTTATTTCAAGCTATTTGAATAAAATAACAATGCCTAAAGACGTAAAACTTGCGGTGGATGTTGATCCGTTAGATATTTTATAGATTACTTGGTTACTCATCAAGCAAAGTAAATCCTTTTGGTAGTTTTGCGTCAAGAGAAGCAATTAAGTCAACAATGGAAATGTTAAAAGCGTTTGCAAGTCGGTATAATGTTGTCAATTGAGGGTCTTTTATTCCGCGTTCAATGGTACTCAATATGGAAGTGGAAATATCATTTTCACTTGCAAGCATAAACTGGCTTTTTTCCCCTCGTTTTTCTCTAATAGTAGCGGCTAATGCATTTAAAATTAGTTTTTTCTTTTCCTTAACTTGCATTTTATAATTTTACAAATATAATTGAATTATTGCCTTCGTGAACGTGATAAGAAGGTTGGGCAAATTATTTAGGAGCAGTTATGGAAACTTTGTGTAATTTAACATCTGTGGAGTGTGAAATTTTGAAATTTTTGGCAAATGGGGAGCAACAAAAGGATATTGCTGAGAAAATCGGGATATCACAATCTGCTGCAGGTTCAGCAGTAAAGAAAATAGTATCTAAATTGGATGCTAAAAATAAAACTGAAGCTGTAGCAATTGCTGTTAGAAAAGGCTACATTATATAGTAAATTTGTATCCGCCGCCGTAGATTGTTTCGATGTACTTTTTGCCGTCTGCAATTTTGCCGAGCTTTGTTCTCAGGTGTCTTATATGAACTCTTATTGTTTCAATATCATCGTCAGGTGAATAGCCCCAGATGTCTTTTAGAAGTTGCGCCGATGACACCATGTTGCCGTGGTTTTGGAATAATAAGTTTAGTATGTCGAATTCTATCGGTGTCAGTTTTGCTGTTTTATCGTTTATTTTAACGCTGTATGTTTCAGGCAGAAGAGTTACTTCTTCTAAAGTAAGCAGTTCTCTTGTTGAGGCTGATTGCGGAATTTGGTTTGTTCTTTTTAAAAGTGCACGGACGCGAACCTTTAACTCTTCCATCTCAAAAGGTTTGACCAGATAATCGTCGACTCCTATGTTGAAACCGTTAACCTTATCATTGAGCTGTGATAGTGCAGTGAGCATTAAAATCGGTATGTCTTTTGTTTCGTCGTTTTTCCGAATTCGTTGCGCGACCGTGAAGCCGTCAACTTCGGGCATCATAACATCAAGCACTACCAATGCAGGTATTTCCTGTTTGCACAGAGCAAATCCTTTTGTGCCGTCGTGCGCCTGAACTACCGTATGTCCTTCGAGTTCAAGGTTAACCTTAATAAGCTCGTTTATTGCTATGTCGTCATCTATAACCAAAATCTTGTTCATGGCTTAATTGTATGATTAAAAAATTATTTTGCAAAGCCTTTATTCATCGAATTATTAATAATTCTTAATAAAAATAGTACGGTCGAATAATGTGTATTTATTGAATTTTAGACATAATTAAATAAAAAAAATTATGTGAAAAATTTTTTTAAGTGTAAATTTTACAAAAATTTTGGTTTTTATTGTAATATGTAATAGCGAATGCAAATTTGTAGTAAGTATATACATGGTATAAAAGGAGGCACATGAATTGGCAATAACTTCACCATTTACAGCGTTTGAAAACGGAAAAACGGAAATCCATTTGGGACAACACGTACTAGCTGAATTTTTTGATTGCGACCCCAATACTTTAAATAGTATAGACAAAGTAGAAAAGTATATGGTAGATGCAGCCCTTGAGTGTGGAGCAACTATCGTACAAAAGTGTTTTCATATGTTTAACCCATATGGAGTTTCAGGTGTAGTTATTATTTCTGAAAGCCATTTAGCAATTCACACATGGCCTGAACTCGGTTATGCTGCCGTTGATTTGTTTACTTGCGGCGACAAGTGTGACCCGAAAGTTTCTTATGAATTTTTGAAAAGAAAATTCAATTCTAAAAGAGCAACTTTCACAGAACTTAAACGTGGTATCATTGACCAAGAAACTATGAAGGTTATGGAAAAACCTTTTGAAGTTATGCAGCAGTCAATAGACTAGTGTCCGAGAAAGTTTTGCGTAGCGAAACTTTTGAGTGGTCTATTAGACAGCGGATTTCCGTACGGACGAAGTCCGGTTAGCGAAGATATTGAGCTGACTTGCCGATAGACATTAGGCGAAATTATCTGAGCGTGAAGGAAATCCAAGACGCGAGTCGCGGGTTGGCTCGCGTTGAGCGAGGCAAGCAGACGACGAGTTCTGCTTTTAATAAATTTAAAAATCTTAAAAATACGGCAACAAATTTTGTTGTCGTATTTTTTTGTGCTAAAATAATTATCGAGGAAAGAGAAGATGTTACAAGAATTTTTATTTTCAAAAATACATAGAGCAACAGTTACGGACGCAAACCTTAACTATGTCGGCTCAATTACCCTTGATGAAGCTTTGATGAAAGCGGCAAAAATTAAAGAATGGCAAAAAGTTGATATCCTTGATATCAATAATGGTGAAAGATTTCAGACTTATGTTATAAAAGGTGAACCTAATTCAGGTTGTATCTGCTTAAACGGTGCAGCTGCAAGAAAAGTTCAATCGGGCGATAAGGTTATAATCATTTCTTACACATATTTGACACCTGAAGAAGCTGAAAAACACATTCCGACCGTTGTTATGGTTGATGAGAATAATAAGATTACTGGTTAGCAAAATACTGTCCGACTTGCCTATCCAAAAATGCTTGTTTATGCTAAAATAACCTTATGAAAAAAGTGGGTTATGTAGTATTAGTGATATTGTTAACTGCATTGTTCTGTGGGGGATGTTTGCATATTGATAGGCCTGAGATGTCTAAAAATGTAACTTCCGAAGAAATTCAACCGCAGGAGTTTAGTTATCCTTCCCCGCATAATGTTGTTTTTAACGGGGCGGATTTACTCCAGTCTCAAGCGCAGATTGGTAATTTTGGCGGCAGCCTTGTCGCTTCTACCATTGGAGAAGGACCGAAGACGTTTAACCCCTTTAATTCAAAAGACAATATTTCCTCTCAAATGTCTGAGATTATGTATGACGGACTTTTGAGCACTGACCCGATTTCGGGGCAGCCTGTTCCGAAACTTGCAAAAGATTTCAGTGTTAACGGCAAAGAATATACGGTTAATTTGCGCAAAGGCATAAGATGGTCTGATGGTAAGCCGATTACCGCAGACGATGTTGTCTTTACGTGGAATGATATTATTCTGGCGGGTTATGGGAATACTTCCACGAGAGATTCAATTATTATTGACGGTAAACTTCCGACTGTTGAAAAGTTAGACGATTATACCGTTAAATTTACAACTCCGGAGCCTTTTGCGCCGTTTATAAGAATGCTTTCTACCCCTATCGCGCCAAAGCATATTTTTGAACCTGCAGTTAAAAAAGGTAAGGAGTATTTTGAAACTTTCTTGTCTACAAATACTTTGCCTGAGAAGTTTGTTACATCAGGCGCATTCAGGTTAAAAGAATACGTACCTGCTCAGCGTGTGGTTTTTGAGCGTAACCCGAATTATTACGTTATAAATAAAGACGGGCAGAAACTTCCTTACTTAGATAAATTCATTTATCTTATTGTCGGAGATATTAATAACGAAGTTCTTAAGTTTGAGGGCGGGGAGCTTGATATTATCGGGTTACAGGGTGCAAATGTTGCAAGGTTTAAGGAGCTTGAAAAGCATTCTGATTTCAAGGTTTACAACCTCGGACCTAATACGGGTACGATGTTTGTGACAATGAATTTAAACACCAGAAAAAACGACAAGGGGCAGTTTTATGTA
>CAYUQM010000035.1:0-4352 GCA_964446855.1 uncultured Muribaculaceae bacterium
ATTGAAGGTCAAAAAACAGGAGCTTTTGAAATATGCGAAGCATTGGGTCAAGCACCTGATTATCATTTTATTCCTGTAGGTAATGCCGGCAACATTACCGCCTACTGGAAAGGTTATAAAGAGTGGTTTAACCTTGGCAAAATCCCTACGTTACCAAAAATGATGGGATTCGAAGCTGAAGGTGCTGCCGCAATTGTCAAAGGAGAAAGAATTTTAAAACCTGAAACAATTGCAACAGCAATCAGAATAGGAAATCCTGCAAGCTGGAAACAAGCAGAAGCCGCACGCGATGAAAGTAATGGCATGATTAATTTTGTAACAGATGAAGAAATTTTGAATGCATACAAACTTATCGCATCTTCAGAAGGCGTTCTTGCAGAACCGGCAAGTGCAGCATCAGTTGCAGGATTAATTAAAGTTAAAGATAAGGTTAAACCAGGAGCAAAAATCGTCTGTATTTTAACCGGAAACGGATTAAAAGATCCTGATAATGCAATTAAGCATTCTAACTGTGATGTAAAAAAAGCTGCAGCAGATATGACTGAAATTTTAAAGGTCATGAATGTATAAGTAAAAATATGGTTAAAAACGTATATATACACATACCATTTTGCAGACAAAAATGTAATTACTGCTCTTTCATTTCTTTTCCAAAATCAGAAAAACAAAACGAATATGTTGATGCATTGGTAAAGGAAATTAAACATTATTATAAAAACGAAAAATTAAACACTCTATATATAGGAGGAGGTACCCCATCCCTACTTAGTATTGATAATCTTAAGCGACTAATTGCCAATTTTAATTTTGACAATAATACCGAAGTAACAATAGAAGCAAATCCGGAAACTATTGACAAAGAATATCTTATAGAATTAAGAAGTCTGGGGTTTAACAGATTGAGTTTAGGCTGTCAAACATTTGATGAAAATATATTGAAGATTATTGGCCGCAAGCACTCTCCCGCACAGGTTAAAGATTGTGTAAAACTTGCACAAAATCTCGGGTTTGATAATATAAACCTTGATTTTATGTACGGACTTCCGACCCAAACAATTGAAGGGTTTGAAAATGATTTGAAAACGGCAGTGAGGTTGGGGGTTCAGCATATTTCTTTGTATGGGTTGAAGATTGATGAAGGTTGTTATTTTTATAAAAATCCTCCTCAAAACTTACCTGATAATGACGTTCAAGCTGATATGTATTTGAAAGCGATTGAAGTTATGACAGCTCAAGGGTTCGGTCATTATGAAATAAGCAATTTTTCTCTTGAAGGATGTTACTCTCGTCATAATATTAATTACTGGGATAATAATTCTTATTACGGTTTCGGAGTAAGTGCCCACGGCTACAGCGGACAAACAAGATACTATAATACTAATGACCTTGAAGAATACATGACAAGTCCGACAAAGCACGAAAATGAAACTGTTCTTACGAAACAAGAACAGTTAGAAGAAGAGATATTTCTCGGATTCAGAAAAACATCAGGAATTAATATCAAAGATATCAATCAGAAATATTCTATTGATTTTGAAAAAGATTTTAAAAATATTCTTGCTAAGTACTTGTCCTACGGACACATAAGAAAAACAGGCAACGGATATTGTCTGACAACAAATGGAATACTTCTAAGTAACATCATACTGGCTGATTTTTTGCAGTAAAAAAAGCCCCTCAGTTATGAGGGGCTTTTTCATACTTAATTTATTATTTGCTTGCAGCTTCTTCAGCTACTTCTTCAATTTCATCAACAAGTTCTTCAAGTTTACCACTTTTGCCTGAAAATCTGCTTGCTAAAGGCTCATATACTTTGTTATTAAGAAACTCACCCGGTTTTACAAGCCATTTTTTAATACCATTCATAAAACCTTTTGCCTCAGGTAACAACCATTTATCACCTTTCCATTTAAATAAACCAAATGAAGCCACAGCAATAGCAGCAGCACTACCAATCACAGCGCCGATAGTTTTTAATACTCCGCCTTTTTTAGATTTTTTTGCAGTTGCTTCTGAACTTAAATCAAGTTTATCACCTTCTGTTTCTGCAGGAGCGGAAGAAAATCTTCCTGGAGCACCTAAATCTACACCTTCTCCGCGGAAATATACGTTAGGACTACTCATTGAAATTGGACTTACCATAGGAAAAACCTCCTTTTAATTACACACTTTATATCTCATGAAAAACGACTTACATAATTATTTTGTCTAAAATAACAGATTTTTTCAATAATTGTTACAAAAATTTACACAAATTTTGGAATAATTTTAAAGCCCGTGTAATCTATATAATTAGAAGGAGAGAATAGGGATTATGGAAAATTCAAATATTATTTTAATTGACGAACAAGAAAAAGAAGATGCCAGAGCTCTTACGCAAAGTTTTGCAAGAAGTGATATTAAAAGCAGGGCATATATAAACGCTCTTGGAGCACGTATCTGTATAAAATATTTTGAAAAGGAAAATATTTCATCTGAAACAAGTTACAACTTGCACAGTGTCCGAAAAATTCTTGAAGAATTTGATATTTCAGATATTAAACTTTCCAACATACACATAGACGTCAGAGTAATCTTTGATGAAAATTTGATATTTATTCCTAAATCTCATTTTGAATACAACCTTCTTCCTGATATCTATATCGTTTTAAAACTTGATAAAGAGCACAAAAATACAGAATTTTTGGGATTTTTTGAACCAAAATTAATAAATAAAAATAATGCTAACAGCGAATATTATTTTATTGAAAAAGAGAAACTTTCTTCACCTGGTGACTTAAAAAATTTCATAGCAAACTATTCTGGGAATGTAAGTAAAAATCTTTCTGAAAGCGATATTGATAATGCAGAAGCATTAATGATTTCAATGGCAGATAACAACGTTACTGATGAAGAAAAGAAAATTTTATTAAACTATCTTATTAACAGTGCAGAACTACGAGATGAATTTATAGAGTACGAAAACTTTGAGATGTTATCATATCAGGCTGTAAATTCTGTTGGACTTGAGCCTCATGTAAATACTGAGGAGATGGATATAGCTGAAATTCCTACTGAAGATTTGCCTGAAGATATTAACGACACATTAGCAGACATGGCTGATACCGATATCTCCTTGGATGAAAACGTATCTCTAGAAACTGATACCGATTTAACGGTTTCCGAAGCACTTGATGCTAATGAAGAAAACTTGATAAAAGGAACCGCAGTCCTTGGGGCAGAAATTGCCGGAACGGCAATCGCCAGTGCTGCTCTCGCAGGAGCAGAAAGTGCAACAGATGCTACTTCAAATATTGTTAATGCAGCAGCAAACGTTGCCAATATAACATCAGAAGCAATAGATATGGCATCAAGTATTCAAAACATGGCAGAACAAGTATTTTCTGATGAAAATATAGCTGATATTAAAAGTCCTGAACTTGAGAATTTGGGCGCAATTGAACCTGACGCTTTAAATGAATTAAGTTTATCTGAAGATTCATTGTCTGAAGTTGCTTTATCCGAAACAGAAACTTCTCCAGACTCAACAGAACAACCCTCACAAATTGCAGACGACTTGGAATCTATAGAAGAAAACACTGAATTAAACAATAACTTGGATGAATTATTTTCTGACTTTGGTACAACCTCAGATAACCAAGATGACGAAATTACTTTTCAAGATAGTGCAGATACAGGTTCTGATGAATTGATTTTTGAAAACTATAGCGATGATGACGAAATTACTTTTTCAAACAATGACGACTACGAAGATTATGTTGAATATGGAAATGCTTCCGATTCAGTTCAAAGCAGCAATGCAAGCACAAAGAGTATTCTTGCTCAGGGATTACATACCCCAATAAGCGAGGCTACAGAATTAATGTCATTAGAAGATATCCAAAATAATAATTTACCAAAAACATCTAACCAAGAACCGGTTGGAGATATGATGGAAACAATGGAAATGGATGAATTTAATGATCTTGTAAATAACTATGTACCAACAGAGATAAAAGATGAATCCGAAACCGTCGGTATTGATTCTATTCCGGAACAATCTGTAATTGCACAACCAACTCCGGAAGAAGCAAAATTAGAAGCAGAAGCCCAAGTGGATGAATTGTCAGATTTAGATAACCTGCCTGAAATTAACTCTGAATCATTAGGACAATTTTCAGCAGAAATGTCAAACATTTCAAATCTTGAATTAAATGAGGAATTAACATCAGATGATTTTAGTGAAGAAATGCCGGATGCCGTCAATGACCTCGAAGCTCTTGCTAATACCGAAGAGTTGAATTCTGACAGCTTTACAGAAGAAATGCCGGACGCTATCAATGATCTTGAAGCTCTTGCTAATACAGAAGAGT
>CAYUQM010000035.1:4452-20125 GCA_964446855.1 uncultured Muribaculaceae bacterium
GAAGAAATGCCGGACGCTATCAATGATCTTGAAGCTCTTGCTAATACAGAAGAGTTGAATTCTGACAGCTTTACGGAAGAAATGCCGGACGCTATCAATGATCTTGAAGCTCTTGCTAATACAGAAGAGCTAAACTCTGACAGTTTTACAGAAGAAATGCCGGACGCTATCAATGATCTCGAAGCTTTTGCTAATACAGAAGAGTTGAATTCTGATAGTTTTACGGAAGAAATGCCGGACACTATTAATAACCCTGAAACCGAACAAAAAATTATAACAGAAGAAGTTCCTCAAGAAGTTAATTCCGAATCAGATGAGATTTCAATTTTAGATGAATTAAATAATCTGGATTCACTAAGTATAGGTGAAATTGAATCTGTATCAAATGAAATTCCTGAAATCACTGAAGAATTCACTGAAAATAATTCTTCAGTAGATGAAAGCAACCTTCACGTTCTTTATGATGGGGAAACCGCTCCAAAACTCAACACTTCTGAATTTGTAAAACCAGTAAGTAATAGTTATAACTTCAAACCGGAGAAAAAAGCAACAAAACTTATGCCACTATTTGCCATTGTAGCGGCAATAGTAGTAGTCGGAGCATTTGTATTCTTTTTCATGAAAAATAAAGACAGCATAGATGCAGAAACTTTAATTCAAACAACACCGGAAAATGAAATTCTTGCGACACCGGAAACCAATAATTCTGATATTATGTCCAACAGTGGTGAAAGTGTAATTCCTAATATACCTAAAGATGCAACAGATATATCACCATCTGCTCCTGCGGTTCCGGCATCACCTGTAGCAAAGAAAGAAACTGTTAAATCTACAACTCAAAACCCAGCTGCAGTAGCATCTGCACGCTCAAATAAACCACTAAACGGAAGTAAAACAATAACACTAAAAAAAGTTTCTTGGGAAGTACCTGACTATTTATCATACAGTGATAACATTAGAAAATACTTACAAACAGCTGGGAAAAGCATTAAACTGACTCTATCCAGCGATTTGTTGTTAACAAATGAATATATATATTCAAATACAGTAAAGGTTGATTTAAAACTAAGTAAAGATGGAACTGTTCAGTCTGCTAAAATAACCAGATCAAGCGGATCAGAACAAGTCGACAAAATTGTGTTACGAACTGTTAAAGAAACTTTAAATGTCGTAAAACCTGCTCGTGGAGAGGTTCCTACTCCAAATTACAATTTGGCTATTATCATTTATCTATAAGTGTGATATAATGTTGATGAGGTAGAGGAATACACGTGGAACTAGCGCAAGATAAAATAAATCTGATAGAGAGATTAATAAAAAATAATAGAAAATTTGTTAATAATGAAGATTTGTACGATGATTTCTTTAACGAAACTTGTAAACGTTCGTTACCAATCATTAGTACAATTTCTTCTGATGCAACATTGGAAGTTTATTTGAAAAAGGTTGCTACGACAAGTATCTTGAATGTATTAAAAGACTCAGGAAGACTCAGACGTACTAAAGAAAGTTTCACTCCAACTAATGAAGTTTCCTTAAATGAAACTTCTGCAAATTCATATTCAAATGTATATGCAAATGCTAACATTGTATATGAGCCTATTGATTTTGAAAATGGGCCGGAAGATGTCGCAATAAAAAATGAGGTCTTGCAAATTGTTGTAGAATCTATCCACCAAATTAATAACGCTGAACCTGAGAAACAATATCTTGATTTATATAAATTAAGATATCAGGAAGGAATGACTCAAAGCGAAATCGCAGAAGAGCTTAATCTTTCACAGTCTGAAGTTTCTAAAAGATTATTTAAATTAATGAAAAAGGTTAAAAAAGCGTTTAATTAATCGAGATTTTAACTATGAAATGCCCAATATGTAAAAAAACAATTCCGGATGACTCCTTAAAATGCCCTCATTGCAAAGCTAGAACCGGCTTAATCTGTAAAAGTTGTCATACTGTTAATTCTGTATCCGATATTGTATGTAAAAAATGCGGTGAAGAAATTCTTAAGCTATGTCCGGAATGTAATTGTGTTAATTTCCCTAATACAAAAAAATGCAGAAAATGCGGATTTGAATTTAAAGACCCGACAATAAAACATCGAATTGAATCTAAAAATGCAAATATAAATTTAGACGAGCAAAATAAGAGAATTGTTAACCAAGAACTTGCTATACAACTTTTAGAAAAAACTCTTCTTTCACGTGATAAAAAAATAATATCATTAAGCGGTAATAGAGGAGTAGGAAAAAGTCATGTCCTTGCCCAAGTTATACAAAACCTGCATGAAAAACAATTCCTTTGGTTTTACGGAAAATGCTCACCAATAACTCAATTGACACCTGGTGGACTTTTACAAGATATTTTATTTAACTTATTTGATTTACCAAATTTTTGTATTAATAGTCAAGATTTCAAAAAAAATGCAACAAAACTTTTTCAAAATAAATTTCCTTATTTAAATTCAGTCGAAATTTTAGATTTTTTAAACTTTCTATACCCTGCTGAATTCGGCATGTTCGAAGATATACTGCCTAATAAGGCAAAAACATTTGATTTACTAAATAAAATTTTTGATAAAATTATTCAATATACAAAATTTGTTATAGTAGTAGACAATTTTGAAGCAATTGATGGATTTTCTTATGAATTTTTACACAATTATATAAAAAAAACTACGGTTTTAAAAGACTTGAAATTGCTTTTGATATACACTGAAGCTAAACCATGCCAAGGATACTTTAACATTTCTGAAAAAGATGAAATGTATTTTGATATTACTTTATCTAATTTTAACGCCGAAGAAATGCTTGGATTTTTAGCCAAAAAAGAAGAGCGCAACGTTGAATTCCCGAAAATGAAAGATTCGGAAAAAACTCTTATTTTAGCTCAAAGTAAGGGAATTGCAGCATACATCGAACAAGCTTCAGGGTTACGCATGGATTGCCAGATTGCAGATTGCGAATTTGATTTGCCGGAATCATATACAAATCTTGTTGCAAAAAGAATTTGCATCTTGAGTGAAATTAATAAAGAAGCATATACACTGCTTATGGGTTCTGCAATTCTTGGGGATAAAATCAATTTAAATCTTATGCGTCAAATCTTTAATTACGAAGATAAAATACTTAATGATATTATTACGTATTTAAATAAAATGAATTTTATTACCCCATTAAACGAAATTTTTTATCAATTTAAAGATCTTCTTCTATGGGAAACTATCTTAAATGTTGCAAAAACAGACAACCAATATATAGAGTTAAATACAAAAATTTGCAATGCCCTTGTAAATTTTACTCCTAATTCAAATGCTATTTTCGGCATAATTGCTCAAAATATCAAAAATCCTGAGTTGGCGCTTGATATTTGGACAAGAAACACTAGACTTGCTTCATATATTGGAGACATTAACCTTTATAATATTTCTCAAAAACAATGCCTTGCACTGGTAAATGAGTTAGATGACAGGGAAACCCTTAAAATAAGATACAATATCTCTGAACGCTTAGGAAAACTATTAACCGACTTTAATCCGAAAGATGCTATGGAATACCTGCCTGATGCTATAGCAAACGCAGAAAGTATAGGTAACACTCCAAAAGAAATTGAGCTCCTGGGCTACATGACAAACTGTTGCCGAAAGACCAGAAATTATCTTGGAAACATAGAGTGTGTTGATGCTGTTCTTTCAAAAATTAATCCTGATAAAAAGCTGGAAATTGCAATGATAAAATGTACAAAATTAAACGCATTGCTTGCTCTCGGGAATTGCGGACAAGTTATCAACATTATTGATAATGAGATAATGCCTGTATTTAAGGAGGTTATGAATTCAAATTATACCGGTAAAGGGATTTCCGGAAATTTAATTTTGGAAACTTGGTTAAAAGTACAATTAATTTTAGCAGAAGCTCTTGTAACGCAAGGTAACGACAGGGTTTTTGAAATTCTGACCACATTGTACGATACAGTAGAAAAAAATAATATTACTGACACAAATTTCATTTGTAAATGTAAGCTTATACTTGCTCAAGCCAATTCTATGAAAGGGGATTACGAAACTTCCGAAAAATTGCTTGAAGATTTAATGAAACTTGATGAGAAAGAAAAACTTGCAGATGAGATTGCAATTAAGTGGAATTTTATAAATATATTCAACAACTTCATGCGTAAGAGATATAAAAATATGCAGGAAGATTTGTTCTATATCGTAACTTTTGCCAACAACTGCGGTGATAATTTTACCAAAAATATTATGAAAACAATGTTGGGAAAAGTTCTCTGTGATACTGAGAATGTAAAACGCGCAATGCCGATTTATCAAGAACAAATCACTTATTTTTCAAAAGAAAAAATGGCACTTGGAGCATTATTAACCTGGTATTTGATTGCTGACGGAACTTTGTCAACCAATGACCCTTACGAAGCACAAGAGATAGCCTCTCAGGCAATTGAAGTTGCTAAAAATCCGAAAATAGATAATTATTTCTTCACTGTTCTTTTGGAAATTGTTATAGCAAAATCATTCATGGCGATTTCAGATTATGACTCCGCAAAAATTCACATTGAACAAGGACTTTCTGTTGCCAAAAAATATAACATGAATGATTTGCTATCCCGATTATACCTACTATACGGCAAGTATCTAAATGAAATTGGAACCGTAAGATCCGGAGAGCAAATGGATTATCTTGAAGGCTCTAAGAAAATGTACAAGCTTGCTGAGGATTTAGTTCGACAAACAAAAAATAATATTGTTCATGTAGAGATTGAAAAATCAAAGAATATTTTATTGTCATTTACCAGAATGAACGGTATAAAACTTTAATCAAGGAGAGAAATATGATTACCCTAACAAAAGAAGAACTTTTAAATTTATATAACAAAGATTTAAATGAACTTTTGGAAATATCTTCTAAATATGTAAAAAATGAAATAGACTTCTGTTCGTTGATTAATGCCAGAAACGGTAAATGCTCGCAAAACTGTAAATATTGTGCACAAAGTTCACATTATTGTACAAATATTGAAAGTTACCCGCTTGTAGAAATTGAAAAAGTTCGAAAAGCTGCAATGGAAGCAAAATCAAATCAGGCGTCTCGATTTGCGATAGTTACTTCCGGCAAAACTCCTGATGAGAGTGATTTTGACACTATGCTTGAAATGATTAAAGAAATAAATAAAATTGACGGGTTAAACAGTTGTGCTTCTATCGGGATTTTAAATGAAGAACAAGCACAACGTCTGTCAGAAGCAGGTTTAAATAGATTTCATCATAATATTAATACATGCAAATCGTATTATCCTGAAGTATGTACAACTCATAACTGGGACGACAGGTTTAATACTTGCAAACTTGTAAAGAAATATGGAATGGAGTTATGCTGTGGTGTCATCTTGGGAATGGGTGAAAGCGTGGAACAAAGGATTGAAATGGCATTAGAATTAAGCAAAATTCAACCTGACAGCATTCCTATTAATATATTAATGCCAATTCCAGAAACTCCGTTTGAAAATTATTATGACAAAATTGATGAAGAAAATGTTTTAAGAACATTAGCTATATTTAAAATAGTAAATCCGCAAGCAATTCTACGTTTCTGCGGCGGGAGAATGAGATTGTCCGAAGAAAACCAGCGCTTAGCATTACAAACATGTGTAGAAGGAATTTTAATCGGAAACTATCTTACAACCGTTGGAAAATCCCCAAAAGAAGATATTAAAACAGTATATGAATTAGGTAAAAAAATTAAGAACTGAGTTTTGCAATCTTTATATTAAAAATTGCCTCTATATCAGTACAGCCTAAAATATATTCAATCCAATCTTCAGGCTTAAACTTTAAATTTGATAATTTTGGAATAATCCCCAAAACAGGAACACCTGTTCTAAGTTCAATTGTTTTTTGAATTTCCCTTATACTGTACTTTGAATCCGAAACCGGACATTCGTTAATTATGATACCTCTTAATTTTAGCGGTTTTGAATTCATAAAGTTTAAGTAGGCAAGAATTTCTTCCAGAGTAGAGGTTCTTAATGATGCAACAAGTACCAGCGGAATATTCATTGAATAAATCAGCTCCTCTTCGTTAAAATTTCTTTCTATAAGTGTATTCATATCTGAATGCCCGTTTACAATTAAACACTCATACTGCTGGGCAACTGTCATATAGTCCTGATAAATAACATTTCTGTCCATATATAGCTTTTCTTCCTCAAAAACAGGAATACTTAGCTTTTTACTTTTGTATAAATACGAACAGAAGGTCATTACGTTTTTGTCCATATACTTAACAAACAACAAATCCGGAGCTTTAATATATCCGTTATCAATCTTAGTTCCTGTTTGTGCCGGTAAATATACAGCAGTCGAATATCCGAGACTCTGCATAGTTGC
Organism: uncultured Muribaculaceae bacterium; assembly: GCA_964446855.1. Lineage (GTDB taxonomy): Bacteria > Cyanobacteriota > Vampirovibrionia > Gastranaerophilales > Gastranaerophilaceae > UBA1221. The sequence continues at coordinate 10,853 of CAYUQM010000035.1, forward strand.
CGCAATCCCGCCGGTTATAAATGTGACCCCCGATTGGGGTTTTATTCCTGTTACAAAAACTTCTAACATTTATGATATCCGTCAAGTTTTATTTATAGCAAAATAAACATCCTTCAACCGCTTTTTGCTAATATGAGTGTACAGTTGTGTTGTGGCAACGTTGCTATGTCCGAGTAATTCCTGAACGACTCTTAAATCAGCTCCGTTTTCCAGTAAGTGAGTCGCAAAACTATGTCTTAAAGTGTGCGGAGATATAGTTTTGTGAATTTTCTTACCCTGTTCGTGGACAAAATTATATATATCCTGACGGTTAATTTCTCTACCGTCCTGTGTTACAAGCAGATGATTTTCATCCAAGTTATATTTTTTTATTATAAATTCTCTTTGAGGCAAATATTTTTTTAATGCCAAAATGGCCTTACTTCCCAGCGGTATTATTCTCTCTTTAGAACCTTTTCCGACACATTGAATATATTTTCCTCTTATATTTATGTTTGAAATATCAAGTTCGGCAAGCTCCGACACCCTTAATCCACAACCATATAACATTTCGATAATAACCTTCTGTGTAATATTCAAATCCTGATTTAAGATATCCTCAATCTCCTTCACTGAAACAACTTTCGGAAGCCTTTTCGGAAGTTTAGGCTGCTCAATAGTCATTGTCGGATCCGTATTACAAATTTGGTTAATACTTGCCCATTTAAAAAAACCGCGTAATGAAGCAAGTTTTCGCATTATACTTGTAGAAGAATACTGCTCATCATGTAATTTTAAAATATAAGTACTAATATCTGTTCTTGACACTTGGTTAATACCGGTCAGATTTTTCTCTAAGCAAAAATCCCAGAAATCTCCCAAATCCCTGCCATACGCTTCCACTGTATTTTCGGCAAGCCCTTTTTCTACCTCCAAATATTCAAGATATTCTGATATATTTTGCACACTCATGCAAATATTATATATTCTTTTAATTCAGATTTAATAATATAAATGTATTATTTTTTAAGCAAAATAGAATTTTAACAACTTATTTTTCCAAACAATCCCAAGTCCAACCGCTGCACTTAAATATACTCCAAACAGATGGCGAAGATAATAAAAGCTTCCTTTTTTTGATACGTTCTTTCCAATCGGGGCAAAATTTGTTTAACATATATACAGATGCTTTGCAAATAGTTCCTTCTTCAAAATCATTATTACGGAATGTCATTATCGCTTTATTATATGCTTCTTGAACATTATTGCTAATTCCAAGTTCCACATAGAAAATAGCATTAAAAAGCAAAGAAATAAAGTCATCTACAGCCCAAAAAGTAGAAATTACGCTTCTGGCACCTTTATTCAAAAACACACCGTCAATACCTGCATAATTTCTAAGCCCTGAAACAAAACCGTTTCCTTTACCTGTAGAACAAGCGGAAAGATTTACCAAACCTGAATTTTCAAAACTACCGTCACGAACGGCTTGTGCCACTGATAACAACTCATTTTTGTAACATAGTCCCTGTTCCCAAAAATTTGTAAAATAAGGATTTGAATGACAAGACAAATGAACCAGATTTGCATCCTTCGCATTTTCTAAGATTTCTTTTACCGAAAAATCTTTTCTTAAACTATTCTCAAGTTGTTTAAAACAAGCATTGATTATTTTAATCTCTTCAGAAGGAAATTCTAAATTTTCACCATTATCATGCGCTCCCAAAAATGTTTTTAATGAAACTTTGCCTTTTTTATATAAATCGGAGAGCAGTATCCCTGATGAAACATAAGAAATACTGTCAAAGTAATCCATAAAAAATCTGTCATCTTCAATAATTGCACAATGAAGCGGTACCGCATCAAGAAATAATACCGGACTTATGACAATATTTTTTATTCCTTCATTAATAAGAGCATCTTTTACAGGCTTAGCAAAGTTTTTACCTAAATAATTCATCAAATTGTCAAAAAGCCTTGTTCTTTTAGGTTCTTTTGACCCTACCCATTTATCAAACAGTTTTTCTAATTCTGCTTTATTTAAAGTACTCAAATTTATACGTCCGATTTTATATTTATCGTTAGAAGGCTTCAACCAGTATGCTTCAAAAGATTTTCCGGCATAATTTAAATGTAGTAAACACCTTCGGTTATCAGCCAGAACATTTGCTATTTCCAGAAGGATTTCTTCATCCTTCGATGTAGGATAATCACATTTGTTGCGAGCGTACTCCAACTTTTTAATTGCGGTTTTTGACATCTCATTAATTTTGTCTTCAAATATGGCTGCTTTTTTTAATTGGTGTTTAAATAAATATTTAGCTCTCATGTGCCTATATTTCAATAACTGCCTATCAGCTTCCATGTATTCATTTATTTCGGGAATGTGTGTTTTATCTTTTATAAGCTGAATGTACGGATTCATAAACACTTCTGATTTTTGTGCTTCACAACTTAAAAATCTTGGTTCTGTCGAATTTGAAAACATCTCCGAAAGCATAGCCAGTCTAAAATTATTAGGATTATTGTTGAACTTATCTTGTAAAATATTTAAGATTTGAGGTTTAAGCTTGTCTAAAAATTCTGATGGAATATCTAAACAAATACTTTTTTTAATCCCCAATTTTTCGCTACCTTCAAGAGACAATATATCAAACCTGATGTGCTTTTTATATAAAATAAGTATTAAATTGTATAAATGAGCGGCAGTGTCAAAGGAAAAGATATATCTACTCTCGAGCATTTCACCATTATTTTCAATAATATACAAACCAATTTCTGCTTGAGTTTTATTTATTTTAATATCCTTAATACCAAATTCGTTACCTATTACAATCTCCGATTCTAAAACCGTCACAAAATTGCTTATATAACCGATTGACTGTTGCATCATTCTCCCACCAAATGCATAAACGTAATCATACAACCTTTGCGGTATTTGAATTTTTGAACCTGATGTATCAGGGAAAGGAAGAATTCTTTGCGGAAGAATGGTAATACCCTCTTTTGCAAGTATAAATTGTTTTAAAATATCCTCATTCTCAGCGGGTATCATGAGACTATTTTTGCAGGTTTCTATTATATTACTTATAATTTCCTCATCTGAAAATTTCCATAAATTTCTCATTTCTGCAGCGAGTTCTGCACCTGACCTTCTGCAGCTTCTGAGAGTAATGTACATATTTAAAAAAGAGAAAAAATACTCTATAACATCAATTACGGCAAAATATTTTTCAAAAATATATTTCGTTTGCACCTCTTGCATTAACTTAATGACATCCTTAAATATATCAGAAGATTTAAGAATTGCCACGTGTGAGGCAAGGATATTTGTGATTTCATCAGAAGTTTTACAATTTCTATACTGAAACATAATGAATAAAATATATAAAACTTCAAATAAGCCAGGGAAATCTTTTTCCTTTATCTCTTCAGAAAACAAATCAAGATTTACATCATCAAATATGCTTAAAATTTTATCAACTTCTTCCACAAACCATTTTGTTTCTTCCATAAAATTCCCTCTTCCTTCCACTGATGCTAACATAAAATATAAAATTTTATTTTTTTGATAACCATGTGGCTATAATTTTTATTTTAGAGTTTTTCTGTTATTATCATAAAAAAGGATTTAAAATGTCAGAAAAATTTGCAAGGACAGAATTACTTATAGGACAAAATGGGATAAAAAAGCTTTCCAATTCACGGGTAGCGGTTTTTGGAATAGGCGGTGTCGGCGGGTACGTAGTAGAAGCACTGGTTAGAAGCGGTCTCGGGACTATTGATATTATAGATAATGATACCGTAGCTCTTTCAAATATTAACAGACAAATAATTGCAACGACAAAAACCGTTGGACAAAGTAAAGTTGACGTGGCAAAAGAGCGTATCTTAGAAATCAATCCTGACATAACAGTAAATACATTTAAAACTTTTTACACCCCGGAAACTTCACATCAATTTGATTTTAGTAAATATGATTACGTAGTTGATGCAATAGACACTGTATCGGGGAAAATTGAACTTGTAATGCAAGCAGAGCAAAGTAACGTTCCTATTATATGTTCAATGGGTGCAGGTAATAAAATGAATCCTACACAATTTGAAGTAGCAGATATTTATGAAACATCAGTTTGTCCGCTTGCAAAAGTTATGCGTCAAGAACTAAGAAAAAGGGGAATAAAAAACTTAAAAGTTGTTTATTCAAAAGAACCTCCTTTTAAAACAACAGCAACAGATACATCAACAGGGAAAAGAATTCCAAGCAGTAATGCATTTGTACCATCAGTTGTAGGGTTGATTATTGCATCTGAAGTTATAAAAGATTTACTCAAATAATTTTTTGAAATTCTTATGCTAAAGCCTCAGAATGACAGGGATTTATTAATTTTTGTGTAAACCTATATATAGATCCTAGTTTTTATTTATTGAAAAACGACTCATATCAACGGCTTCGTGTTCCAATAGTTTTATCTTTAAATTAATCCCACCTGAATAACCGGTAAGATTTCCGTTTACCCCGATTACTCTGTGGCAAGGTATAATTATTGAAATAGGGTTATGCCCTACAGCTCCTCCGATTGCTTGAGCAGACATTTTTTCTTTACCTGTTTCTTTTGCAATAATTTTTGCAATCTCTCCATAAGTAGTTACTTCCCCATAAGGAATTTCTCTGAGAATTTGCCAAACTCTCTGCCTAAAATCACTTCCTGCAGGTGCAAGAGGAAGGTCTGCAATTTGAGGTTTTTCGTGGTTGAAATAGCTATCCAGCCAGTCTTTTGTGTACTTAAATATAGCAAAATTATCCTCTTCGACAACCTTTGCTTCCATAGGAATATTAAATGATTTTTGACCATAGATTTGTAATCCGACGAGATTTTTCTCGTCAAAAACCAACGTAAGAATACCAATTTTTGAGTTATAATTCGCTTTATAATACATTTTTATTATTCTGTTTATGAAAACAATTTTTGTTGAACACTGCGTAAAAGAAAAGATTTTTGTACACTTTGGTTTACTTCATCTGTTTCTTTTAAGTTTCCTAATATCATATCACAATCAGGCTTATGTTTTTTATAATTTTCTAGTGCTATTTCGGGATTTTGGTTTGCATAACAGTATTTACAGCCGTTCGGACATGTATCATAATCTCCTATATTACGATTTTCCATACAGTTACAGTCATGACGTGTTCCGGAATGTCTAATCTTTTTAAACGTAACATTGTTTGCATTACCCAAGATTTCAGACGTCATACAACCTGAAGGTTTTATGCCATATTGCTCATAATTTCCGTTTGTTGCACAGGTTTGAATAATCATACCATACTTTTTTGCAATCCCGCCGATGTTTTTGGCAATCTCATTTTTATCATTTTGGTTTAACAAAATAATTTCCGGCATGTTTGTCTTAAGTTTTTTATACATTTCAACAAAACTGAAAATGCAGCGGTCTATATGCGGGGAAATTTTTTCCGTCATATATTCAAAAGTTTCATAATGAACATCTTTAGTATATTTTTCCGTTAACAATATAGGATCATATCTCCATGCTATTCGATGCTTCCCAATAATTTCAGAAAGTTTAATCAGAGTTTCTATACTTTCATCGATGGACGGAACATTGGGTTCAATATCTTTCCCGTAAGCTGTAATCGTATAATGAAAATATGTATTAAACCTATCCGAAATTAACTTTATATGAGGCAAAATCGGTTCATAGTTTTTAGAACAGAATATTACACAATCCAAGACTTCAGGATCTAACTCATATTTGGTAACTTTATTTGGAAATAACGGGTTTCGTGAATAAACAAAACCTTCTTCAAATCTTTTTAAAAGCCACTCGGTATAATATTGTACAGTATCTGTTCTTGAACCTGTATTGATTATCATATCGGCATTATAACATGATTTATTTTTATGCTAAAATAAAGACAAAATTACTTAAAGGAGAAACAATGAACATATTTGAAGAGCTTCAAGCAAGAGGACTTATTGCGCAAGTTACGGATAACGACGAAATTAAAGAACTGGTAAACAACGGCGGTGCAAGATTTTATATAGGTTTTGACCCGACTGCGGATTCTCTTCACGTTGGTCATTTTATGGCGTTATGTCTTATGAAACGTCTGCAAATGGCGGGTAACAAACCTGTCGTTCTTATAGGCGGAGGTACAGGATATATCGGCGACCCTTCCGGTCGGACGGATATGCGTTCAATGATGACTCCTGAAATTATTCAGCACAACTGTGACTGTTTTAAAAAACAAATGGAAAGATTTATTACTTTCGGCGATGATGCCGCAATTATGGTCAACAATGCTGACTGGCTTTTAAAACTTAATTATATTGAACTCCTAAGAGAAGTCGGCGCTTGCTTTTCAGTAAACAATATGCTTCGCGCGGAATGCTATAAACAAAGAATGGAAAAGGGCTTAAGCTTTTTAGAGTTCAATTATATGATTATGCAGGCATTCGATTTTTATCATTTACACAAGCATTATAACTGTAATATGCAATTTGGCGGTGACGATCAATGGAGTAATATGCTCGCAGGTACAGAATTAATCAGAAAGAAAACAGGCGATGATGCTTATGCAATGACAATTACGCTGCTAATGAACAGTGAAGGCAAGAAAATGGGTAAAACCGCAAAAGGTGCTGTATGGCTCGACCCTAACAAAACTTCTCCGTTTGAATTTTACCAATACTGGAGAAATGTTGATGACGCCGACGTTATGAAATGTATTAAAATGCTTACGTTTATTCCTATCGAAGAAATTTTTGAAATGGAAAAATGGGAAGATAACCGCATTAATGAAAAGAAAGAAATCCTTGCTTATGAACTGACAGCCCTTGTTCATGGTACAGAAGAGGCAGACAAAGCAAAGGCTGCGGCGTATGCATTATTTAGCGGTAACGGTGACAGTGCAAATATGCCAACAACTGAATTGGCTGAAACGGATTTACAAGATGGAGTTATTACTATAGTTAGTCTACTTGTTAAATGCGGAATTACGGCAAGTAACGGAGAAGCAAAACGTCTTATTCAACAAGGCGGTGTGAGTGTTAACGATGAAAAAATCTCAGCATTAGACAAAACATTTGCCAAAGATGAATTAGCTTCGGGGTTGAAAATTAAAAAAGGGAAAAAACATTTCCACAAAGCTGTTTTAGTATAAAAAATAAGAGGCTATAAATAGCCTCTTATTTTTTAGTAATACGCATCCAGTCTAACCAAAGCTTTTGCGTTATCCATATATTGCATTACTTTTCTTACATAATATTTTTTGTCTTTTGTTGTATTATAATTTTCCAGAGCTGTTCTAACATCACCATTCGCATTTCTAAGGTGAAATCTAATTGTATATGCAGCACATCTGAGATTTAATTCTCTATCGTTCTTTAATGCTTTGTAAAGATTATCTGACGTTTTGTATTTATATAAAATTTCTCCTAAATCACCAAGCTCTAATTTAGGATTAGCTCTTTTTTCAGCAAAAACGTTCTTAAGAGATCCATGTTTCTTAATTAATTGAGCTAAACGTTCATCAAATAACTCGGGCCTTGCGTACATGTCATCAGGTACCCAATGTGTTATCTGCCCTATACCTCTGCCACCTGAACTAGGTATATTCTGATCAAAATGTGATTCTTTTTTACAAATACAAGCCAATAAAAGCGGATCAACTCCAACTATTTGGGCATTTTTCATTATTTCTAGGGCCAATTCTGTTGGATTAACACTTTTCGGGGTTGAAGAATCTTCTGCAATAACAGACGCAATAGCTTTAGTCCTACGTTCAAATTGCAGTTTTGCCAATCTTTCAGCTTCTTTTCTTGCTTTCTCAGCTTCGGCTTCTGCTATTTCTTTTTGAATCTTTTCACAATACTCCTCAAGAGCATTTTTAGGTTTAATACCTCCAAAAACAAAATTATTTTGAATTGGTTTGAAGTATGTTAAGACTTCTGTCCCCATAGAAAATTCCCCATATATCCTATATTTATATAAAATAATTTATAATTGGCATATTTGCTAAGTTTTTATAATAAATTAAGAAAAATTAACAATTATATTTTATCATGTTAACTTTTCTTGAATTTATCAGCATCAAGATATTTAATAACTCTTGCAGGATTACCTACAACAACTGCATTATCCGGCACATCCTTTGTCACAACAGAACACGCCCCTACAATAGCATTCTCGCCGATTGTAACTCCGGCTAATATGGTAACATTTGCACCAATCCAAACATTTTTCTTAATATGAACAGGCTTACACGTTATGACAGGTCTATCGTAGAAATCGTGATTATTTGTTAAAATTGTACAATTTATGGCAACCAGAGTATCATCTTCTATTGTAAGACCTCCCGAAGACATACACTTAAATCCGTTCATCAAAGTTATACCTTTGCCCAGTTTTACTGTATCGCCAAGCAATGTAAATACAGGAGGATTGATTGTTGTGCTTTTATCAACTCCTTGGGTAAATAATTCTTCGATTAATGCTCTACATTCCGGCATATTTGGCATTGTATGGTTGATTTTAAAACAAAGTTCTGAAGCTCGTTTTAATTCTCTGTCACGTTCTTCATCAGGGATTCTTAAATCAATTCTAACTTCTTCCATTTTTATAACCTCTTTTTAATATTTCAATGATAATTTTATATCAAAAATAACAAATGATTTTTTATATCGGAGACAAGGATTCTGTCGAACAAAACTGGCAGGTAGCAAGTTTTGAGAGAGATAAAAACCCTATAGGGAGTAATACTCCTCGAAAACTTTGCACTAAAAAAGAGGCTATAAAAAGCCTCTTATAATTAAATCTGGAGACGAGGGGAATTGAACCCCTGTCCAAAATGGATTAAAACAAATCTCTACGAGTGTAGATTTTTATTTGCTCAACTGATTCAGGAAAAAATCACTACCTTACAAATCAGCCCTAGGTTTTATTTAAAGGAAACTCTAAACCTTGCAACGTTATCTTGATACATCTACATTGCTTCAATGTACTGCGTCTTGCATAATGGACCCATAAAACCGGCAAGCTGGGCTCTATGAGTAGCTATTCGTCAAAGGACTATGCAGCTAAAGCGTAAGCTCTAGAGAAGTCAGCTTCGATTACATTATTTTTAGCATTTAATTTGTTTTGCTCGTTGATAACCGAGAACAGCGCTCGGACTCGCAATCTGCTCCAACCAAAACATCCTGTCTAATCCAAAACGTCCCCATAAATTCAATTTTAAAAGTACGACCTGCTAAGCTCCGCTTAGCGTCTAATCCA
>CAYUQM010000036.1:0-19973 GCA_964446855.1 uncultured Muribaculaceae bacterium
TTTCTGCAGAAGTTATTGCGGAATGCCCTCCGGGGATTGCGGTATTGCTTCCGGGTGAGTTAATTACTGATGCTCATTTACCTTATCTCGTAGATTATGATTTTATAGAAGTTATCAAATTATAAACACGAAAAAGCACCTGTTATACAGGTGCTTTTTAAAATTCTCTTCAAGTGAACTATTTCAAGCTTACGCTTACAGAAGTTCCTTTTTTAGAAATAGCAACTTTGTCTTCTCTTGCTAACCAACCAAGACCTAAGTCTGCAAAGTTACCTTTCAAATCTAAATCCTTTTTCATTTTTGAAAAAGTTGTAGTACCATTGTTGTTTAGGTAGTTATAAATTTCACCTGCTGAAGTTCCGATTTGATCTAATAATTCTTGCATTTCTACCTCCTACTTTCTTTGTATATGCTGCTTTACTGATCTTTACTATGGTTACTATATTAGAATAAATTTCGAGAAAATGCAATAGTATATAAGGATTAGTTTATTTGTACAAAATACACTTATTTTCATGATAAAATACTGCATAAGGAGTATTGTTTAATTGATTATTGATGGAAGTATAGCATCTGATAAGACAAAGCTATTAGTTGAGAAATATGTTAGTCTTCTTAACTCCGGAATTGACGCGTCAAAAATTCTTGTACTGGTTCAAAATTCCGGCTTAAAAAATCAATTTATTGAACAAACTTTAGAATTTCTAAATGTTAATTGTTTTGAAAAGCTTCAAGTTTATTCTTTTTCCTCCCTTGTTTATAATACAGTAAACGAGAACTGGGCTTTTATAGAAAATAAAAATCCATACCCAAACCCTAGAATATTACCAAATCTTACAGGGCTGGAAGTTTCTCAATTTATACTGAAAGATATTTTAAAAAAAGTTCCGTTTATCGGATACAACTCAAAAAAATCACTCTTACACCAGCTTTTTAGAAGATACTCATTAATAGTACAAAATAATTTATCAGATGAAGATGTCGAATTCCGAACAAGAATTTTGGAAGAAAGCTTTGGAGATGATGCACAATACGCGCTAAAAACATTATTGAAGGAAACTCTCGCATTGAGAGATTTTGATTACCTTAGACAAATTTTAATATTTAATCATATTATAAAAAACACGAATTACTTTAAGAATATTGAATATTTAATACTTGACGACGGCGATGAAATTACTCCCGTTTGTTTTAATTTTATAGAACAAATCAAACCACAACTCAAAGATTTTTATATTGCATTCGACTCTATTGGTGCAAGTCGTATCGGATATTTAAGTGCCGATAAAGATTCAGTATGGGAATTTGAAAAAATTTTCAATGAACCTGTTCTAAAAATTGATAGCAAAACAGACTTAAAATTTGATGCCGAAAATTTATATAAAAATATTAAAGAAGACAAAAAACTTACTCTGGAAAAATTCACCTTAATATCTCCTTCAAAACGTTCTAATATGATAGAACTTGCTGCGAAAAAAATTAACGAACTTATAAAAGCAAAAGTACCGCCTTCAGATATAGCAGTAATAACTCCGGTAATAGATGAAGTACTGAAATTCGGATTAAGTGAAAACATTGACCATACAGCAAATCTTGTATACTTATCAGGCAGTGAAAAACTTATTCAAAATAAACTTGTTTTAGCCGCAATCACTATCTTGAAATTAAATACAAACCTAAAAGAAAAAATAACAGAATTTGAAATTCGCCATGTATTATCAGAAACACTGGGAATTCCGATAAAATATTGCCGTGAAATATTAGAAAATTTTGACCAAAACAAAACCCTTATTGATTACAAATTTGAAGACGAAATTTTCACAAAAAAATACCAAAAATTGAGAGAAATTGTATATGAGATTTTGCCCAAACAAAATAATTTGTCTGAACAAATCTATGAAATTTATTCTAATCTGATATCACCTAAAATTGAAGATATTTCAAAATTTAATTTTTTTATCAAACAAATTCGAGACTTTGAAGATGTATATGGGGAAGAGGTTTCTCGCCGAAAAGAGGAAATTATAATCCAAACAGAAAACTCTATAATTGCGGAAAATCCATATTCTGTATTCGAAATATCAGAAAAAGATTTAATAATAAGTACACCTCAAAAACTTATTGATAACCATGTCAAAACAAGATATCAATTATGGCTCGATATTTCAAACAACGATTGGATAAAATCTGACACCGGACCAATGTACAATGCTTGGGTTTTTCAAAAAGGATGGATAAAAGATAAATACACTATTGAAGATAACATTGAATTAAGCAAAGAAAAAACTGCAAGAATTCTAAGAAAATTGGCACTCCTTGCTGAAAAAAATATCTTCACATACTCAAGCCTGTTTGACAGCAACGGAATTGAAAATTTTGGAGGAATAGAAGATTACATTATTGTTCCTGAATGGATTGACACCCCCCAACAATCAAACCGGCAAACTTTCAAAATTATACCACGCGAAGATCAGCAGCCGGTACTCGACTATGATAAAGGTAAAATGGCAATCTCTGCAGTTCCGGGAGCCGGCAAAACAACTATTCTGCTCGCCCTGATTATCAAACTTTTAGACAGGGGAATTTCTCCCGACAATATTTTTGTAATGACATACATGGAATCTGCGGCTCGCAATTTTAAAGAACGAATAAAATCAATACGAGATGATTCGACGCAATTACCATACATCAGTACAATCCACGGGCTTGCACTAAGAATATTGAAAGAAAACAACAACTTCGAAAGACTTGGATTAACTTCCGATTTCGAAATTTGTGATGACACTCAAAAAACAAAAATTTTAAAAGAAGCAGCTCAAAAATTTAAAATTTCAAAAGATGATTTTGATGATTACATTAGAGCTATTTCTATTTTCAAAATTGGAGGCGGAACATTTAAAAATCTTCCCAATTCAAATCAAAAACTTGTAAAATTTAAATTGTGTTTTGAAAAATATCAATTAATCCTGAAAGAAAATAACTTAATAGATTATGATGATATTTTATTGAATGCAGTAAAACTTCTTGAAGAAAATGAAGACATAAGAGATTATTATCAAAATATCTGCGGATACATTATCGAAGATGAGGCTCAAGACTCTTCTGCTATACAACAAAAACTCATAAACATATTGAGTGGAAAATACAACAACCTTATACGCTGCGGAGATATCAATCAAGCAATTACGACTACCTTTTCAAACGCAGACGTAAAAGGTTTCAGGCAATATATTGATTCCAGTAACCAAGTTAGCATGAACTGTTCTCAAAGATGTTCAAAAGATGTTTGGGAGCTGGCTAATACTGTCGTAAAAACTGCGCAAAAAAATCCTGCAACAACAGAAGCATTTTACAACATTATGATGAAACCCGTTGAAAACAAAAACCCCGAAGAAGTTAACGGTGTACAAACAAATACCTTTGATAAACCTTCTGATGAACAAAATTTTATACTTAAAGAAATAAAAAATATTTTGAAAAAAAATCCAAAATCAACAATCGGGATTCTATTAAGATATAATTCCCAAGTAAATCAATGGGCAAATTTCATCACAAACAGCGGACTAAAAAGTATTACAAGAAGTGAAAGTCTTGCCGAAAAATCAATATTTAAAGTAATATTTGCAATACTAAAAATCATAGAAAATCCGTTTGATAATGAAATTATTGCCACGTCCTACGAAACTCTGGCTGAATTGGGATTTTATCCAACGGAATTCGCTAATAATATACGGAATTCAGATAAGCCATATCTTGAACAACCTATATCCGCAAAATCAGAACAGTTTTATTGGGATATAAACTACTGGCTCGGACTTTCTTATTTAACAGTAGATGACCTTGCAATAAAAATAGGGTTATACTATTTTTCCGAAGATATTGAAAAGTCGAATGTATATCTGATTTCAACATTAATAAAACGAATAAGTTACGATACAAAAGAACTTTCTACAATTATTAACAGGTTATACGAATTATCTCTGAAGAATTCCTTGAGCGGATTTAAATTTTTCTCAGAAGAAGACGAAAACAATCAGGAATTTTTTGAAGGAAAAATTCAACTGATGACCATGCACAAATCAAAAGGAGACGAATTCGACTGCGTATTTATTCCTGAATTAAGCGAATACTCACTCCCGGTAAATATAACAAAAATGAAACTCCGACCGGCAGATTTTATTGAGCAAGTTAAAGGACTAAATCCGGACTATAAAAAGAAAACCGACTTTGAATTAAAACAGGAAATTATTGAAGAAAACTTGCGGCTTTTATATGTTGCAATTACACGCGCAAAAAGAAAACTTTTCCTAACATGCGCCAAAAAGTATCGCTACAAAACTGAACCTAACGAAATTTTTAACATAATTGAGAGGGAAAAAAATGCAAATCTACTCGCCTAATATGCTGAAAACATTCTCTGAATGCGAAAAAAAATATGAATTCAAATACATAAAAAAAATAAATGTCCCGCAACCTATCGGAATATTTGAGAAAGGTAAAAAGATACACGCACTTGCTCACTATTATCTCCGTGGAGATAATATCGAAAAGTTCCTCACAACCCTTACAGAAGAGGAATCTGCTCTTTGGGAAAAACTTTTACATAACGAATATTTTCAAAAAAATTATATCAATTCCGAATACAATCTGACGGCAAGAATTGAGGATTTCTGGGTTGGCGGAAGACTTGATGCTTTTATGAAAACCGATAATAATTATTATATTCTTGACTATAAAACAGGCGCAATACCAAAATCTCCGGAAAGTGATTTTCAAACAATGATTTATCTCATTTGTGCAGACAAAATCCTCACAAAAGGCTGGGGAAATAACTTCAACCTAAATTTTGTATATATTAATCTGAGAGATAATATAAATCATCTTGTAGAATTTAATTCAGAAAAAAAACTAATCTATGAACAAACTCTCTCTGACACCTGCAAAAAAATAACAACGGCTCAAACTTTTAACAAAAATCTGAACCGTTGTAAATTCTGTGAATATAATAAATTATGTAATTAATAATTTATCCAAACATTTTATTGAACAATTTCTTAAGCGGAGACATCTTTTCCAAATCCTTATCTACGCTATCTGTAGCAAGCCCAACCTGAGAATAAAGATACGGAACATCAACACCTAATTTTTCTTCAGGCTTTACGGCTTGTTTATGTTTAAATTTCTCTAATTCGCCTAAATCCAAAAACTTACTACCACAAGTATAACATTCATCTATAACAACAAATTCACCATCATGAACCTCGTCATTATTTACCTTATTTTTTACCATACGCACATTACAAACCGGACAAATTCTGTCTAAACTTTCATCAACCTTTTTAAAAGTTTTACCTTCAACTGACTCCATAAGAACATCAATCTGCTCAACATTATTATTCAAAATTTTTAATTCTCTGTTATCAAAAAAAATCCCGCCACAACCATCAGCGCAAACATCAATATTTAAATTTAATTCAGGTAAAAAAACCTTTACCATTTCTGACCCGCAAGCAGGACAAGAAATAATTTCAATAGTATCTGCCATTTTCAAGACCTCCAATTTTTATGAGGCAATTGTAACATATCTTCACAAAAGTGTCAATCAATTAAGCAGCTTTTGAAATATTAGCTTTTTCATACTCTGCAGTCCCAGGGAAGGCTTCCGAACCTGTAATTTTTTTAGTAAGCCAGTATTGTATTTTCGGAATAAATGTAGAAAGGAACATTGCTGATACCGCAAATCCGGCACCCCAATTAAGAACATTATATCTTGAATTTACTTTTGAAGCTTTTTCCAGCATTTCTACCGTAATATCTTTACCTGATTTTTCTGCCTTCTTAATAATTTGCTCAACAAAATACTTCAAATCATCATCAACTTGTCTTATTTCGCCTTCGGAAATAAATTTATAAGGGTCAAGGAAATGAGGTTTGCCGGTTTTCTTATCTTTGCCGAACGCAAGTTCATAAATGTTTTTCATAAACTCAGGATTGTTCAAATATCCACCTTTAAATACACGTTTAGCTTGTTCCGGAGTTAATTTGCGAACACCTGCAATATCAGGCTGCAACTCGGTCATTTTCTCAGCGATTTTTGTATATTCGGCAGCTTCTTCTGCTGTATGCGACTTAAGCAACTCTTTAAACTCGTCTACCGTCATAGAAGAAGTTTTTTCCGTATTTTTACCAAGCATTTCAGCTCTAAGTTCAGCAGCAGAGATTGAACCGCCTTTTTCTTTGACTATATCAACCATCAAATCTTTTGTATAATCAGCAAGCATAGAATCTACTCTGGTTCCTCTGCCATTCTGTTCAATTTTATTAAGCCACTTATTCATATTAGGCATATTCCACATGTAGAAATAAATTGAACTTAAATCTCTAAACAGAATTTCACGACGTTCATCATTATTTCTTGCACTGATAGCTCTGCCTGAAGCCGTACCTATATCCGTAGAAAGCAGTTGCCAAGTTGTATTATTTTCAAGATTAAACGCAAATTTCATAAGGGCAGATGCGCCTGTTCCGAATGAAATATCTTTATTTTTAGATTTATTATCAGCCAAAAACTTGTCCATATTTAACGACGGAGTATAAGACTGTGTTTGAGGCTGCGAATTAGAGTCTTTTTTATGATAATGTCTTGTAATAGCTTGATTTAATTTAGGTACAACAAAACCTATCATGGCGTTAGCCATAAGAATACTTGTGAGAAGTTTTGCAGACTTAAATTTGGCAATTTGACTTTCAGTAAACGGTTTCCCGCTCTTTGTACTTACTTCTTTATGAAGGAAATTAGCAAGCGGATTTCTGGCAGAATCCTTACCTAAATCAAAGTTAGCAGTACGCAAGCCTAAAAGCCATTTTCCAATTTTATCATTAATTGCATTAAACGCTTTCACACCACCAAGCCAGAAAACAGCACCGGTAAATTCTTCAGTAATTCTTTCTCTGCCTTCGTCAAACCCGCCGCGTTGGTATGCCTGATAAGTTCGTCCTGCTTCAACAAAACCTTCCAACAAAATAAAACGAGCCAACCCACCGCTTGCCATACTTTTCATAAATTTATGCGAGGTCATTGGTTTATATAAACTTGCAGGTTTGATTATTACCATAATTACACACTATACTTAAACTTACTCATTTTTTAAATACAGTAAAAAAAAATTTTTGCTCACAATTCAATAATTCTTAAGATTTCGTTACACGAATATAATAAAAAATTAATATAATAAGAATTGTTACGTTAAATATAAAAAATAACAATGTTTTTTCTTCACCGTTTTTGGTAAAATTGAAACAAAGGTTAAAAACATGGCAATACGACCAATAACAAATTACGATAACAGAAAATATATAAACTTTTCCCAAAATAAGAATGTTGAAACAAAGCAAAATAACGAAGAGTTAAAAAGCAAATTGGGAATCGCAACTACTTCAGCGTTAGGCGTTGCGTCTGCTGTCGCTTTAATTGCTAAACGACAAGGATTTTCACTCAATCCGTCAAAAATTGCCAAAACCCCAATCAAAGATTGGGCAATCTTTAAAATAACCGATAAAAACCGACCTAATGAAAATATACTAACCCTAAAAACCCCACAAATATTAACAATTGGAGCAGGTTCCGTACTTGGGGGACTTGCAGGCGGTGCAATATTTGATAAAAAAGAAAACTTCCATGCAAAATGCGCGGAAGCCGTGAGCCAATTCATAGGAGATATCTCAATTCCGCTTGGTTTTGTAGCACTTCCGACGATGCTATACAAAAATTTTGAGGGATTAGCAACAAAAGAAACAAAACACCTTAAATTGCAAGCAGCTTCTAAATTTATTCAGGGCAATAAGTTCCTCCGTATATTGTGCCCTACGATTGTGAGCGGTGTAAGCTTAGCAACCGGAATTGTTACAGGAAATAGAGTTTCAAACAAAATTAATGAAAAAGTATATGGAGAAAAACAAGACCGTGGAATCAGAATAACCGATTTTGCTCCACACCTTGATGACGTATGCTTGGCAATAACACTTATGGCAGAAAAATCTCCTGTTGGAGACATTATTTCAAAATTTGTACCGGTAGCCTTAACGGTTGCTGGCATTGAAACAGGAACGGCAAAACCGCATAATCAAAACAAGTCAGCTTAATCCGTTATAAAAACTCTTCGGATAAAAATTTACAGCATGGCAAATATATAGATTTTTTAAGTTAGGAAATTTTTAAAACATCATAAAAATGAATGATTTCATTTTTTAAATGGTTTGGTAGTATAACACTATACTCCTTAGAGACTAAGATACACATATCCCTAATCAACAGCTATGCACCTCAAAGTACATAGCTTTTTCTTTTGAAATCCTAAAAATATGGAATTAGATTCTTCGGTCCCTTACCCGCCATCGGCGGGGCGGGCCTCAGAATGACAGTAATCCAATTAGTTCTCGCATAAACTTGTATATAAGGTTATAAAAATAATATTGACAAACAATATTGATTATGTAAAATAGAATTACATCCAGAACAATCGTTTGGAGGAGTGCCAGAGCGGTTGATTGGAGCAGTCTTGAAAACTGTCGAACGTTCACGCGTTCCGTGGGTTCGAATCCCACCTCCTCCTCCATTTAAAAAGTCCGAACCATAAGGGTTTCGGACTTTTTTGAATCTGTTTTAAAACCGTTTTGATTGGAGGGGGAAGTAAATTGTGTAGATCAAAAATAGAAAAAATGAAAGAATTATATACTGAAGAGCAACCGGATAAAATTATTAAATCGTCATTCTGAGGGTGACGGTTATTTAATACCCGAAGAGTCTCAAAAATTATGAGATGCTCCACACCGCCTCGCTATCCATGGGGCAGAATTTGAATGAAGAGAAAAACAAAAACATTTTTACATCAACATTAGCAAATAAAAAAGCCGTTATACAACGGCTATCTCAATGTGTAAAAGGTTAGTGTGTGTAGGAGAAAATAAAGAAAATGGTTATACTATATACATGCCACATTTCTCGGCATGTGTAACATATATTTTATATATATGTTACATATCTTTACAATATACCATTTCAATATTACAAAATTAAGCTGAGAATTTTTGCAATATACACGATTTATCTTGTATATATGTAACAAATATATACAATATTAAGATTTATTAAGCACGCATTTTTCCTTGAAACCCTTACTGCAAGAGCCTTTTTAAAAAAGCTCCTTGAAAAAATTAAAGTTTCATGCAATTTGTGCCGATAGATTGTTTTTATATGTGTATAGAGAAGTATTAAAAGAAATGTACCGTTTTTATATAAAAACGGACAGAAAGGATGTATTATGAGTGTTAATTTAAATATCTCAAAAATTGGAGATAATTATTGGGTTATGGGGGATAATGGAGAAAAAATACGCCCTGCAAAAGAGGAAGAGATTCAAATATTTAATTCAAATCGAACAGAGGCAGTATCTGGTACCAATATTCATAATACGCCAACCTACAATATGAATACTGACATTGCAGGGCTGCAGAGTGACACAAAATATGGTAACCCTGATGCAGGAGCCGGTTCCGGAGCTACAATCGCTACAAGTAAAAAAACTACGGTAACTTTACCTAGCAATGACCCGCAATTTATTAGCCAATTGCAAGCGCAAGGGTTAATAAAACCCGGTGCTGAAGGAAAATTTGAAGTTGCTCCTGAAAAAATGGATGCATTATTAAAAGCATTGGGTGACTATTATAGTACTCCTGAAAACATGAATGAAATTGAATTTTCTGAAGATAGCGACCCGGGATTAAAAGCTAAAATCCAACAACAGCTGGAAGATGCCGGCATTGTTGATAAAGACGGTAAAATTATTAATCCGGGAAAATTTGCAGAAATAGCTAAAAATGGTATTGAAATTGATGGACAAGTTTTCCAATTTGCTACAGAAGACGACGGTACCGTCGAGGTTCCTGTAACAACAACTACTACAACAACAGCAACATCAAAATTTAAAGAATTTGACCCTGAAGTTTTGAAAAAAATGCAAAAACAAAATGGAGACTGGAAAGGTCAAATGAAAGAGCTTCAAAAACAAGGTATCGTTGTAATTGTTGATGGCAGATATTATACAAACAAACCCGAATTCCAGAAAAAGACAGCTCCTGATATTACCGGAGGCGCCCCAAGCGTTCACGGTCCTGAAGCTCTTGTAGGAAATAAGGCTGCGCAGGATGCTAGAGAAGCTCAGTTGCAAGAAGAATTTATGCTTGCATACGACACAAATCCGGACAATGCTCAAGATACATTAATGCACACTAAGTATTATAAAGAATATACAAAATTAGAAGATGCATTAAGAACTATTAACAAAGGGGATGTGTCTGATCCTAAGAAGAAAGATTACGGTAATGAAGTAGCATACAGACCAAAATCTGTATTAGCCAGAGCTTATTACGCAGAATCAAGAACTCTTGACGGTCAAACCGTTCATGAATATGCTACCCCCGAAGAAGTTGAAGCATTTAAAGCTAAAAGGAAAGAAAACTTTGATAATTTAAAACAACAACAAGCAGAACTACTTGCCAAAAATCCTAATGACAGAACACTTATCGACCAATACAAAAAATACTTTGGTGATGTTATGGATGATAACATTTCTGAATTGAGTGAAAAACAATTAGCAGATTTGGCAGATGCTCAAACTTACGAAACCGGTCTTACAGACGTTCAAATTAAGCACATGGCTTCTACTCAGTTTAAAAACCGTTTTAATACTCAAATGAGTAATGTATATCAAGAATATCAAGCAAAAATAGATGAAGCTGAAGCAAAAGGCAAAACCGATAAAGCCAAAAAACTTAAAGAAGAACGTGATAAAAAATTAAAAGAAATCAGTGCAAAGAAAATTGAAACCGAAAACCAAGACAGAGCTGACTATTCTGCAATGATGGCAAGAGGTCAACTCAACAGTGAAATTGGTGAAGGCAACTTCAAAAAGGCAGAACCTACTTATGAATCTATCATTGCAGCCTGCCCTAAAGCTAAAGAATTTATTGAGGCAAACAAACAATTATTCTTTAAAGATAATCAATTTGACCCTCAAGCTTGGAAAGATTTCTGGCTGGCAAAAAGTTCTACTCGTGTAGATAACAACCAAAACAGTCACGAGCGCATTCAAGATTACTTTATGACACTCGGTGAAGCACAAGATGTTGTTAGAGGTAATGCCAGCGGTACAGAAAAAGAAGGCTATCAAGGTCTTAGAAATCTCTTTGGCAAAGATATGTCTGAAAACGCAATGATTGACCTTGCACGTGATATGGCTGAAACTGCAGGTATCGTAACAGAAAAGAACAACACCGCAGGTATTAGAACAGGTTTTGTCTTCGGCGAAGTCGGCAAAGGTGTCGCAGGTGCAGTGGCAGCAGACTTGCTCGGGAACTTTGCATTAAGCAAACTCCGTATTAAATATGCCGGAGATGTTATCGGAAAAGTAACAGGTACGGTAACAGGTACGGTAACTGGCACTGTAACAGGCACAGTTCCTTTTGCAAGAAGCGGAACCGTCCAAGGTTTAGACAAATTTGTATCTGAATACTATGATAATGGTACTCTTGTAGGCAGTCAGGTAACGGAAAGAATTACCGAACACCCTTGGCACGTTGAAGGTGAAGAACCATTCAGCAAAGATTTCAGCAAAGACTATGAAAAAGGCTATGAAAAAGGCTATAAAGACCATTACAGTGGTTCAAAAAGTGTTGGTTCATTCCACTTTGATCCAATATCCATTGCTATCGGCGGTGTTGCCGGAGGTATAAGAGGCTTACTTAAAATGGGTGAAAAACACGACAAAGAGGATAAGAATTCCGGATTACAGATGTATTCTCGCCGTGACTACAACGAAAGAACCACTACCTCAAGTCAAGACATTCAAGGCACTCAACAAGTTGCAGCTAAAAAATATGTAGCTAACTTCTCTCAAAAAACAGACCCTGTGGACGAGCCTATCGAAAATATATCTCAAAAAGTTACTGTCAGACGCGGTAAAGGCACAGTCTTGTACCAAGGTCGACAAGTACCGTTCAACGAAGCGGAAGACAAAAAACACCTTGTTGCAAGTATGTACAACCTAACTGGTGATGAGCTTGAAAAAGTATTCAATTACTTAATTACAGAGTTCAACGGTTTGCCTGAGAGATACCTCAAAGGTCATAATATTCCGGAAGGAAATACACTAAACTTCCCAACAAAAATTCCTGCAGGAACAATTCCTGGAATTGACCACGATATTGATACTTCAGGTTTCGATCCGGCAAAATACCAGAAAAAATGGATTAAAGTACCTCAAGTACAAGGTGCAAAAGTTCCGAAGAACCAAAAAGCAGGCTCTAAAGACTTATCAACCAGCACACCTAGAAGCAACGCAAACGCTTCTGTCACTGCAAGACGCAGAAAAGTGTAAGTCTGAGTCCACAAATATTTCTTTATACAAAAACAAAACAATCATAATACATACAGCCTCCTTAAGTTCATTAAGGAGGCTCTTTCTTTGCCTTATCAGCCCCCACCCTGACCCTCACCAACAAGGGAGGGTTAAGTTGACATCATCACAAACAAAGACCCCCGAAAATTTCGGAGGTCTTTTTATATATTAATTATTACTAATTAATTACTTGTGCAAAGCTTCGTTTACAGCTACTGCAACAGCAACGGTAGCACCAACCATAGGGTTGTTACCCATACCGATGATACCCATCATTTCTACGTGAGCAGGAACTGATGATGAACCTGCAAACTGAGCGTCACCGTGCATTCTTCCCATAGTATCTGTCATACCGTAAGAAGCAGGACCTGCAGCCACGTTATCAGGGTGAAGCGTACGACCTGTACCACCGCCTGATGCTACTGAGAAGTATTTTTTACCGTTTTCGATAGCCCATTTTTTGTAAGTACCTGCTACAGGGTGTTGGAAACGTGTAGGGTTAGTTGAGTTACCTGTGATAGATACGTCAACACCTTCTTTAACCATAATTGCAACACCTTCTGATACGTCGTCAGCACCGTAGCATTTAACTTTAGCAACTTCGCCGTCAGAGAATGGAGTTTCTTTAACGATTTTCAATTCGCCTGTTTTGTAATCGTATTTAGTTTCAACGTGAGTAAAACCGTTAATTCTTGAGATTACGTAAGCAGCATCTTTACCAAGACCGTTCAAGATAACTCTTAATTGTTTTTGTCTTACTTTGTTAGCATTTCTAGCGATACCGATAGCACCTTCAGCAGCCGCGAAAGATTCGTGACCTGCCAAGAAGCAGAAACAATCTGTTTCTTCTCTAAGCAACATTGCAGCTAAGTTACCGTGACCGATACCAACTTTTCTTGTATCACCAACTGAACCAGGGATACAGAAAGCTTGTAAACCTTCACCGATTAAGCTTGCAGCATCAGCAGCTGTAGCAGCTTCTTTTTTCAACGCGATAGCAGCACCCAATGTGTATGCCCAAACTGCGTTTTCAAAAGCGATAGGCTGAATGCCTTTAACAATTTCTTCTACATTAATGCCTTTAGAATCGCACAAAGCTTTTGCATCTTCTAAAGACTTGAATCCGTATTCAGGCAAAACTTTGTTTAATTTAGCCTGACGTCTGTCTTGTCCTTCAAATTTAATAGCCATTTTTTATTTCCTTTTAATTATATTAGTTACATCTACTTTTGACACTGTGCACTTGCCGTGCCCCTCACCCGCATTCGTAACTCATATTCATTCGTACGACTGCGCCCTCTCCCACAAGGGACGAGGGAAAAGGGAACTATTCTTTTCTAGGGTCGATAGTTTTAACCGCATCAGCGAATCTGCCGTATGTTTTAACATTCTTTTCAAAAGCTTCTTTAGCATCAACGCCTTTTTTAATAGCATCCATCATTTGAGGAACTTTTACGTATTTGTAACCGATAATTTCGTTATTTTTATCTAAACCAAGTTCAAGAACATAACCTTCAGCAAGGTCAAGATATCTAGGTCCTTTTTGCTTAGTAGAGAAGATTGTACCAACTTTAGAGCTTAAGCCTTTACCCAAGTCTTCAAGTCCTGCACCGACAGGCAAACCGTTTTCAGAGAAAGCAGTTTGAGTACGACCGTAAACGATTTGTAAGAATAATTCTCTCATAGCAACATTAATAGCGTCACAAACAAGGTCAGTGTTAAGAGCTTCAAGGATAGTTTTACCGGGAAGGATTTCACCTGCCATAGCAGCAGAGTGAGTCATACCTGAACAACCAAGAGTTTCAACAAGAGCTTCTTGAATGATACCGTCTTTAACGTTAAGAGTTAACTTACAAGTACCTTGTTGCGGAGCACAGCATCCACAACCGTGAGTCAAACCTGAAATGTCTTTAATTTCCTTACATTTAGTCCATTCACCTTCTTGAGGTATTGGAGCAGGTTCGCCTTTAACACCGCGTTTAACGCAGCACATTTCTTCTACTTCTTTTGTAATTTGAATTCGATCCAACATTTTATTTCTAACTCCCTTCAAGTTATATACAAGTAAATTTTACGTTGCTGAAAAAGTCATGTCAATCGAATTAAAGCTATTTTAACAAAGCGTTAAGGATTTCAACCGAACGCTTAGAAATCAGCTCAGCCTTAAGCTTTTTGTTCTTGCGCTCTTTTTTCGGAAGCTCTACAGGCGGAACAAGTCCCCAGTTTGAATTTATCGGCTGAAATTTTGTGTGTTCTTCATCAGAAATATAGTGAGTAAGTGCGCCGAGCATAGTTTCCTTCGGAAGTTCAAGAAGCTCTTCTCCCAGAAGATATCTTGCCGCATTTATTCCTGCAAGCAAGCCGCTTGCAATACTTTCGGTATAACCTTCCGTCCCCGTAAGCTGTCCTGCAAAGAACAAGTCTTTTCTCGCGCGTGTCTGCAAGGTAGGGTTCAAAATTTTCGGCGAATTTATAAACGTATTCCTGTGCATTACGCCATATCTCACTATCGAAGCATTTTCAAGTCCCGGAATTGACTGTAGTAATTCTTTTTGCGCACCCCATTTCAAATTCGTCTGAAATCCGACAAGATTATAAAGAGTTTTGGCAGAATTATCCTGTCTCAGCTGGACAACCGCGTAATTTTCAACCCCAGTCCTTTTATCCACAAGCCCGACAGGCTTCATTGGTCCAAACCTCAAGGTATCAACCCCACGAGAGGCAAGCACCTCTATCGGAAGGCAGCTTTCAAAAAACTTTGCCCCTTTTTCAAAACTTTTAAGTTCAATTTTCGGCGCATTAATCAAAATATCATAAAATTTTTCGTATTCTTCCTTATTCATAGGACAGTTAATGTAAGAAGCTTCGCCTTTATCGTAGCGGCTTGCCATAAATGCTTTATCGAAATTCACGCTGTCAAACTCGACTATCGGCGCAATAGCATCAAAAAAATGAAGGTGTTCGTTTTGGGTAAATTCTTTAATAGAATTTGCAAGAGGCTCGCTTGTCAAAGGTCCTGATGCCATGATCACCACCCCGTCAGGGATTTCGGTCACCTCTTCTCTCACGACTTCAATATTTTCATGCCCGTTAATCTTCTCGGTAACTCTTTTTGAAAACTCTTCTCTATCGACGGCAAGCGCGCCACCGGCAGGAACAGCACAATCAAAAGCGATATTAATTAATTCACCGCCGAGAAGCTGCATTTCTTTCTTCAAAAGTCCTGACGCATTAGAGCAATCTGCCGCCCCCAAACTGTTTGAGCAGACAAATTCCCCGAACTTTTCCGTCACATGCGCACCGGTAGTTTTTTTAGGGCGCATTTCGTATAATTTAACTTTTATTCCACGTTTTGCGAGCTGCAAAGCAGCTTCTGAACCAGCAAGCCCAGCTCCGATTACTTTTACTTCTTCCATAAGTTAAGTTTACTTTGAGTGACTGAAACTGTCAACAGAGGATACCATGCCTGACGTAATTGTTTGTATTATAATAATATTATGGCAGTATATTTTTTCTATGGTGAAGAAGATTTTAATCTGGAAAACGAAATCGAGAAGCTGAAAAGCGGTCTTGATAAGAATTTCCTTGAGATGAGTTTCAAAGTTTACGATAATCCGAAATATGCAGACCTAATCTCAATTCTCAGAACACAGCCGATGATGTTTGGGAAAATGCTTATCGTAATTAAATGTTTGGACTATTTTTCAAAAACCTTTGAAGACAAAGAAATCAAAGAAATTACAAAGGCATTGGAAGATAACAACGAAAACTTAGACATCGTTTTTGCGGCAGAACTTCCAAGGGATGAAGGCAAAAAGCTCGACAGCAGAAAAAAATTCTTCAAACTGCTTTCAAAATTTAACGCAAAAGAATTTCCAACAATTCCAACTTACAAAACGGCAGAACTTGAAGGCTGGATAAAAAAGCAGGCGCAATCCAAAAAATTAAAAATGACTCAAGATGCCTTGACTGCAATAATTTCGCAAATCGGAAACAACTTAAGACAAATTGACAAAGAGTTGGATAAATTACAGCTTGCAGCATATCCCGAAAACATGGTTTCTGCGGAAATGGTTAAGGAATACTGCATCTCTAACGAAGATTTGTTCGCGTTTTCCGATTATCTTATGGTCGGAGAAAAGGACAAGGCTCTACGCGAATACCGCAAGTTACTGGACAAAAAATATTGTCTTGAAATAGTTTCAACCCTTCAAACAATGGTAAGACGATGGATTGTTTTGAAAGCAAAATCCGCAGAGCTTTCACCGTTTGAGCTTGCACGGATGACAGGGCAGCACGAGTATGTAGTAAAACTTACGCTTCAAAAACTGAAAAAATCAAACCTTAAAGATTTGGTTAAATTGAAAGAAAACATAACAGAGGCGGAATACAGGATTAAGTCAGGTTTGTCACAAAATCCTGAAGCAGAGGTTGAAAACGCGTTTTTCAAATAAGAGGAATTATGAACACAGCACTTTTAGAAGAAAAATATCCATTTTTAATGAAATATTTCAAAAGCGGGGTAAACCATCCGACCAGAAATATCGCACATTGTATCCTGTTTTACGGAACGGACTTGCAGGCGCAATATGACTTGGCATTAGAGGTTGCAAGGCTCTTAAACTGCAAAGAAGATAAAAGTGCGGATTGCAGCTGCTTAAACTGCAATTGGATAAGACAAAACCAGCACCCTGCAGTGCTTACTATCTCAAAAGTTGATAACAAACCGTCAAACGACGAGTCAAAAACGGTTATTTCAATTGAGCAGGCAAGAATGATTAAAAACGACCTGCTTACAACATCTGATTATCACAGAGTTTTAATCTTCTGCGACAAGGATAAAGACGGAAATATCCTCGGCTTAAACGAAACAAATTTTCAAGAACCGACAGCAAACGCACTGCTTAAAACATTTGAAGAACCACCGTCAAATACAACTTTCTTTTTCTTAACAAAAGATAAAACGGACATGCTTTCAACAATAATCTCGCGTGCGCAATGCTTCTTTGTAACGTCAACCGAAGATGTAAACAGAGATTTCTCGCTTGTTCAAAATGCAATGGACGGCTATCTTGAGCTTAGCCGCAACGAGGTTCTTGATTTGTACGAGAAACTTTTTGAGCTGACAAAAGAAAACGACAGCGCAGAAGTACTCAACCAAGTCCAAAACTATATGGCAGCGTTACTAAAAAATGCTTTAAATAATCCGTTATTAAAAATCAAATTAATTAAAGATATAAACGCGGTCGAGCACGCAAAAGAAGAGTTACGTTTGAATATGAATATTCAAACTATTCTTGAAACATTAGCATTTGCACTGATACTGGATTAAAGAGGAATACTATGTCTATTGACTCATTGAGTGAAGAATTTGAAGAGATTTATGCACAGTCTTTACCAACCTTTAAACAAAACGAATTACTGAGAATCATAATACTTCTTGCCGTTATAATCATAGACGGAATTATCGGCGTTCTCTTAATTAAATCAATAGTGCATATCGGCGCAATAAAAAAGCTCCATCTTTTAATGTTTCTGGGAATGATATTTATATGGAAGTTTGGCAAAAAGTTTATAGAATATTCCGTGAAAGAAACCGTTATAAACGAATTTATTAAACCATTCGGTGATTTTAAATGGGATATGGCAGAGGATTATATAAAAAAAGATGAATTAAACAAGAGTTTAATTTTACCAAAATTTTCAGAACATGAAGTTGATGATGAATTTAAGGGTTCATTCCATAAATATCCGAATACGGAATTTATTATTCAGGAAATGGTTTTGAAACAGGGTTTAGGATTATACAAAGTTTCGGTATTCAAAGGGGTTATTTTTAAATTTTTTATCCCGAAACACTTTGAAGGTCATACCATTATCTCAGAAGAAAAACTCCTGTTAAGCAAAGAATACAGACAAATCAAATTGGAGGATTCGGAATGGGAAAAACAATTCAACGTATATTCCGACCACCAAATTGAATCAAGATATATTCTCACACCACTGCTTATGGAACGCATCAAAACTCTGAAAAAAATATATAACTCAAAAAAAGTCTCAATAAGTTTCAGACATGGGACGGTTTTGGTTGCGCTGGATATCGGACACGACATATTTGAAACATGTTCTCTTGAAAAAAAAATAGAGGACAAAGCATCGTGGAAAATTATGTTTTTCCAGATATATTATGCACTAAAACTATACGAACAGTTTATAACTAAGTTATAACCTACTCCGTTTTAACAGGTTCTTGAGATACCAATCGCGCATCCATTGAATCGAATTCTTCTTTAAACTGAGTCGCTTTTGCGACCAAAGGATTTTTGGTAATCGCATTCATGCCTGATTTTACCGCCAAATACATTGAACCAAAAGCACCCAAAGCAGCTCCGGCAAGAGAACCTAAAACACCGAAAACTGAACGTTTCCATACTGCACCCTTAACCGCTATCGCAATTACTGCAGGAATTATTGCTCCTAATCCTGTTCCGATTAATGTTCCGGTTGTAATTTTTTTCGAGAATTTTTTATCAATATCATTTAATTTTGCGATATTTTCTTCGTTATCAGCTTCAGCAGCTAATTCTCCAGTCTTACTTATAAATTTT
Source organism: uncultured Muribaculaceae bacterium (assembly GCA_964446855.1). Taxonomy (GTDB): domain Bacteria; phylum Cyanobacteriota; class Vampirovibrionia; order Gastranaerophilales; family Gastranaerophilaceae; genus UBA1221. The sequence goes on from CAYUQM010000036.1 coordinate 19,064, forward strand.
TCAAACTTATCAGCATTTTCAACAGGAACACTAATTGTCGACTTAAAATTATTATCCTTCAACTCGTAATTTTGACGTCCGTTCACCGGAGCGCCAACCTTGTTCGCAACAAGAGAAACTTTATCCATACATTTATTCCTTTCAAAACACACTTACACTTAATATATAAAAACAACTCACGTAGAAAAATTGCCTAATTATTAAGATTTTTTATGTCTCTTCGATGCAGTTACTTCAAAGCTTATCCTAATAATCTCTTGCAGAGCATCTTCAGGCATATCGTTCACATAAACCGTGCACCAGTGTTTTTTATTCATGTGCCAGGCGGGCTTAACAGCTTCGTACTGCTCTTTTAAAACAGCAATAACATCAGGCGGGCACTTAAGATTAATGCACAAATGCCCGTCAAGTTCAAAAATCAGCGCAAACCACTTATTATTACTCTCGTGCCGCATAACGCACATATCCTTATACTCATCCTTTTGCCAAGGATAAGTTTCAAGGGCATCGCCATATATTGAGCATTTTTTAATCAGCTGTTCAATATTCATAAATTAATCCAACAACACTCTATCAAGACAAGCCTTTGGCGAATACTGCCATTCGCGGTATGTTATACGATTAACCTTAAACCCGCAGCGTTCCAGAATTGACTGTTTTTTCATATTCGAAACTCGTTGAGAATCATTGTCCTCAACCCCGTCGACTTCAACAATAAACTTCTCATCTATAAGCAAGTCCGCACTAAGCCCCGCAATATCAACCCCCGCTTTAACAGAGTGACCAAGCTCGCGGATTTGAGAGGCTATTTCGCGCTCAAGTTTGTTTTTATAGATATTTTCATCAATTTCGCAATTTTCAATAGCCTGCTTTTTGTTGTTGTATTCCTCGATATAAGACATATAATCTC
>CAYUQM010000037.1:0-19795 GCA_964446855.1 uncultured Muribaculaceae bacterium
GCTTGAGAGGATGCCGTTTAGGTTTGACATACCCTGAAATCAACGAAATGCAAGTTAGGGCAATCTTCTATGCTGCTTGTGACCTTGCTAAAGAAGGTTTAAAAGTTAAACCTGAAATTATGATTCCGCTTATTGGTCACGTTAATGAGTTGAAAGAAGCACGAAGCGTTCTTGAAAGAGTTGCTCAAGATGTTATGAGAGAAAAATGTGTTGAAGTTGATTACATGTTTGGTACTATGATTGAAATTCCTCGTGCGGCATTAACAGCTGATCAAGTCGCTGAATATGCACAATTCTTCTCATTTGGTACAAATGACCTTACTCAGATGACATTTGGATACTCAAGAGACGATGCGGAAGGTAAATTCTTACAAAAATATGTAGATAACAAAATTTTACCTGCTAACCCATTCCAAACTCTTGACCAAGAGGGTGTTGGACAGTTGATGAAGATTGCTCTGGAAAAAGCACTTAAAGTCCGTCCTCACTTGAAACGTGGTATCTGCGGTGAACACGGCGGAGACCCTGCTTCAGTTAAATTCTGTCACAGAATCGGTTTGAACTATGTATCTTGTTCTCCGTTCAGAGTTCCTCAAGCAAGACTTGCGGCAGCTCAAGCTGTAATCGAATTTAAACACAGCAAAGAGGAAGAAGGACCACTCGGTTGTAAGTAATCTTCTGATTATATTAAAAACAGCTTCGATTTTATCGGAGCTGTTTTTTTATGTTATAATTTGACTATGGAAAAGAAGAGAAAAATAAGTATTATAGGTTCTACCGGTTCAATCGGTACTCAGGCATTGGAAGTTATTGAAAAAATTCAGGATAAGTTTGAGATTGTTGCTCTCGCAGGTGGCTCAAATGTTGATTTGTTGAGAAAACAGGCAGAAAAATTTAGACCGAAATTTGTCTATGCTGCTCGACCGATTTCAATAGATGGTATACAAACTCTTGATAGCCTCAATGAAATTGCTTCTAACAAAGAAAATGATATAATACTTGTGGCTTGTTCCGGAAAGATTGGGTTAAAACCAACATTAAAAGCTATTGAAAATGGTATAGATATTGCCTTAGCCAACAAAGAAACTCTTGTTATGGCAGGTGATATTGTTATGAAAAAAGCCAAAGAAAACGGGGTTAAGATTATTCCTGTAGATAGTGAGCATTGTGCTATTCACCAGTGTATAAAAGATATTTCTCAGGTAGAAAAATTGATAATTACGGCAAGTGGCGGACCGTTTTTGCATAAGACTGTAGATGATATGAAAAAAGCAACTGTTGCAGAAACCTTAAAACATCCGAGATGGAATATGGGTAAAAAAATCACTGTCGACAGTGCTACTTTGATGAACAAAGGTCTGGAGATTATAGAAGCTCACCACCTGTTTGGATTTGATTATGACGATATAGAGGTTGTTGTTCATCCGCAAAGTATTGTTCATTCTGCTATTGAATACAAGGATGGCAGCGTTATTGCTCAAATCGGACTTCCGAGTATGCATATTCCTATTCAATATGCTATTACTTATCCTGAACGTTTTGAGGGGATTAAATCTCGCAGCTTCAGTTTTTCCGAAATCGCAAGACTTGATTTTGAAAAACCTGACTTTGAAAAATTCCCGACCGTAAAACTTGCTTATTATGCCGGTAAATTAGGCGGAACGGCTACCGTTTGTCTTAATGCGGCTAATGAAGAATCAGTTTTTGCATTTTTGGATGGTAAAATTAAACTTTATCAAATTTATGAAATTACAAAGAAAATGATGGATGAACATCAACTTATAAAGACTCCTACAATAGATGAAATTTTTGAAGTTGACAGATTGGTTAGAGAAAAAACTGTCGAGTACATAAATAAGTTACAGTAATCAAATGAGGTGTTTTTTTATCAATGATGATATTATTTGACTAAAGAAATAATATCGGAGGATAAATAAGTGCAATTTACGGAACATTTGAATTACATAATCCATTCGGCAAAAACTATTGCATATGCGAGAGACTACGCGTTTGTAGAGCCTGAACATGTTATGCTTGCTCTATTTTTGGATGAGAACGATTTACCAAAGCTTTACTTAAGCAATATTGGGCTTGATAATCCCAGGTTAATCAGAGATTTTAATAACAGTATTCCAAGAACAGGACAAAAAAATACAAAATCAGCAGATGTTCCTTTATCAAGTGCAACGATTAAGGTTCTTGAAGATGCAGAAAAAGAGGGATTAAAATATAACGATAAGATTGTCGGGTTAGAATATGTTTTACTTGCGCTTTTTAAATCCAATAATTATGCAATGAAACGCATTTTTACACAGTATAGTGTTGATATGTGCGACTTGTACAAAAAGATGCAAGAGCAGGTTGGGGAAATTGAGCATGTTGATATTATTAACGGGGAGGTAGTTTCTCACGGAAAGAAAACCTCAGGCTCAGGTTCGGATAACAAAAAAGGTAAAAATAAAGAAGATTCCGATGACCGAAGTGCACTGGAAAAATATACGACAGATTTAACTCAAATTGCCCAAAATAGCAAGTTAGATCCTGTAATTGGGCGTGATGATGAAATCAGACGAGTTATCCAAATTCTCAATCGCCGTTCAAAAAATAATCCTGTAATTGTAGGTGAACCAGGGGTAGGTAAAACAGCTGTTATTGAGGGGTTAGCGCAGAGAATTGTGTCAGGAGATGTGCCTGAGAGTTTGAAAAATGATAAAATTCTTGCTCTTGATTTGGGGGCATTGCTTGCGGGAGCTTCTTATAGAGGAGAGTTTGAGGAACGTTTAAAGAGTGTTTTGAAAGAAATCGAGGCTAAAACCGATGATTTGATGTTATTTATCGACGAAATTCATACAATTATGGGCATGGGAGCTTCCGAAGGTTCTGTCGATGCCGGAAACCTTCTAAAACCAATGCTTGCAAGAGGTAGCATAAGAGTAATCGGTGCTACTACTCTTGATGAGTATAAAAATTATATAGAAAAAGATAAAGCATTGGAGCGCCGTTTCCAACCGGTGGTTGTGGATGAACCTTCAATTGACACCGCGATAAGTATTTTGAGAGGGCTTAAAAATAATTATGAGGTTTTCCATGGTATAAAAATTCTTGATGAAGCAATTGTTCAGGCGGTTAAGCTGTCTGACAGATATATTTCTGACAGATTTTTACCGGATAAAGCCATAGATTTGATTGATGAAGCTTCGTCTTCTTTGCGTATGAATATTGATACTATGCCTGAAGAAATCGATATATTCACTCGCGAGAAACTTCAGCTGGAACTAGAAAAAAGTAATTTAACCGAGGAACATACGAAAGAAGCAGAAGCAAAAATTGTTAAAATTTCAAAAAAAATCGAAACTCTTGAAACTAAAATTACTAAGCTAAAAACACAATGGGCGCAAGAGCAAAAGATTATATCTTCAATTACAACAGTGAAGAAAAATATGGAAATCCTTCATTCTCAGATTGAAATTGCTCAGAAAAAAGGTGAACTGACAACTTCTTTGGAAGAGAAATTTAAGGAAATGGTTGTAATGGAAGAGAAGCTTAAAAAACTTCAATCTGATAAATCTAAAAAACATCTGCTAAAGGAATATCTTGATGCAGATGATATATCCGCTATTGTTGCAAAATGGACAGGAATTCCTACTACCAGATTGGTTGAAAACGAGTCTCAAAAACTGATAGAAATGGAAGATTATATGCATAAGCGTCTTATAGGTCAAGATGAGGCTGTGAAAAGAATTGCTAATGCGATTAGGTTATCGCGTTCAGGACTTCGTGACGGCAAACGACCAATTGGTTCCTTCCTTTTTCTTGGTCCTACCGGGGTAGGGAAAACAGAACTTGCAAAAACACTTGCCGAATTTCTGTTTAATGATGAGGATGCGCTTATTCGTATTGATATGAGTGAATTTATGGAAAAATCCGCAATATCAAGGTTAACAGGTACAACCGCAGGTTATGTCGGGTATGAAGAAGGCGGTCAATTGACTGAGGCTGTCAGACGAAAACCTTATTCGGTCGTATTGTTCGACGAAATTGAAAAAGCTCACAATGATATTTTTAATATTATGCTTCAGATGTTTGATGACGGTCGTTTGACAGACGGGCAGGGTAAGCTTATTGACTTTAAAAATACCGTTATTATTATGACAAGTAATCTGGGTAGTGAGATATTATTGGATGAAAACCTTTCCGACGATGACAAACAGGATGAAATAAACAAGCTTTTACGCAGCAAGTTTAAGCCTGAGTTTATTAACAGAATAGATGAGATTTTAAGGTTTGCACCATTGTCCTTAGAGGATTTGGCGCAGATTGCGGAAATTCAAACTTCATCTTTGAGAAAGCGTGTTGAAGAGTTGGGTATGGAGTTTGTGATAACTCCTGCAGCAAAAAGATATTTGGCAGAGGAAGGGTTTGAGCCGTTATATGGGGCAAGACCTCTAAGGCGTGTTGTTCGCCAGCAAGTCGAAATCCCGCTTTCAACAAAATTGCTGGAAAAATATTATGAACGCGGAGATAGGGTTGTAATTGATTGTGTTGATAAACAACTGGTATTCTCAAAATAATAATATAAAATGACATAAATAAAAGAGGTTTCCTAAATTTAGGAAACCTCTTTTGTAACCATTGGCTCAAAACTATTTTGCAGCTTGAATTCTTTTAACTGCAAGAACAAGTCTTGATTTTTTTCTTGCTGCGGTATTTTTGTGTAAAATACCTTTGCTTACAGCTTTGTCGCATAATTGATATGCTCTTGAAATAGCTGAGTTAAGAGCTTCTTTATCTTCAGAAGCTGCAAGTTCTAAAACTTTTTTTGCAGCAGTTTTAATAGAAGTTTTGAAAGCCACATTTCTAACTCTGTTTCTTTCAGCTATAAGTACTCTTTTTTTAGCAGATTTAATATTTGCCATTGTTTTTACCTTTCCTATGAAATTTGGCACTTAATGACGGTGCCGTACTCGAGGATGTGAGTAACTTCATTTTAAACAAAAAAAAACTTTTTGCAAGCTGTATATTAAGACATTTTAAAATTTTAGCAAGACTTTTAAGGTTTCTTTTTCTTTATTTTTTTCAAAACCTTCAAGCGCATCATCAACATTATATGTTGCTGAAATTAATGGCGAAAAGTCTATTTTCTCAGATTTCAAGAGTCTTAATGCTGCAGGGAATTGTCCGCAGCGAGAGCCCAATACGGTAATTTCATCAATTACTATAGGTGCTAAATTAAATTCTTTGGATGCTGCAACAGTACTTTTTAGTACAAGTACTCCTCGCGGTTTTGTCAACGCCAGAGCTGTTTCAAATCCTGAAATAGAACCTGTTGCTTCTACGACAACGTCATATATTTTTTCAATTTTCAAGTCATTCAGCAAACAGGTTTCAACTCCTTGGGCTTTTGCTATATCAAGTTTGTTTTGGTGTTTGCCGACAAGCATTACATTAATATTTTGGGCATTTAGGGTTAATGCTGTAATTAAACCAAGTTTGCCGTCTCCGAGAACTATAACTTTTTGAAACGGTTTTATATGAAGTTGTTCGGTTATCTCATAAGCTGCCGCGAGGGGTTCCACAAACACAGCTTGCTCGTCTGTTACGTTTCCCGGAACTTCAAATAAAACTTCTAACGGCATTGTGAAATATTCTGCAAAACACCCGTCTTTCCTCCAGATGCCCAATGTATGCCTATCGGGACAATGACGGTACATTTTTTCTGCGCAATATGGGCATTTCGGATCTTTGCAGCCATAGCTTATTTCTGCGACAACCCTTTTCCCAAGTAAGGATTGGTCTTCATCGTTAATTTCTTCAACAACTCCGACAGCTTCGTGTCCGAGTATGCCTTTGTAGCCCATGTATCCTTTAGTGATTTCGTAGTCAGTATTGCAAATTCCTGCAAGAGTTACCCGGACAAGAGCTTCTCCTTTTTGTGGAACAGGTTTTTTATAGTTATTATCGAGTTTTAAACCTTCATCAAATACAACAGCTTTCATAAATTCTCTCCTTGTCTTTATATAATAATTTTATCACAAAAGAAAAACCGCTTTGCGTAGAAAGCGGTAGGGGAAAAAATTACGAAATTTTTTGTAAATAAGGAAATAAAAGGAAAAGGAATCAATTAAAAATTTTTATGAGAAACACTTGAACGAACTTTCAACGTTTTTGTCAATTACACTCTTAATGGAGTCATACTCTGTTTGTAGAGCATTGTGTTCCGTATCAAGTTTTCTTAATTCTAAATCATATTTATTATCTTTTTGTTCCAAGTCATCCAGTTTCATCTGGTATTCTTGTTCAACAATAGCAATTTCTCTCTCATCGGTCACTTCTTGAATTGAAGAATCAGAGTCAATTGATGTAGATACAAATTTTCTATCAACTGCAGAGTAGTATTCAAGTTGAAGATTACCCTCTCTGAGCTGTTGTTCAAACCATTTGTTATCTTTAATAGTTTTTGATTCGTCAACTTGAGTATAATATCCGGCACTGGACATTTTTTGGAAAATATTTTTCAGGTAGTTTATGTAACCTGTATTATCAGGGTTTTCTGCTGTTTTTAACGCATTAGAATTAGAGTTGCCATAGAAAGATTCTGTTAATGCGACAGCATAGTCGTAAAACTCTCTTTGTTCTTGATTTGTACCTTCGTAATTAAGAGCTTTTGTAGTTTTTTCACCTGTATTCAAGTCTGTCAAGGTGTATGTAGGATAACCGTCAAACGGAGTATCGCTGAATGATGTGTAGCCGAAATCAAGTCCGTGTTCTTCATCTTCTCCGATGTGTAATCCAACGGATGTTAAATATTCATCCCAAGCTTCGTGAACTTGTTTATATGCTCGTGCTTTTTCTTGAGCTGTAGCACTTGTACTGTTGCTATTTATCGAGATATCGGATTGAGAATATCCCAAAGCATATAAAAATTTATTAAAATCTCCGTTACCTGACTCAAATGCTTTTGCCTGTTTGTCAGAAACAAGAATTTTCCCTTTTTTATCAGTTACGACATATTGTGTTCCGGTTGCAACGGTATTGTAACCTGTCATAAGTCCGTATGAGAGGTCTGTATAGATTTCTTCAGATCCGTTAAAGCCGGTTAAAACGGTAAGTTTTGTGGCTTTTAGGGCGTTAAGGTAATCCTTATTAGCTTCTTCAGTTTGATTAGCAAGACGAATTTTAGCATAAGAAATACTTTGACCTGCATTTTCATTATCGGTCAATCTCGCGGTAATACTCAAAAGTCTTGCCTGTGATGCAGCCATTCCCATAAGTCTTAAAGCCGTCCTTTCATTTCGTAACTTCGTATACCTTTTTTTACGGATTGCATTTGTGAAAACTTTAGGAATATTTTTGAATTATTAATAATTTGTAACAATCTGTTACAAATTGCCAGACTTAAAGTAATGTGCTAGTATTCCATTATAAGAAGAGTTTAAAGGGATAAATATGAGAAATATAGTAGTTTATACAACAAAGAAAACTTCTGTTCTCGCAGATGTGTTGGCTAAGATTGATGACACGAACGTTAGAATCGAAGATGCTTCAAAGCTCAGAGAATACGAAACTCTTAACGCCGGTTTGCTTTTAATTGAAGATGTTCCGGATATTAAAGATGTTTTGATGGTTACAAAATTTAAATCTCCTGTATTATTTGTAGGAGAATCTTTTAAGGGTGCTACTGTTCGTGCGGTTGCTTACGATTTAATAAAAGTTCCGGTTGATAATGACGAACTTGTTATCCGTGCTAGGGCTTTACTTAAAATTAAAGACTTAAGAGATAAAATTAATCAAGTTTCTACAACTGATGAGTTGACAGGACTTCATAACAGGAAATATCTTCATGAAAGGCTTGAACAGGAGATTTCCCGTGCAAAACGTTATGGTACTAAGTTATCTTGTTTGTTGTTTGACCTTGATTTCTTTAAAGTTGTAAACGATATTTATGGTTACGACTGGGGTGATGTATTACTACGTTCTATTGCAGATAAGCTTAAACAACTTATTCGTAAAGAAGATATTTTAACTCGTTACGGGGATGAAGAATTTTTGCTTATTCTCCCAAATACATCTGAAGAGAATGCATTCCTTTTTGCGGAACGCTTTAGACGTGATATCGAAAAAATGGAATTTATTCCGGCGGGTGAAGAAGAGAGACATCCTATCACTATTTCAGGCGGAATTTCAACCTTCCCTTGTCTTGAAAATGTTGATGAAGATGTTAATACTGTTATCAGATATGCTGAACACGCTCTTTATAATGCTAAAAAGCGTGGTAAGAATAAAATCGTTCAATTCTCTCAAATTAATTTAGGAGAATAGGACGAGATAAAGACTTCCTTTCTGAACACTTATATAGTGTAAAATCTGGTTATTTAGGCGATTTTTTCCGAATCGCCTTTTTTATTGCCTTTGAATGCTTACTCTTTTATTATTTTTTTTAGCATGGTAAAATTTTGGCAGTGATATTAACAGAGATAAGGAAGCTTTAGTTATGAAAATGTCAAAATTATTTGTGCAAACATTGAGAGAATTTCCGTCAGACGCAGAGGTTGTATCTCATAAAATGCTTGCACGTGCCGGATATATAAGAAAATTGACCAGTGGTGTTTATAATTATTTACCGCTTATGTGGAGAGTTTTAAGAAAAATTGAAAATATTGTTCGTGAAGAAATGGATAAAGCAGGTGCTCAAGAGCTTTTGATGCCGTTTGTTCAGCCTAAAGAGCTTTGGGAAGAATCCGGCAGATGGGAAGCATACGGCAAAGAGCTGATGCGTTTAAAGGATCGTCACGATAGGGTTATGTGCCTTGGACCTACTCACGAAGAAATTATTACTGCTATTGCAAGAGATGGGCTGAAATCATATAAACAAATGCCTGTTAATTTATACCAAATTCAATCAAAATTCCGCGATGAAGTTCGTCCAAGATACGGATTGCTTCGTGGCAGAGAATTTATCATGAAAGATGCATATAGTTTTGATACTACTCAGGAAGGGCTTGATAAAGAATATGAAAATATGGCACAAGCATATACAAGAATATTCAATCGCTGCGGACTTCCGACAAAAATGGTTCAATCTGATTCCGGTGCTATTGGCGGAAGTGTTTCCCATGAGTTTATGGTAATTACGGATACCGATGCCGGAGAAAATGACGTTTTCTATTGTGAGGATTGTGATTATTCTGCAAACTCAAATCACGCAATTTCGAAGCTTCCTCAAGCTGAAATTGATGGTGGAAAATATTTTGCTGAAACTAAAATTTTGGATACCCCAAACACTCATTCTATTGAGGAACTTTGTGCATTTTTAAACATTCCGTCAACGATTATTTTAAAGACTCTTGTCTATATTGTCGATAAGAAGCCTGTTTTGGCGCTAATCAGAGCGGATAAAACTGTTGAAGAAACTAAGTTAATGAATACTGTTGGCGGCATGGATATAAGAATTGCGTCTTCAGCAGAAATTGCAGAGGTTATGGCTGAAAAAGGGTTTGATGCTGTTCCGGGATTTATAGGTCCTAAAGGAATGGATGGAATTACAATTGTTGCAGACGAAACTGTTCGTGACATGAAAAACTTTGTTGTTGGAATTAATCAAACTGATAAACACCTAGTTGGCGCAAATTTATCTGATATTCCTGCAATTGAGAATTATGTTGATATCAGACTTGTTGAAGCCGGCGATTTTTGTCCTGAATGTGGAAAGCCGCTAAAAGTTACAAAGGGTATTGAGGTTGGAAATATTTTCCAATTAGGTACAAAATACTCTGAACCTATGAAGGCTGTTTATTTGGATGAAAACGGTAAGGCAAAACCGTATATTATGGGTTGTTACGGTATCGGTATTTCCAGAACCGCGGCAGCAGCTGTTGAAGCGCATTATGATGAATGGGGTATAAAATGGCCGATTGCTATCGCTCCTTACCATGTTGTTATTGTTCCGGTGAATATCAAGGATGAGCTTCAGATGAAAGTTGCTCAGGAAATGTACGATAAACTTCAAGCTGCCGGTGTGGAGGTTGTACTTGATGAGCGTGATGAACGTGCCGGAGTTAAGTTTAAAGATGCGGATTTAATAGGATTTCCGTTTAGAATAACTGCCGGAAAAACTTTAAGTGAAGGGCTTGTAGAATGTAAGGTTCGCGAAACCGGAGAGATTTTATCTCTATCTCCGGAGCAGGCAGTTGATGAGTTAATTAAAAAAATTATTAAATAACAAAAAGCCGTCATCTTGACGGCTTTTTCATCATATATATTGGTTTGTCCTAGTTTACTAATCCTTGCAGGCTCATGACGGTTTCATAGCTGGCGCCGCTTTCAAGTAATTCTTCTGCTGAAAGTCCGAATAAAGTAATTAGGTTGTAAGCGTTTTGTCTTCCATGTGATGATTTTAAGTAATCAATAGTCGCCAGTATTGCTTCTTCTCGTGAGAGATTTGTTATTCTATCGTTTATACCGAGATGAAGACTTCTTTTTTTTGCTTTACCCATTGATACCTACTTTCAGAGCAAGCAGTCCTGCGCCAATCATTCCCGAATAGTTTCCTGCTTGGGCTTTAACTACTTTTGTCGGCTGGGTTACGATTTCTTCGTTAACCTTTTGGGTAATATACCCAACGTCAACAAATTCTGCCATTGAGCCTGAGAGAACAAATACATCAGGGTCAAAAATATCAGCCAGTCCTATAATCCCGTTTATAATATCTTCCTGCCAACGGTTGAAGATTTCAAGCATAAGCTTGTCGTTATTTTTTAAACCGTCAATAACATCATAAGTTGTGATATCCTTGTTGCCTGAAATCTCTTCGGCGGTAAGTTTCAAGCCTGTACCTGATGCGTAAGCTTCAAAGCAGTCGTGGCTTCCGCAGGTGCAAGGTCTGAGTTTGTCGCGTGTCATTTTAAAATGCATTTCACCGGCAGCGCCGCTTTTACCTTTGTAAAGCTTGTTATCCAGGATTATTCCGCCGCCGACTCCTGTACCTAGGGTCAGCATAACTGAATACGGCATTCCTTTTGAAGCTCCTATGATATGTTCTGCCCAAGCAGCACAGTTAGCGTCATTCTCCACAAAAACAGGTTTTTTGCTTAAAGATTTAAAGTCTGTCTGCGGATATTCTTTTGCAATATTGCCTGTAGAGCCTAAAATCCCGTCGTTAGTGTTATTAACGGCACCGCAAGTCGCAAAAGCAATGACATCGACTTCGTTTTCATATTTTTGGATTATGTCTTTAAATGTTTTGATGATTTCGTCGTAATTTTTCGGAGTTGAGCGTTTTTCGATTTCTCCGATAATTTCGCCGTTTTCATTTACCAGCGTGTTATAAATCTTTGTACCGCCGACATCAATGGTAAGAGCTTTTTTCATTTATCCGTTATTCCTTTGTATAAATCTTTTTGTAATAAGCTGTGGGCGTGTGATTGCAGAACCTATAACAACGCAATGCGCCCCGAGTTCAAATGCTTTTTCAACTTGCCAAGGTTCCCATATTCTGCCTTCAAGAACAACAGGTTTATCAGTTTCCTTAACAAGATTTTCAAGAAGTTCAAAGTCAGGTTCTGTTTGGTTTACATTAAGCGATTGGGTTGTATAACCTGAAAGCGTAGTTGATAGAATATTTGCCCCGAGTTTCGCAGCGTTAAGCCCTTCTTCAAGAGTTGAAATATCTGCCATAGAAATTCTTTTGTTTATTTTTATATACTTGATAATTTCTTCTAATGTGCAGCTGCCTTCTCTCTGGCGCATTGTGCCGTCAAAAGCAATAATGTCTGCCCCTGCTTCAACCAATGAAATAACTTCTTTAAGGGTCGGTGTGATATAGACGATTTCCTGCCAGTTTTTAGGGATTACATCGGGTTTAGTAAGCCCTATTACGGGAACTTCAAAGAGATTTTTAGCATTTTTAACATCTCTTGCTCCAGCAACTCTAAGTCCGCCCGCTCCGCCTTTAATAACGGATTTCATCATAGCGACCATACATTTTTCAAGGTATAACGGCTCGCTAGGCATTGCCTGAACCGAAACCACAACCTTATGCTTTAAACGATTAATCATATCCATGTCATAATTATAGCACGAAATTTGTATTTGAGTTATAATAAACTCAAAAGAGGTAATAATATGAAAAAAAGTTTAGTTAAATATCCGTTTTTGACAGAAGATGTAGAAATTTATGAACGCGATAATGGGCATAAAATTGTTTTGGCTCATAAATCGGGTGATATGGCAAACGTCAGCACTTGGGTTAAAACAGGTTCTATTAACGAGGACGATAATAATAACGGGATTTCGCATTTTCTTGAACATTTGATGTTCAAAGGTACTCACAAACATCCTGCTGGATATTTTGACAGAACTTTAGAGGCTAAAGGGGCTGTTGTTAACGCTGCAACCTGGAAAGATTACACTTTTTATTATGTTACCCTCCCGAAAGGCGAAGGCGGACAAGACTTAAACCTTGCGATAGAGCTTCATGCCGATATGATGCTTGACCCTGTTTTGCCTGAGGATGAAATCGGGGCACCGTTTGACTTAAACGATACAACTGTTTCGGATAAAAGAGAACGCCACGTTGTTATCGAAGAAATCAGAATGAGAAAAGATCAAAACTGGACAAAAGTTTATAACGCTTGTAACCATAATATGTACACAAACCACCCTTATAAGCGTGATGTAATCGGCACACCTGAGATTATCTCGCAGGTTACGCGTAATGATATTATGAATTATTATCAGACATTCTATTCCCCTGAAAATATGACAACTATTGTTGTCGGTGATTTTGACAGTCAGGAAATTTTAAACAAAATAGAAAAAGAATTTGACTTCAAAGGTAGAAAAAATTCTCCAAAACGAGTTAATGAAATTGATATCCCTGTTTCAGAAAAGAAAGTCTTGGAAACTGCGGCTCACGTAAATACCGGATATCTTATGTACGGCTGGCTTGGTCCTAAGGCAAGCGATATTAAGCAGACTATCTGCCTTGATATAATCAGTATAATTGCAGGGGATGGCACAAGTTCCCGCTTGTACCAGAGACTTATTGAAAAACAGGATGAACCTATTTTCAACTATATAGGCACAGAGCATTATCAATTCAAAGACGGTAATAACTTCTTTATTCAAGCTAATTTTAAACCTGAAAAGAAAAACCTTGCTATATCTCTTATTGAGCAGGAATTAAACGGACTTTTGACAGAACAGATTACCGATAAAGAACTCCAAAAGGCGAAGAAGAAGATTAAGTCACGTTTTGCATATTCTGCGGAAACAGTTTCCGAAATCGGTGAAACCATCGGTTATTATATGACGGTTTGTGAAGATTTGAAGCTTATTGAAGAGTATTTAAAGGATCTCGAGTCAATAACTGTAGAAGATTTGGAAGAAACAATCAGAACATATCTGGATTTGGATAATTCTGTTTTATCAATTTTAATGCCTGAAGAAATATAGTTTAACAGGAGTTAAAAATGGCTGTTGTAGGTGCTGAAAAAAAAGAAACTCTAACGGGTGCAAAAATTATTATAAAAACCCTCAAAAGTCTTGGGGTTGATACAATTTTTGGCTATCCGGGCGGTATTGTTTTGAGCATTTATGATGAACTTTTTAAACAAAATGACATAAAACATTATCTTGTACGCCATGAACAGGCTGCCGTTCATGCCGCAGAAGGTTATGCGCGGGTTTCGGGTAAATGCGGGGTTGTCCTTGTGACATCAGGCCCGGGGGCGGCAAATACGGTGTCTGGTATTGCCAATGCTTATTTGGATGGTTATCCCGTAGTTGTTTTGACGGGACAGGTGTTTGCGCCGCTTATCGGAAAAGATGCGTTTCAGGAGGTTAATATCATAGATATTACAAAATCCTGTACAAAAGCGAATTTTCAGGTAACTTCTGTTGAGGATTTGGAAAAGACCTTAATTGAAGCGTTTCAAACGGCTCAAGCAGGTAAGCAGGGACCTGTTGTTGTCGATATGGCAAAAAATATTTTCACTGAATCTGTGGAGTTTGACTCGAAGATTGAAATTTCACCTTCTGTAACTCCGCATTATGAGGGTGATATTGATGCCGTTTTGGAAGCTGTTTGTCAGGCTAAAGCTCCTGTAATTGTTACAGGCGGCGGACTTGTTCAGGCAGATGCCTCAGGCGAAGTTTTTCAGCTTGTTAAAAAACTCAATGTTCCTGTTGTTAGTACTATGATGGGGCTTGGGGTTTATCCGCAGGATGATGAAAATTATCTCGGGATGATTGGGATTTTCGGTTCCCCTTCTGCAAACCAGCTTTTGCGAGATTCAGATTTAATTTTATCTTTTGGTGCAAGGTTTAATGACAGAATTACCTGCTGTTTCAACAACGGAGAACTTGGGCGGAACTTTATTCAAGTTGATATTAACAAATATGAGATTTCAAGAAATATACCATCAAGCCTTTCTGTTGTCGGGGATGCAAAACTTGTTATAACAGAGATGTTAAAACGCCTAAACCGTAAAACTTTCGATGAGTGGCTTAAATCGTCAATAAAGTTAAAATCTTTAAACAAGCAACCTGAAAAGATTTCTGATAAATTGCATTCGTTTGAGGTGATTAGAGAAATTTATAATTATACGAAAGAAAAAAATCTTGTTGTAACTACCGAGGTAGGACAACATCAATTGTGGACAGCGCAGAACTATAAATTTAATTTGCCAAGGAAGTTTTTAACCTCAGGCGGTTCAGGCACAATGGGGTTTGGTTTCCCTGCCGCAATCGGGGCTTCTGTTGCAAACGGCAGTCAGCCTGTTATTTGTATTGCGGGCGATGGGTCGTTCCAGATGAATGAACAAGAGCTTGCAACCTGCCGCGATTACAACCTGCCTGTGAAGATTTTTATTCTAAATAACGGGTATTTAGGCATGGTTCGCCAATTACAGCAAAAAGGGTTTGACGAAAGGTACTCTCAAACTCAAATTTCTAACCCTGATTTTATAAAACTTGGGGAAGCTTATGGGATTAAGGCTCAAAGGGTTGAGAAGTTAGAGGATATTAACCTTGCCTTGAATAAAGCTTTTGAGTCAGGTGAGCCTTATATAATAGATTTTGTAGTAGAACCAATGGAAGTTGTTTGATGAAAAGATTAGATGCTTATAGTGTTAAATTTGTTATGCTGGTGTTTGTGTTTATTCTGCTTGTCAGTATTTGTACTGTAAATACTTGTAAAAAAATTATTGAAAAAGAAATTAAAAATAGTTTTCGAAATATTTACACAATATATTCTGAAAATTTACAAAGTACCGTTATTGATATGGCTGGTGATATAGGGTGCTATTATTCTCCTACTGAAGGGGCAGATCTTTCGAAATGTGATGAGTTTTATTCGACATTTGTACAAAATATGAAAGTCCGTAAATATTGTAAGGATAATGCTGTTGAAGAAAAGTGTGTCCCTGAATATAAATCTTATTCGAATTTGCCTGAATGTTATGGATTTACAAAAGAAATGATAGAAAAACAAGATGATGTTTTTGTAATGGATAATGGTAGTAATATTATTATATTTAATACAAGGGATGGGAAAAGGGCTCCTATTTTTGCAGTTGATGTGAATGGTTTTAAAAAGCCAAATAAAGCAGGAGAGGATTTATTTACGATGCTTATTGTAAAGAATGCGAACAATTCATACTTCTTCCACTCTAATATTACATATTGTTTGCCTGTTGAAAAAGGCGGAATAGAATATATTCAGGATATTTATAAATAAAAAGTGAAACCTTTTATGGTTTCACTTTTTATACTGTATAACCCTTTGGTTATTTAGACATAAGCTGTTTTAAGGCTTCTTTTTTCTTTTCTACTTTTTGTTGAGCTTCTTGCTTGCTTTTTTCTCTCTCAGCTTGTCTTTGAGCTTGTTGTTTTTTTAATTCTTGTTGTTTCTTTTCAATGTTTTTTTGTGCTTCTTTTTGATTTTTTTCTCTCTCAGCTTGTCTTTGTTCCTGCTGTTTTTTTAATTCTTGCTTTTTCTTCTCTAAAGCTTGTTGGTTAGTAGTTTGTCTTTCTTGAACTTTTTTGTCAAATTCTTGAACTCTTTGGTTATGTTTTTGTATTAGTTGTTGTGAGTATGTGGTGTTATTGGAAGTGTTTGCCGCAAACGCAGAGGTGCTACCCAAAATGACCAGTCCAATTGCTATAGCTAATAATTTTTTCATAGTTTCTCCTTTCGCTTTGTTATGGTATTATACTAAATTTTGTCATACATTTCAATGATATTATTGATGCCGAGTTTTGCTGTATTAAATATTTCAAGCATTTGTTCGTAGGCGTACGGTTCACCTTCCGCAGTAGTTTGGAACTCGATAATTTTCTCGCTTTTTGTCAAAACAATATTACTATCAACTTGAGCATTAGAATCTTCTTCGTAGTCCAAATCTAATCTTACCTCTCCGTCGATAATCCCTGCAGAAATTGCTGCGATTGGTTCAATTATAGGGCTTTCTTTTAGCTTTTTCTCCTTTAACAGTTTTTCTACTGCAATTTTTAACGCAAGAAATCCACCGCAAATACTTGCTGTTCTTGTCCCTCCATCAGCTTGTATTACATCAGCGTCTATTGTTATTGTTAAATCCGGCATTTTTTCTAAATCAACGCATGCTCGGAGGCTTCGTCCGATAAGTCTTTGGATTTCTTGAGTTCTGCCTGATACCTTGTTTCTTTCTCTTTGGCATCTCGTGTTGGTAGATGACGGCAGAAGGGAGTATTCTGCCGTGAGCCATCCGCGAGTATCGCTTTTATCCATCCATTTAGGTTTAGCTTCTTCAACAGATGCTGTTGTTATTACTTTGGTGTCCCCAAATTCTACAAGAACTGAGCCCAGTGCGTGTTTTGTATAGTCCTTCGTAAATTTGATTTTTCTTAACTCATTGTTTTTTCTGTTTTTTCTCATAACTCTATTCCTTATAGTCGTAATCCCACATATAAATTTGTCCGCAATACCTGCATACTGCGTGTTCATTCATAAATTGTAAGTCCGGGATAAATGTGTAGCCGTCAACTGAGATTTGCAGTTCATTCTTTTTGTTGTAAGTCTGCTCAAACTTCCGCTGCCCCTGATATTCAGGAGAAAACATAAGTTCAAACTTATCTACTGATTTACAATTCTTGCAGATAAACATTTTATCTCCGTTAGTCGTTATATTCTCTTGTTGCCCTGTCAATTATTTTAGGGTCAAGTTTTTTCTTTTTAGAAGTTTTTTTCTCTGTTTTTTGAATTTGAATATTTTTTGTCAAACCCTTATACCATAATGCCCAGCAAATACTTCTTAGTGGTAATGTAAACCCGCAGACAATAAATGTTACGACTTGTGCAACTAGCATATTTGCAATTTTTTCAGGTGTAATTAATTCAAAGGAAGGGTTGAATTTTAGCATGAAATCATTAATTGAATCTACTGGAATATAATTGACAAGTGAGTTTTCAAAAAATGTAGAAAGAACTCCCGTAAGTTTTATAAAATCAAAAATTACCGAAACACCTTGAATAAATAATATTGTAATAACAGAAAGTACAATAATTATGAGTAAAGTTCTGACACTGTTTCCGCGGATTATTTGAAAGCTTCGTTTAAAGCATCCTACTGCACCGGTTTCGGGTTCAAATGAAAAGACTTGAAACACTAAAATAAAGTATATAAATGCAAATGCTCCAACTATCCACAACAATGGAAAGCTTGCTAACAGCATGAAAATTGAACATAGCAACCATAATGTAATAAACTTAAACGAGCGGCTTGTTACGGTTTCGTTGTGAGCAGGGAAATCATATATTTTACCTGAACTTAAAAACCCATCGACGATTGAGTTAATTGCTCCGTATGCAACAAGGTAATCCCAAAAGGCTTTCATGAAAATTAGCAGTCCGGGTATTGTTATTATAATTACAGCTAAAACAATTGTTGATACGTCTTTTAATACATCGTATTTGATAATTAAATCCGGTAAATAGTTTATAAATAAAGCAGCAAGCCCGAATACTAATCCTATACCGAGGATTTGCCCGAGGACAGGAAAAAGCATATAATAACAAAACTTTAAGAAGTTTGCACTATACATTCTGATTGCAGCAAGTAGTACCCAGATCATATTATCTTCAACTTTAACCTTTGCCATTTTCCCTCCGTTTATTTAGAGTTTGTTGTATAATTATTTTATTACAAGATGTCATTCTGAGCAAGAGATTATTTAGGTTTCACCTTCAGAGTGACAGAGTGCGAAGACTCTCATAAAAACAGGAGAGATACTTCGGATAAAGCTTCAGAATGACAGAGAGATAATGGCTATATACAAAGATATAATACAATCATTTACAAAAGAAGATTTTGAAGAAAAGTGTGTTAATTTGCATATTCACACAACTTTTTCCGACGGGCTTGCCGGAGCTGAAGATATTGTAGTGCAGGCAAGAAATAAAGGGTATAAATATATTGCAATATGTGACCATAACACTGTTGATGCTTATTTGAAGACAAATATTCTACAAGATGATATCGTAATTCCTGCCGTAGAATTTGATGTTTGGTGTGGTTATGTCTTTATGCATTTATTGGGTTACGGTATAGACCCTCATAATAAAGAATTACAAGCCTTTTGTGCAAAGACTAAAAAAGAAACTGAGGCTGATATTGTGCGGATTTTTTCAACCCGTAATATTAAAAAACTTATTGACGCAATTCATAATGCCGGCGGGATTGCAGTTCTTGCACATCCGGCATGTTGCTGGGCTATAAGTATGGACGGTTTTATAAAGAAGCTTATATCATACGGTTTGGATGGGCTTGAAGTGTACTATCCGTATAAACGCCACCGTGGAATAATAAAATTTAGAACTTCACATCATATAGAAAAGCTTGCAGATAAATATAAATTGATAAAAACAGGCGGAACTGATTTGCACGGTAAAGAATTATAATTTATGAAATTGTCTCATGTAATTACCTTGTGCTGTATCATATTTGGCTATGTTTTCGGCAATCTTTTCAGGGTTTGAATTTTGAGTAACTTTGGTTGTGTTATAGAATTGGGCTGATGGTGCGGATGCATTTGTCATTGTTGAGCTAGCAACGGAACTAGCCGCTTCGCCGTATTGTAATGCGAAGTCACTTCCTATCTTTGGTTGTAATGTAATTCCGTTAATCTGACTCATTGTCTCTCCTTAGCATATTGAATAATATGATACACTTCCCGGTGCGTTATATCCATGAAATCTACAAAAACCACCATTGTTATAGTCTTCATGGATATCGAAGTTTTTGATTATACCATCCATACCTTTCGAATTACCCATCGCATCATTAACTTTCATTGCGACGTTAGCCATTCCAAAGACTCGGTTATCATAGTTTGGCATTTCTATTTGTCCGATTCGATATCTTGCCGACACGTCTCCGGGGTCTGTGTATCTTACGCTGCTTATCGCTTGGATACTATCTTCTGTTGTCATAATAGTTCCTCTATTCTTATTTTACATATTTCATATATATAAAGTATATAAAACTGTAAAAATTGACTTTTTTACAAATCTACGCTTTACAAAAGTTAATATAAAAATAATATCCTCTTAATACATATCATGCCCTTAACAAGAGTTAGTAAAACCCAATGTTAAGTTTTGTAAAGTGTAAAAACTACACTATATGGGCGTTTTCAAATATTATTAAAATTCAAGAAAACATTTAGTTGACATTTAAAATCTAATATGCAATAATAAGTACATAAGATTTAAGTGTAGTCGAAACACTAAATATAAATAGATTCATTAACCCCAAAA
>CAYUQM010000038.1:0-19255 GCA_964446855.1 uncultured Muribaculaceae bacterium
ATCTTCATCGGCATATATAATGACTCGCCCGACACCCTGCGGTTGGCGCCGGCCTTCAATTCTGTATGGATTAACAGAGTTTACAAGGGTTATCGGGTAGTTTTCAGAAATTTTGCGAACAAATTCTAAGGCTTCATCGAAATTCCCTTGAATAGCAATAATTTCGGCCCCATACATCATTGCTTGAGAAAGTTTACCTAACGCGATGTATCCGTCAGGGATTAATACGTATGTTTTTAATCCTGCTTTTGCACCGTATGCTGCGGCGGAAGCGGATGTATTACCTGTTGAAGCACAGATTATTGCACCTGAACCGGATTCTTTAGCTTTAGTGACAGCCATGGTCATGCCTCTATCTTTAAAGCTTCCTGTCGGGTTGCAGCCTTCAAATTTCAAATAAATCTCAGCATCAATCCCTATTTTTTTAGCTAAATTATCTGCTTTGATAAGCGGAGTGTTACCTTCGTTAAGGGTTACAACCGGTGTTGAGTCTGTAACCGGTAAGTATTCTCTGTATTTGTTAATTAATCCTTGATAGTACATGATTTATTCCTTTTTAATAAGTAATATCTATATTTATAGGTTGTGATTTTAAAGCATTATTTAATGCTGTTACTGTCTTTTGTGCTTTATATTCGGTGTATGAGGTATAGGTTCGGAAAAATCTAGATTTAAGTCCGTTTTTGTTTATTGCGAATATATAATATTTGTTATAATTGCTTCCTTTTACGTTTTTCTTTTTGTCTAATATATCCCTTGAGGCTGTCTTATAATCGTATGCATTTTCATAAGTAAATGATTCAATTTTTGACAAGTCAATTTTTGTTGTTGACAATGTCATATTTAAGACATTTTGAGTTTGAATTTCACAAACCGTCGGGTTACAAATTAGGCGTGAATGTCTTGCTTTTAACCCAAAATGATAGACTGTAAGAATAACTATAACAATTACTAAACCTATTCTCTTTAGTAACATTAACCCTCCTGTACTCTTATCAGACTGTTAACGTTATCTATGTATTCGCTTTCTTTGAATTGAGCAATTGCATTTTGCATATCTCTCTCACGACAAAGTTCTGTAATAACCGTTATATCCGCAGTATTGTTTTCTCGAACGCCTCTTTGCATAATACTTGCTACACTGATATTATTATCTTCGCAAATTTTTCCGATACTGCCTATTACTCCCATTTTATTTATAGCATTTAAAGAAAGGTAGTATTTATTAGTTGTGTCTAAAATATTTACAACTTCTGCCGTATTGTGGTGATTACATCTCATCATAGGAAGAAGGTAATCTGTTTTTCCTATTTCTGTAGCTATAGCTAAAATGTCCCCAACAACAGAACTTGCGGTTGGGAATTCTCCGGCTCCGGGTCCTGAAAGTGTGATATGCCCTACAGGATGCCCTTTTAAGCTTACTGCATTCTTTACATAATTTATATGGGATAGAGTGGAGTCTTTTGATACAAGCATTGGGTGTACGCGCACATCTGCACGATTTTGTTCATCAATACGTGCTGATGCAATGAGCTTGATTTTGTATCCGAGTTCATTAGCCAGTTTCATATCTTCTGCACGGACTTTAGAGATACCTTCTCTGTATACATTTTCAATCTTAATTCTTTGTCTGAATGCTAATGTTGCCAGAGTCGTAATCTTATATGCTGCATCAAATCCTTCAACATCACCTGTAGGGTCGGCTTCTGCATATCCGAGTTCTTGTGCTTCTTTTAAGACTTCTTCGTATGAAGCGCCATCTACATCCATTTTGGTTAGGATATAGTTTGTTGTACCGTTCAAAATAGCTTCAATGTGATTTATTTTGTTACCTGCAAGGATAGTTTTTATAGGCATAATAATCGGGATACCGCCGGCAATTGCAGCTTCATAGAGTACAACTTTATTGTGTTCTTCCGCAAAATTAAATAACTCTTCTCCATATTTTGCCAGCAATTCTTTGTTTGCCGTAACTATATGTTTGCCATTTGTAATCGCAGTTTTTATTAAGTCAAACGCAGGTTCCAACCCTCCAATCAGTTCCACAACTATGTCTACATCAGAATTTACGACATCATAAGGATTATCTGTCAATATAGATGTGTCCAGCCCTTCTATATTTCTGGGTTTATTGAGGTTTTTAACTGCAATTTTGGTGATTTTTACAAAGTCAAAATCTGTTAGTGTCTTATAAACTCCGGAACCTACTGTTCCAAGTCCTATTAAGCCTATTTTAATAATTTTCTTGTTGTTTTCCATTAATATATCCTAACTGTTATATTCCTAAAAGAACAGGCACTCCATAGGTAATTCCCAGTGCCATGATAACGATTGCAACAGCAGTCAAAACAATTGAAGCAATCATCGGATTGTATTCATCAAGTTCTTGACCGTACTTATCCTTGTACCTGTTAAAGCACATAGCAAGTAAGTCAATTAACCACCACGTGAAAAATAATCCGATTATACATATTTTTGTTTTACTCATAGTACCGTAGTTAAATGCAAAAAAGCTGATTGCGCAAAAAAACAATACCATTTGAGCAAATCCAAGTCTTTTGTAACTTGTGTAAAATCTGTGAATACCTAAAAACCCAAAGAACAAGCATAAAAGCAATGCTCTAATATAATCTTTTTGATAATGAGGGGTTGTTCTTGGTTTAACTTCAAGTCCTTTCATTTTTTCACTCCTTACTTATTTTCCGGTAGAACCGAAGCCGCCTTCTCCTCTGGCAGTTTCTGTTAATTCCGTTACAACCTTAATTTCAGCTTGTTCCACGCGTGCAATAATCATTTGTGCAACTCTTTCGTCTGGTTGAATAGTGTATGTTTCATTTGAAATGTTAACTACAGGGATACAAACTTCTCCACGGTAATCTTCATCAATTGTTCCCACACAATTAATCAACGTAATGCCGTGTTTAATTGACATTCCTGAACGTGGTCTGATTTGAGCTTCATAGCCGTGTTCAAGTTCAATTTTCATTCCTGTGGGGATTAAAGTTCTTTCCAGCGGTTTCAAAGTAATCGGTTCGGAAATTGCTGCGCATAAGTCCATTCCGGCGGCACCTTCTGTTTTGTATTCCGGAACAAATTTATTATGCGGTAATCTTTCAATTTTTAAAACGGTTTTTTCTGCTGTCATCATATTATATTTTTCTCCTGTTTTAATTTTATTATTATTTCGTATGATTTTTCAATATTATTTCTCAACTCTATATCATTTTCCGCTTTTTGGGCTATTGTGTCAATTATGTTAATTGTATCCGGAGTTGAATTCCTATAAATAAACATATTTAATCCTGCCCTAATCCCCATTTCACAAGCTTCAATCGAACCAAAGTCAGAAACCCCTTTCATAATCATATCATCAGATATAATTATCCCTTTAAATAAGAGGTTATTTCTTAGGTAATTGATAGCATTTTTGCTGAGTGATGTTGGTATAATATTTTTTTCAAAATACGGAACATACAAATGTGCGACCATTATCATCTCTATTCCTTCTGAAATGGCGGTTTTGAATGGTTTTATGTGGTGTTTTTCAAGGGTTTCAAAATTCATATCAATTTTAGGTAAAGTTAAGTGGCTGTCAGCATTTGCATCACCATGCCCCGGAAAATGTTTTATGCATGGTATTATGCTGTTTTTACAGTATGTTTTTGATACTATTTGTGCCCCGTGTATAACTTCGTCTGTTTTGTCCGAAAAAGCTCTTTCTCCGATAATAGGATTATTCGGATTAGTGTTTACATCCACACAAGGTGCAAAATTGAGGTTAATCCCGTAGGAAACGAGTTCTTTCGCCATTTCTCCAGTCTGTTTTTCGAGAAATTTTTCACCATTTTCATAGGCAAATTTTGCAGAAAGATATTTTTTACCGTTATGGATATTTTCTGTACGTTCTACTCTTCCGCCTTCTTGGTCAATTGATAAAAATGGAGGGATTTTTGCCGTTGATTTTAATTCAGAGGTCAGCAATTTAAATTGTTCGGCAGAACTTATATCTTTTGTAAAAAATATTATTCCGCCGAGTCCTTTTGATAGTGCGTCTTTATATCCATCACCATCCAATCCCAATATAAACATCTGATATAGCTTAGCTTTTAGGTCCATATTTAACCTTCAAGTAGTGGTAATAATACTTCTTTTAGTTCAAAGAGTTTACCGTTTTCAGTAACTTCTTCAATTTTATCAAAGATTTCTTGAGTATTTTCTGCGTGTTTAATGCTGCTAGGGATTGTTAAATCATTTGTTTTTTCAACTTTTACGAAACCTTGATTAGCTTTTAAAAATTCTTTATAAGCTTCAAGAATTTTTAAATCATCTGAATTAGGTGTTGTTACTTGTCCGAGGTAATATTTTGTATCTTTTGGAAGATAGTTTAAATATTCTATCAAAAAATTAACTTCCTGTAATGTTTCTTCTTCATTATATTCTCCACCGCAGCAGAAGTTCCCAAGGACAGGTTTATCTTTTAGTGTTTTAATTGCGTCCGCCCACAACATGCATCCTGCATAAAAGCCTATATAATTATCAACCAGTCCGACAATTTTCGGATATAACATTTTGAATTGAGCTTTTTTCTGACCAAAGTTTTTATATCTGTTTAAATTGCCGTAAGCGTATTCGATGTTAGGCATAATTGCTGAAATGTGTTGTACAAATCCGGGGTCAAATTGTACTCCGTTATCAAAGTTCATAATCTCTTTCACTCCTTATTTGATTCCCTACATTATAAGAGTATCATGAAAATAAAAAGCGAGGTACTACGGAATTTTCAACAGAAGGTTATAACATGCTTTTTAACTTTTCAATTTTTTCTAAACTGTCACTTTCAAAGTATATTCTAAGCAGCGGTTCTGTTCCGCTCGGGCGGACAAGAATCCAGCTGGTATTATCTTCAAGATAAATTTTTACTCCATCTTTTGTATCGGTTTTGATTATTTTTTGTCCGGCAAATTCAGTAATTTGTTTGAATTTTTCAAGTATTGGTTTTATTTCTTCAGTATTATTTAATTTTTTATCTACTCTGTCATTATAGAATTTACATCCCACAAGGTTGTATAACTCATCTTGAAGTTCGGATAAAGATTTTTTTTCATAAGCCATTGCCTCAAGAATCAGAGAGTTTGCAAGGAGTCCGTCTTTTTCAGGAATATGACCTTGAATACTTAACCCTCCACTTTCTTCCCCTCCGATAATAGGATTAAATTTTCTCATAGCTTCACCTACATGTTTAAAGCCCACCGCTGTTTCAATTACTTCGACACCAAGTTTTTCAGCAGTTTTGTTTAATAAGAGGCTTGCCCCGACGGTTTTTACAAGCGGACCTTTAAAACCCTTGTTTTTAATAAGGTGTATAAGTAAAATTGCGATAATTTCGTTTGGAGAAACGTAATCCCCTTTTTCATTAATTACACCGAATCTGTCGGCATCTCCATCGTTTGCAAGTCCGATTGAATTCGGTTGAGATTTGGTGCGCTCAATTAAATCTTGCATGTATTTAGGTTTTGGGTCAGGCATGCCGCCGCCAAAGTTTGTGTCATGAAACATGTTCATAGTACTAAAAGGAATGTTATACTTTTCCAACAGTTTATCAAAATAGCCTATGCTTGATGAATAAAAGCCGTTAAAAATAATGTTTGTTTTGAGTGTTTTGATTTTTCCATAATCAACAATGTTTTCAAGATGTTTATTGTAATCAGGTTGAAAATCGTATATTGTAATACTTCCAACATTTGATGGTTTGAAACATTCCATACCCAAATTATGAGTTAGTTCATCTGTTATGTCACTTGTTGCAGGTCCAGCATAATCAGGTATAAATTTCATCCCTAGGTATTCCGGCGGATTATGAGATGCTGTAAACATTATGGCGCAGGCATTAAGGTGTTTTGCGTTATATGCCAGAACAGGTGTAGGAAGAACTTTATCACTGTATAAAACGCTAAAACCCATTTGTTTTAATACTTCTGCACTTTGCATAGAAAACACATCGGCGAGGTTCCTCGGGTCGTATCCGATTATAATTTTTTTATTGATACCAAAATTGTCAAAAACGTATTTGCCGATAGCTTTTGTTACAATTGCGACATTTTCTTCAGTGAAATCTTTTCCTACAATAGCTCTCCAGCCGTCTGTTCCAAACTTAATACCTGTCATATTTG
This sequence comes from uncultured Muribaculaceae bacterium, assembly GCA_964446855.1. Taxonomy (GTDB): domain Bacteria; phylum Cyanobacteriota; class Vampirovibrionia; order Gastranaerophilales; family Gastranaerophilaceae; genus UBA1221. The sequence continues at coordinate 6,171 of CAYUQM010000038.1, forward strand.
CCCTCCGTATTTCATTTTATGTATAATGATAATAAAAATATGGAGTTAAGTAAATGACAAAGTTTGAAGAAGTTTCCAGAATAGCTTATTTAGGTCCTAAGGCATCATTTTCAGAGATGGCGCAGGATTTGTTTTGTAATAAATACAATATAAAAGCATACCCTGAACCACTAAGTACAATAAGGCAAGTTGTAGAATTTGTTCAAAATAATCCTAATACACTTGGAGTTCTTCCTGTCGAAAATTCTATAGAGGGTACAGTAAGAGAAACGTTGGATAACTTAATGATTTGCCCGAATCCTAATATAAAAATTTTATCCGAAACGGTTATGCCTATTAATCATTGTTTACTTTCAAGAACAACCGAATTTTATTCTATTACCGGTGTGATTTCGCATCCTCAAGCATTGGCTCAGTGTCAGGGATTCTTACACGATGAAATGCCTATGAATTTGAATATAATTGAAGCTCCAAGTACTGCGGAAGCGGCAAGAAGCTTAGCAAACTACAATCTTACTTATGCTGCAATCGGCAGTGAAAAGACTGCCGAAGTGTATAACCTGAATATATTGAAACAAAATATAAATGATGATAAATCTAATCAAACAAGATTTGTATTAATCGGAGAATATGAAACAGAGCCTACAGAAAACGATAAAACGACGTTAATGTTTATGGCAGCAAACAGACCTGGTGCTTTGCTTGAAATTTTAAATATTTTTTATCAAAACGATATAAATCTGTCATACATTTCTTCTCGTCCATCAAAACAAGAATTTGGTGACTATATTTTTATAGTCAACTTTGACGGACATATCAAAGATAAAAAAATCTTCGAAACAGTAAAACAAGTAAAAGAAAAGTCTACCTATATGAAATTTATGGGTTCGTATGAGAAGTAATCTGAACCAATTTTTGTAAAATATTTTTTAACCACTCAATAATTGAAAAATCTTCTTCCACAAAATTTAAGTCACTTTTTCCGATGAAGAGGTCGTCCTCTTTTTTCCCGAAAATACTTTCATCTAACCTTTTTTTCTTGTCTTTACCTTCATTACGGCCTTGCTGCATATAACCAAGGTTCCCGCCTCCACCGTCGTTGTTCATGTTAGCGGTTTCCCTAATCATAGGTTTAGTCCGTAAAACATTCACGTCGAAACTCATGATGTTTTCCTTTATGTTTTTCCCTTACATATATAAAGTAAATTTTTCATGAAGAAATGTTACGAAAGTGGTGTGGTTGTAACAAAAGTTTACTTATTTTTTATGAATACTACAGATTGGCATTTGAATCCAAGTTCAAGTAAATCTCTTTTCCTTAATGATTTAGAAATATTTATGCTTTTGCAGTCAGGTAACGGGATAAGTATTATTTTAAGAATATGGTTGACAGAGTCGTACTCGGTTCGAAACTCTTCTATTAAAGATTTATGCTCAACGTCAAGCCCATCAGCAAATCTTAGGATACCGGAGAGTCTTTTTATTATTTTTCGTTCTGTTTTAGAAAAACTTCCGTATAGCTTATGACTGTTTTTATCCGGCAGGCTGCCACGATGATATCTTGCTATGCAGGCGATAATTTTAATTTCTTCATCAGCAAAGCCTTGTAATCCTTCTTTCAAGATAATATCTCTTGAGTGTTTGTTATGGGATTTTGCTTCAACTGAATACCCTATGTCATGCAGCATTGCTGCTTGTTCAAGAATTTCTAATTCTCGCACGGGCATTTCCTGAACGGTTTTGCAAAGTTCATTAAAGAGAAGTTTGCAGAGTCGTTTTACTTCATAGGCATGTGGTGATTTTTCAATCAGATATTTTTTTAATAAATCATCAGCTGTCGGTTTCATTTCGATGTAAATTTTAGCAAAAATTTTTTAGTTGCGCAATTTTTATGTTAGAATGTTTGTGGGAAATTTGGAGAGAAGTATATATGAGTGAAAGTTTTGACGGTATGAATTCGTTTGATATTCCTGCTGAGGTTTTGGACGATATACAAAAAAATATTGAAGAGATTATCAATAATTTCCCGGTGCCTGAAGATAATAAGCTTGATGTTATAAAGAAAATAAATTTCATGTATTCTCATACAAGACACATGTCACTTACTGACCCTTTAACTGGGCTTTATAACAGAAGAAATTTTGACAGTACGCTTGAGAGAGAGTTTTTGCGCTCCAAACGTTATGGCGGGAATTTAACCCTTGCTATTATTGATATTGATTTTTTTAAAAAAATTAATGATACACACGGGCATTTATGCGGTGACTACATTTTAAAAGAAGTTGCCTATTTAATCCTTGATAACTTTAGAAAAACTGATTTGGTTTTTAGATATGGCGGAGAAGAGTTTGTTGCGATTTTAACGGAAACAGATTTGGAACATGCAGAGATTCCTATGGAAAGACTGCGAAAAAAAATAGAGAGTTCGTTGTTTGAGTTTAATGGTGAAAAGATTAAAGTAACAGTAAGTGCCGGTGTGAGTACTAATAATGTTGAAACTGCAAGTGAGTTTCTTGACAATGCGGATAAGGCACTCTATTCCGCTAAAGAAAACGGCAGAAATAGAGTCGAGTTTTCTTAATTACCCATTTGGGGAATAGAATTTTCTAATTATTATTTTTATAATAATTAGAAATGGAAATTGGAATGGAAGATAAAAAAGAAACTTTTATAAATATTTTAAATCATGATTTAAAAACCCCGTTGCTTGCGCAGGCGCAGATGTTGAAAATGCTTATTGACGGAAAGTTTGGTACGCTTAACTCTGAACAGCAGGAAATTCTTCGTTTGACAAACGACTCTTGTGCGGAGCTTCTCAAAATGATTTCCGATGTTTTAACAAATTATAAAATAGAAAACAATGAAATAAGTTTTAATTTTGAAACTGTTAATGTTCAAAAAATAATTGAAGAGGCTTGTGTTGAAACAGAGGAACAGCTCAAACAAAAGTCTTTAAGAGTGGAGATTTTCCCTTTATCCGAAGGGTTACGGGTTGATGCCGATGTTTTGTTTCTTAAAAAAGCTATTGTTAAAGTATTGGAAAACTGCATAACTTATGCCGATAAAAATGAGGCAATGAGTATAAAGTTACACAATACGGCAAGAAATGTTTGCATTTCTATTTTTGTAAAAGGTAGGCAATTGCCGCAGGATGTTCTGGAGTCTTTGTTTGATTACAATTCACGTAAATCTTTAACACATACAAAAATAGGGTTTGGGATGAAACTTAATCTTGCACTTAATATAATAAAGGCGCATTCTGGTGGGATAGTGGCACGTAACGGTACTCAAAATGAGATTATATTCGAAGTAATCCTTCCGATTTGTAATTCGAGGTTGTCTACGGTTGATTATGATGCAAATATTAAAATCGCGTAAGGGAACGAGCTAAAATTCAAAGGGCTTTATTGTCATTGCGAGGAGCGAAGCGAGCGCAGTGATACAGGACGTGACAATCCAGCTAATGTTTAATCATAAACTTTATAGACAATTCGTTTTTGTTACTTTTCTCTTTTTAGTTGCGAAGTAAAAAGAGAAAAGTAACTCAAAAGAGAAAAACACGCAATTGTTTTCTTCGTCACCTACGGTGCCGATTTGATTGAATGGCTGTTCGTTTTGTGCTAACGCACAAAATCTTTCAGCCGAGCTATCGTGCTGACGCACACGCTCGGCAAGTTCCCTCCCCAATGGGGGGAGGGTTAGGGTGGGGGCTTTTTGAATTTTAGTTCGTTCCCCTTAACATTTTTTGCAAAAAAAGTCTGTTTGTGCTATTATGCTTATAAAAGAGTAGTATTAGGGGAGAAATTAATGTCAGACGGAATTCAGGAAACAATGCAGGATGTGGCTCAAGCACAAGCTCAACCTGTTAATGAACATATAGAAGTTGTAGATTTGCCTGCAAGTAACGAATCTATTGAGACAAAAACTTCACAAAGCTATAGTGCGGATAATATCAGAGTTTTGGAAGGTTTGGAAGCTGTTAGAATGAGACCGGGTATGTATATCGGTTCAACTTCGCAGCGAGGTCTTCACCACTGTATTTATGAGATTGTCGATAACTCTATTGACGAATCTCTAGCAGGTTATTGTACCGATATTCATGTTACTGTTCACAGAGATAACAGTGTAACGGTTGAAGATAACGGACGTGGCATTCCTGTTGATATCAAGGCTGACAGCGGTAAATCTGCTCTCGAAATTGTTCATACCGTGCTCCACGCAGGCGGTAAATTCGGGGACGGGGGTTACAAGGTATCAGGTGGTCTTCACGGTGTTGGTGCGTCTGTTGTTAACGCTCTTTCCGAAAAATATATCGTTGAAGTTTCTCGTCAAGGTTTTGTTTGGAAACAAGAATACATGAGGGGCGAACCTATGACCCCTGTTGAAAAAGGTGCTTTTACGGAAAAAACAGGGACAAAGACAACTTTTTGGCCTGACCCTGAGATATTTACCGAAACTACTGTTATCGATTGCGATGTTATCGCTAACAGACTTCGTGAAATGGCATTTTTGAATAAAGGTTTGAAAATTATTTTCCATATTGATGCAACAGGAGAAGAAGAAACTTTCCACTACGCAGGCGGTATCGGAAGTTATGTTGAATTTTTGAATAAAAACAAAACCGTTTTACACGACAAACCTATCTATATTGACAAGGTTGTGGGTACTATGCAGGTTGAAGTTGCAATGCAATATACCGACGCTTATAATGAAAGTGTTTTGTCTTTTGCTAATAACATCAACACTCATACCGGCGGTACTCACTTAACAGGGTTCAGAAACTCTATTACTCGTGTGTTTAACGATTACGCAAGAAAAAATAATATCCTTAAAGATAATGACCAAAACTTATCAGGGGAAGACGTTAGAGAAGGCTTGACCGCTATTGTCAGTGTTAAAATTCCTAACCCTGAATTCGAAGGTCAGACAAAAGAAAAATTGGGTTCGCAGGAAGCTCTCGGCGCAGTTCAGGATGCCGTTAAAGAAAAGCTTCAAGAATGGTTAGAATTTAACCCTAAAATTGCGAAAGCGATTTTAGAAAAAACTTTACAGGCACAGCGTGCTCGTGAAGCTGCAAGAAAAGCAAGAGAGCTTACAAGAAGAAAATCAGTTCTTGAAAACTCTACCCTTCCGGGTAAGCTTGCCGATTGCTCTAACAGGGAACCTGAAAAATGCGAAATTTACATAGTTGAGGGTGATTCTGCGGGCGGTTCTGCAAAACAAGGCAGAAATAGGATGTTCCAAGCAATTTTGCCGTTGAGAGGTAAAATCCTTAACGTTGAAAAAGCAAGATTGGACAGAATATACGGAAATAACGAAATTCAATCTATGGTTCAGGCTTTTGGTATTAATATCAGTCGTAATCCGGAAGAAATTAACCTTGAAAAACTTCGTTATCACAAAATTATTATCATGACGGATGCCGATGTTGACGGTGCTCACATCAGAACGCTTTTGTTAACATTCTTCTTTAGATATGCAAGACCGTTGATTGAAAACGGACACGTTTATATCGCTCAACCGCCGTTGTTTAAGGTTACTATCGGTAAAACAACCGAGTATTTATATAACGAGCATGCTCTCGACAAAATGCTTAAAGAAAGAGGTATTAAATCTTTGAGCCTGTCCGATAAGAAGAAAGATAAAGTTAAATCAGGCGATGATTTGTTAGAATTGATTAAGAACATGTCTACATTCTACAATTCTTACAACAACCCTATTTTGAACTTATACCCTGCTGTTGTATTAAGAGGTTTGGTACGTTCAAACGTTACTCCTGAAGATTTCGATGATCAGGCAAAAATGACTGAGGTTGTTGAATACTTAAATCATTACCTCCAAGATCACGCTAAGAATTACAATATTTCAGAAGCCGCAAACTACGCTGTTTCATTGAAATACAATCCTGAAAACTCTAAGTATTCTATCCAGTTGAATACTAATGAGGAAGAACACGTTATTTTAAACCAAAATATCGTGAAGAGTTCAGAGTTTAAACGTTTGAAAACAGCTTACCCTCTAATCAGAGATTACTTAATCGAAGAATCTGAAGGATTGCTTCTTGAAACAGATACAGAGCAGTACGAAATCAATTCGTTTGAAAAGCTTCAAAAAATCATTGATGACAGAGGACAAAAAGGTATGACAATCCAGCGTTTCAAAGGGTTAGGTGAAATGATGCCGCAGCAGCTTTGGGAAACAACAATGGATCCTGCAACAAGAACTCTGTTGAAAGTAAGTATTGAGGATGCAATGATGTGTGACCAGTTGTTCGACATCTTGATGGGTGATAAGGTAGACCCTCGACGCAACTTTATTGAAGCGAACGCGGTTTACGCAACAAACATTGATACATAGAATGAAAAGAATGCCTTAATGGCATTCTTTTTTTATACATAATCTATATTATAGGAACCCATCATTCCTCCCCTATGGGGAGCAAAGGGAAGCGACGAGGAACGAGTCGACTGACCCTGCTTGCCGCAGCGAAGCGGAGTGGTGAGGTTAGGGTGAGGGCTGGTTGCGCCGCGTTGTCCTTAGCGGCGCTGAACAATTCTGTTCGCATTAGCGAACAGAACAAACATCCATTCAACTAAATCGGCGCCGAAGGCGACGAAGAAAACAATTGCGTGTTTTCCTTTTCTTTGGTTCTGTTTCTTTTCCTTTTGCTTCGCAATCAAAAGGAAAAGAAATGAACATAACGAATTGCCTTTGAATCCTCACTATTAAACATAAGCTGGATTGCCACGTCGCTTCGCTCCTCGCAATGACATGTGTACTGATAATATAGATTATGTAATTTAAAACAAATATTAATAAATGTGAAAATGAGTTTTGAAATGCCCGAAACCCTGTCATAATACCTCATAACATAGCTTAGCAGGCGAGGCGAGTTTTCGTTTCTGCGCAATATTTTCAATCAAAAATACTTATTTATAATATAAGTATTAATGTAAAGGATTTTGGTTTTTGACGATAACAGTTGGTGACATATATACACAATTTCCCACTTTCAATGAGAAAGATATGATTAAATTGATGAACGGCAAAACCGATTTCAATGGTCGGGATACTGTTTCGTTAGCTAATATTGCAGCGTATAAAGGTGAGTTCGCTGATGAGCTTTCTGTTTTTACTGCAAAAAGAGAAGGTAAATCTTTCGTAAATATGTATTCGAAGGATAAACGTCAGGAAATCGCATAAGCTGCGCATATCCGAACCGATGACCAAAACTGTACACAAAATAGTACACAACATTATGTTCCAAACTACATTCCTATGGGTACAAGTGTGTTTGGATTTCAAAAACATAACGAACTTATGGCTTAATTTATTAAGCTTTGAGAGTATTTGAGGTATAAAGATGAATGAATTTGATGAAATAAGGGTTATTGTCGCAAAAGTTGATATTAATTCGGATAATACAATTTCAGGTGAAGAATTAGAGCAATCTGTCGGTAAAGTTCCTTCTCTCTGGTTGGACAAGATAAAACAGATATCAAAAGGTCAAGATGTTGAAGTTGAAAAAGTTATCTCAGGTTTGGGGCTTGAAGTAAATCCAGACAATAAACCCGTAACTGCATTTCACGATAAAAGACCGGGATATATTGAAAAAGATTATTCGGATGTTCTAAATACTGTTCCATCAAAAAAGGAATATAAACAAGATTATACGGATAAAGGGCGTTACGATATCTCTTTGTCACTTAGTGAACCCATAGACCCGAATTTGGATTTTTCTCAACATGCTTGGTTACTAAGAGAAATGACTTTCGGAGAAAACACATTTGCCAACACCCCTAAAGAAAATTTGCCTGAAGGATATGATCCTGCAAAAGTTTTCGAGCTAGGTAAAAATCCGGGACTTAATGCTCGTGCAGTTCACAAAATGGGTTATACCGGTAATGGTGTAAAAGTGGCAATATGTGACTGGTTATTACCGCCTTCTGCAAATTATGACTCAAGTATTGTAAGTTATAGAGCACATGAACATGCAAGGTCTATGCCGGAAACAATGCACGGTGCTGCAGTTACAAGTATATTAGCCGGTAGAGAAACCGGTGTGGCTCCGGATGCAGAAGTTTATTATTTTGCTGAAAGAGGTGCAATGAGAAATGGTGATAAAAATGATGATTTGATTGAATCTTTCAAAAATATTCTTGAGTTGAATAAAAATTTACCTGAAAATGAAAAAATACGTGTTGTTTCAATTTCAGGACCTATTTATGGTGGTGAAGATGCTGAAGCATTGGTTAAAGAATTGAATGACTCGGGTGTTTGGGTTATGTCTTCCAATGAGTTTTGGGAAAATTTTGGTTATCTTGATAAAAAGGATCCAATGGGAAATCCTGATGATTTTGATAACTATCAGGTACATAACCCTGCCGATAGCGGCAGACAGTTGTATGTTAACAGCGGTGACAGAACAGTGAGCCACTATACTGGTTCTGTTGAATACAGGCATGACAGCAAAGCTTCCGCAAGTTGGGCTATTCCTGTTGTTGCAGGGTATTATGCGCTTGCCTGCGAAGCTGACCCGTCCATGACACCTGAAAGATTTATGCAATTGGCAGAAGATACTGCTCAGGTAAAACAGCAGCTTGTTAAATCAGGTGTAGGTGATGACCCTCAAGAAGAATATGAACGTCATGAGGGGTATATAGAATGTGTGTTCGAAACTGTAAAAAAGGATAGACCTGAAATTTCCAGAGAAGAATTTATGAATCTTGATGACGAAACTTGGAATAAATATAGTGAAAAAATGTTTAAAAATTTGGATTTATATGCGTTTGAAGATGCTGTACCAGTTTTTATAGAACGTGGAAAACAAGTCCTGAAAGAAAGAGGTGAATATGATGAACAGGGCAATATTAAAAATATCCCTAAAGAATATTTCCCTACATCAGAAACAAAAGATATCAAAATTATTGATATAAAAGCATTGATTGAAAAAATTGAAGCTGAAAAAAGCTAGAGTACAAAAAAATTCTTGGAAGTATTTGTTTCGTAGATGAATTTTGTTGCTTTAATTTTTGGTTCAAATTTAAAGCTGCAAATATCTTCCTGCTGTTTTTTGAAAGCGCATAATCCTATGACCTGCTTATCATCGTTGAAAAAGTTTTTAAAAAATTCCATAATACACATCCTTCTTTTTTGTTATATAATGTAATTAAGGATAAAGTCCGAGAAGTCAATATAAGGAGAAAATATTATGGCAGGAAAAGTAACAAAAGATATGGGAATTATGGAAATTGTTCAAAATTTTCCTCAAAGTGTTGAAGTTTTTCAAAAATATGGTTTGGGTTGTTTAGGTTGTGCGGCAGCAAGATTCGAAAATCTTGAAGCAGGTGCAAGAGTTCACGGTTTCGACCCTGACCAAATGGTTGCTGATATCAATGCTTTAATTGAAGAGTAATTAAATACAACAAATAAAAGAATGGATTAAAGTTTTTCTTTAATCCATTCTTTTTTACATAAAACATGTTATCGACCGTGAGGGAGATAACAATTTAGTCGCCGAGCGTGTGCGTTAGCACGATAGCTCGGCTAAAAGATTTTGTGCGTTAGCACAAAACGAACAGCCATTCAATCAAATCGGCGCCGTAGGCGACGAAGAAAACAATTGCGTGTTTTCTCTTTCTTTGGTTCTGTTTCTTTCTCTTTGCTTTGCAAATAAAGAGAAAGAAATGAACAAAAACGAATTCCCTATAAAAGTTTATGATTAAATATTAGCTGGATTACCACGTCCTGTATCGCTGCGCTCGCGTAAAATGTGCCTTCGTGCCGCCGAACCAGTCATGCGGACAGCTGACCATTTCGGCAGGCAGCTTCGCACTTCGCTCACTTGCTCCTAGCAATGACTTTCCGATAACATGTTTTATGTAAACAATTTTCCCACCTAAAGTATAGCATTTCCCATACTAAAGTATGAACTTTTATAAAAACATTAAAGTTTTGAATAAAGTATGCCGTATACAAATACAAAAGCATGCAAGTAGAAGGAAATGTTTAATGGAAAACAAAGATTTGATGAGCGGCGTATCACTTTTTGGTCAGTCTGAAAACCTTATGGGTTCAGATCCTATTGAAGAAATTTTTGCCCTTAATTTAGGAGATTTTATATCTGAGCATTTGATTTCTGAAGATTTAGCGAAAAAAATCGGTTCTAATGTTCAAGATAAAAAGGAAAGATTAAAAAATCAACTTTATGAGCTTATATCTATATATTCTTTAAAGAATACTCTTTGTGTTTTGAATTTTGAAAGCAAAGAAGATTATGCAATTTATACTGCCATTGCTCATTCAATAGTGCAAATGCTTGAAGTTGCAAAGTGTAATATTTATCTCGCAAAAGATTTTGCAAGAGGCATGGCTAATCCTGATTTTGACCTTGTGCTTGTCGGAACTTCCGTTGAAAATATTAACAGAGGCGGATTTAAATATAGTGAAAATTCCATTATAAGTGTAGCTTTTGCAGAGCGTGAAACTCTCAGTGCAGATGGTGTGGTTGCTGTTCCAATGTATTGTAATGCAAGAAATGTTGGTGTTATTGCATTGGAAGATAAAAAATCAACATTGCTGGCAAAAGAATATCTGAAGCTTGTAGAAAGTATGGCAAAACTGTTTGCAACTTCTATGACTTTGCAGGGTGAAATTGATAATACAAACAGTTTGATGGCATTGGACGATACTCACATGAGTGATTTGCAGCATTCAAGAGCAGAGCTTACTGCTTTGATAGGTGACTTATGTGATTACCAACAGGGTTTTGTAGAAAATCTTGCCAGAGCTGTTGACGCAAAAGGTAGGTATAACGTATCTCATTCTAAAAATACGGCTGAACTTGCTCGTAAGATATGTAAACAACTTGGTTTAAATGAGAAAACTACAGATTTGATATATTATGCAGGCATGCTTCAGAATATTGGAAAAATTATGCTGCCTGAAAAAATATTTACTGTAAGCGGAAAACTTTCTGAAGAAGATTTGAAAATGATGCAGAAGCAATCAAATATTGGTGTTAATCTGTTGATGAACATTAATTTCTTGTCAGAAGTTGTTCCTTATATTACATACCAAAAAGAGAGATATGACGGTTCCGGTGCGCCTGAAGGGTTAGTTGGCATGTCTATTCCTTTCGGTTCAAGGATTATTGCTGTTGCAGATGCATATAGTGCAATGACATCAGACAGATCATACCGCAAAGCAATGACTGTAGTTAAAGCCTTGTCTATCCTTGACGAAGAATCAGGTTCAAAGTGGGATCCGATTGTAGTCGATGCTTTAAAAGCATGCGTTGAAGCTTAAATATTTTTGCTATACAATTTTTCTGTAACTTACGTGAAAGGAAGATTTATGAAAATAGCAATATATCCGGGAAGCTTTGATCCTATTACCAAAGGGCACCTCCATATTCTAAAAGTTGGGGCTGAAATTTTCGATAAGGTAATTATTGCTGTTGCAAAAAATTCAGAGAAAAAAGGCTTTTTGTCTGTTGAAGAACGAGTAAAGCTTATTAAGGAAAGTGTTACCCATCTCGATAACGTTGAGGTTGACAGTTTTGACGGTCTGACTATTGAATACGCCAAAAAACAAGGTGCAAAAGTTCTGATAAGAGGACTTCGTGCGGTGTCTGATTTTGAATATGAACTACAGCTTTCCCAAGCTAACAGTGCATTGTGTGAAGATATTAGAACTGTATTCTTGACTACGAAACCTAAATATAATTTTATTTCTTCAAGTACAATTAAAGAAATCTATTTAAATAATGGTGATATTTCAAAATTTGTACCGCAGCCTGTTTATGATTACTTAATAAAACGTAAAGTATGTTAAGTACTCGGAAGTATATTATTTGACAATTATTTTGTGCTTATGTAGAATAATATTATGTAGAAAGGGAATATGTGTGACTGACATGCAACAAAACGGAGTATTTGACTTATTAAAATGCCTGGAATTGATGACTGAAGAATCAATTACTATCATTCCGAACAGATGGGCATTAATAAAACCGCAAGAATTTTTAGCACAAATTGATAGAATTTATGCTTCATTGCCACTTGAAATTCAAGAAGCAAGAGCGTTTTTAAGACGCAGGGAAGAACTTCAAATGGAAGCTCAACAAAAAGCTGAGAAGATTATTACAGATGCTCAGATGGAAGCTGATAGAAAATTAAGCGAAGCAGATTTTATAAAAGCTGTTGAACGCGAAGGTATAAGAATTCGTAATCAGGTTCAAGAAGAATGTGAAGAGTTGAAGAGAAAAGCTTTGGAAGAAGCTGAACAAATTCGTTCTCAAGCTGCTGATGATGCAATCAAAACTAAAGAGGGTGCAGAGTTGTATGCAGAGCAGGTATTAACGAATATTGAACAAGACTTGAACAAGTTGCAACAAGTTGTTAAAAATGGTCAGATTTATATGGAACAGCTTCGTTCAGGTTCAGGCTCTGGTTCAAGCTACCAAACCGCAACTTCAAATTACAAAACTCCTGATTATATTATGAAATGATTTATTGCATGTTGGATTTAATATAAATAAAAAAGGAAGCATATGCTTCCTTTTTTGTTCTTATTGTTTTTTAACAATTATTTGCATTTTAAAATTTTTTGATATATGATAGAATCGTAAGCCGATTTTGATAGAATGTGATGGTTCACATTCTATTTTAAAAAGCAAAGTCTTCTAAGGGTTTTGTATAGGCAGAAAGTGGTTTGGTACAACGGAAACCGCGAAATAAAGATAACAATTAAAGACAAAAAGGAAGAATAAAAATGGGTATCAAAGGTAAAAACGACAGAATGGTGGTTCTTGCTTGTGAAGATTGCAAAGAAAGAAACTACACTACAGTTAAAAACAAAAAGAATATTAAAGAAAGATTAGAATTGAGCAAATATTGCCCAACTTGTAAGAAGCACACTACTCATAAGGAAACTAAATAATAGATGATAAGATGGTATGAAGATAGGAAGATAAGCCTTTTAACATAAATAGCTTACCCTCCTATCCTCCAGCCCTCTAATCCTCTGATATGCGTCCTTAGTTCAGTTGGTAGAACGTCGGTCTCCAAAACCGGATGTCGAGG
>CAYUQM010000039.1:0-19184 GCA_964446855.1 uncultured Muribaculaceae bacterium
AGTTCAGATTATACACAAACAGTGATGTTATCGGCGTTGAGCTTGGCGGAAGCTTGAAAAACGTAATAGCAATTGCATCTGGATTTGCTCATGAAATGAACTTAGGTGACAATTGCGCGGGAACCCTTTTAACTCGCGGTATGGCTGAAATTGTACGTGTAAGTATAAATCTTGGTGCAAATCCTTCTACTTTATACGGGCTTTCCGGTATGGGGGACTTAATTGCGACCTGTTCAAGCCCTATGTCAAGGAATTATACTGTAGGTTCAATGCTCGCAAGGGGCAAAAAAATTAATGATATTCTCGAAGAATTGGGGTCTGTTGCAGAAGGAGTTAAAACTTCAAAAGCAGTATGCGAGTTGGCTAAAAAACTTGATATTGAGGTTCCTGTCTCAAGTGCCATTTATGAAGCTGTTTATACGGATATTACACCTGAAGAATTACTTGCGAAATTAATGAATAGAAAACTTAAAGAAGAAGAAAGATACGTTTAATGAAATATGCTGTAAAATACTTAAAAAATACGTTTTATCCTTTGAATATACCTGAAAATATTTCCATAGAGGAAGGACAGTTAGTTCTTGTTCGTACGGATAAAGGTGAAGAAGCTCTAAAGGTCGAACTTGTAAATTCTGCGATTTCCAAACTCTGGGAGGAGGCAAAAGTTAAACCTCAGCCGTATACAGTTATAAGAGTTCTTAATCAACACGATTTGGCAACTTTAGATGAAATTAAAAAAGATGAAATTGAATCTTTTTTCAAATGTCAAGCTTTGATTAAGCAGCACAAACTTGTGATGAATTTAGTTCAGTGTAGAATTACTTTTGACAGACGTAAAATTTCGTTTTATTATACAGCTCCGGAAAGAGTTGATTTTAGAGCACTTTTAAAAGATTTAACGCAGGTGTTTACGCGAGTTAGAATCGACCTAAGACACATCGGAGTAAGAGATGAAACCTCTATTCTTGATGGTGTCGGAATTTGCGGAAGACCATTTTGCTGTTCGTCTTTTTTGAGAAAATTTGCGACAATTAACGTAAAACTTGCAAAAGATCAGGGTATGCCTATTGCTCCGGGGAAAATTTCCGGGACTTGCGGCAGATTGCTGTGTTGTTTAACTTACGAGTATCGTAATTATATTGATGCGGCAAAAGGTATGCCGCCTATCGGCTCTTCTGTTATGACTTCGGAAGGCTTGGGTAAAGTCTGCTACTTACAATTTATGAACGGAACTGTTGCAGTTAAGATGGAAGACGGAAAAGTTAAAGAATTTCCTAAGAACGATATTGAAATGGTTGATGCTGATGTTAACGTCGAAATTGACGTACCTGCAATTAATAGCGCTTATGTTGATGAGTCTGACAGCACAATGGATATCAAACAACTTGAGGATGACAGAAACAGTTCTACCGGAAATGTTTAACTAAACTTCTTCAGGAATATATAGAGAAGCTTTATCCAGTAATTCTCGAATGTGCTCATAGCAGCAAGCTTTATGTGTAATTTGTTGGTATTCTCTTACTATATTTAAAATATCGTCAGTTGATATTTTAATGATTCGTCTTTGACCTTCAATAATTCTTGCCATAGTTTATCCTTTCTTGTTTTTATGTTCTTACGGCATGGATTGCGTAAACTTTTGACCAATCAAACAAGTGTTGTAGAAGGGTATTTTCAAATAATAACAAATCATTGAATAATTGACGTGATGTGATTGATATGATATAATCAACCACACAAGATAGGAGTGTTATATTATGGAATTTTGGCAAATTTTTGCTGTTGTAGCGGTGATTGCATTGATTTTGGAAATCGTTGTACCTTCAGCTTTCTTCTTAAATTTTACTTTTGCAGGTGTTGTAATCGCAATTCTTTCGTTATGGGTTCATAGTTGGAATGTTTTGATTATAAGTTTTGTCGTATTGTCTTTACTTTCAATATGGTTAATACGACCAATTTTATTAAGAAAAAAAGAAGGTAAAGATTATAAAACAGGATTAGACGGTAAGTATATCGGGAAAACCGCTAAGGTTATAGAGACGGTAACATCTAAATCCGGTGCTATTACAATTTATGATGAACGATGGGATGCCAGAAGTGTCAACGATGAGGAAATCTCTGTTAACTCAGAAGTTCGTATTGTTAGAAATGATAGTTTAGTTTTATATGTAGAAAAGGTATAAGAAAGGGAAAAACATGGGCTTTTTTATTTTATTTTTAATTATTGCTTCGTGCGTTTATGTCGCAAAAGGTATCATTATTGTTCAGCAGCAACAAGAAGTTATTATTGAGCGTATGGGGCGCTACGAAAAGACTCTTGAAGCAGGACTTAATTTCATTTTTCCTATATTAGAGGCTCCTCGTGGAATTTTGACAAAAGTTGCCCAGAGAGGCTTTGACGGTCAGCCTTATTATGTATTAAAACATGCTGATAGAATTGATAAACGTGAACAAATTTACGATTTCCCTCGCCAGAACGTAATTACTGAAGATAACGTTTCAATTACAATTAACGCACTTATTTATTTCCAAATCGTTGATTCAAAAAGTGCAGTTTACGAGATTGCAAACCTTCCTGAAGCAATTGAAAAGCTTACTCAAACAAACTTGAGAAACCTAGTTGGTCAAATGGATTTACAAAAAACATTGACTTCTCGTAACACTATCAACAATGAACTTCGCACAATTTTAGACGAAGCTACTAACAAGTGGGGTGTAAAAGTTAACCGTGTAGAAATTCAGGATATTTTCCCTCCTGCGGATATTCAGGCTTCAATGGATAAACTTATGAAAGCAGATAGAGAAAAAACTGCAACAATCACTGAAGCTGAAGGTTTAAAAGAAGCGGCAATCAGAAGAGCCGAAGGTGAAAAGGAAGCTGCAATTCGCTCTGCAGAAGGTGCTAAACAAGCTGAAATTTTAAGAGCCGAAGGTCTTGCGCAAGCTCGTATTATTGAAGCAGAAGCTGAAAAAGAAGCTATTGCACGTGTTATCGACGCTTTGGCAGATAAAGGACAGCCTGATAAGTACCTTATTGCAATGAAGTATCTTGAAACCTTGGGTGATATAACAAAAGGTCAAAATAATAAGGTTGTTTATATGCCTTATGAAGCCACGGGAATTTTGTCTTCTGTGGATGGTATTAAACAAATGTTTGATAAAACTGTTAAATAATTTTAAAGGGGCTTTTAATAAGCCCCTTTTTTTATGTCATAAAACTACAAAAAAGGGTTTACTTTTCTATGTTTTTGGTACAATAGAAACAGACATTTATACATAATAAGGAAGAGAAAAAATGATAAGAACAAAGATGAAATCACACAATTGCGGAGAGTTAAATCTCAGCAATGTAAACGAAGAAGTTACTCTTTCCGGCTGGGTTGCTACAGTTCGTGACCTTGGCGGTATTTTGTTTGTTGAGTTAAGGGACAGAAGCGGATTTTTCCAAATCGTTACTAACCCGCAGATTAACCCTGAAGTCCATTCTATTATGGAAAAAGTAAGAACCGAATACGTTATTACTGTTAAGGGTAAAGTTACTCGCAGACCGGAAGAAACTTATAACGAAAAATACGCTACAGGTCAGGTTGAAATGTACCCGACTTCTTTGGAAATCCTTTCAACTGCAAAGGTTTTACCTTTTGTTCTTGATGATGATAATGTTTCTGAAGATATCAGACTTAAATACAGATACCTTGATATCAGACGCGAAGGGATGCTTTCTAAATTGAAATTGCGTCATGATATTTGTCAGGCTGCAAGAAACTATTTGAACAGCGAAGAGTTTATGGAAGTTGAAACTCCTATCCTTATTAAAACAACTCCTGAAGGTGCAAGAGATTATCTTGTTCCGTCACGTGTTCAAGAAGGTAAGTTCTACGCGCTTCCGCAATCACCGCAAATCTTTAAACAATTATTAATGGTCGGCGGTATTGAAAGATATTACCAAATCGCAAAATGCTTCCGTGATGAAGATTTGCGTGCAGACAGACAGCCTGAATTTACTCAAATCGACCTTGAAATGTCTTTTGTTGAACAGCAGGATGTTATCAAATGTGTTGAAGGCTTGATTGTTGAAACTTTCAAAGCCGCAGGTGTAGAGGTTAAACCTCCGTTCATTCAAATGCCTTGGCAGGAAGCTATGGACAGATTTGGTTCCGATAAACCTGATACCCGTTTCGGCTTGGAATTGTTTGATATCGGCGATATCATTCTTGAATCTGAATTTGAAATCGTTAAGAAAACTCTTCAAAACGGCGGTATCGTCCGCGGTATCAGAATTCCGGGTGGAGCTAAATATTCAAGAAAAGATATTGATGATATTACAAAACTTGCTGTATCATTCGGTGCAAAAGCTCTTGCAAATATTATTTATAACGAAGACGGAACGGCTAAATCACCTGTATTGAAATTTGTAACTGAAGAACAGGCAAAAGCTATCCAAGAACGTGCAGGTGCTCAAGCAGGAGATATCATTTTCTTTGTAGCTGACAAGCCGAAACTTGTTTACGATATTATGGGCAGATTAAGACTTCACTTTGGTAAGTCTTTGAACTTGATTGACGAAAGTAAACACAATCTTCTTTGGGTTGTTGACTTCCCTATGTTTGAATGGAGCGAAGAAGAAGGCAGATTTATGGCAATGCACCACCCATTCACATCTCCTTGTCTTGAAGACTTGGATAAACTTAACTCAGGTGATTTGGGTAACGTTAAATCAATCGCTTACGATATCGTTTACAACGGTACCGAACTTGGCGGCGGTTCTGTAAGAATTCACTCTTCAGAAGTTCAGTCAGCTATCTTTAAAGCTTTAGGTTTAACCGAAGAAGAAGCAAAAGAAAAATTCGGATTTATGGTTAACGCTCTTCAATACGGAACCCCTCCTCATGCAGGTCTTGCAATCGGTTTGGACAGACTTGTTGCATTATTGGCAAGAACTGATTCAATTCGTGACGTTATTGCGTTCCCTAAAAACTCAGGGGCTAAGTGTTTGATGAGTGATGCACCGGGAGAGGCTTCTCTTCAACAGTTGAGAGAGCTTCATTTAAAAAGTACGGCTCACGCAAATAAATAGCTTGATAAATATAATAACCTCTGCTAAACTTATGAGCAGAGGTTATTTTTTTATAAAGGTTGGTTTGAATGGAAGAAAAAACATATAAACAGATGAAACATGAATTTGTTATGTTTTATCAGAATGATGTTTATCCGAGACTAAAAGAATATAACAAGATGAGGCAGGAGGGCAATAAGAAGGCTGTTGCTTTTAAGCTGACTTTCTTATCTCTTTCTGTGGCTCTGTTGTGTTTCTTTTTTCATTTATTCTTGTTGGGTGGGGTATGTTTCTTTATTTGTGTTGTGAGTTTGCTTACCGTGACGGTACTTTGTCGTGATGACAAAAATGGAACTATTCAAATCGGTTTTGAGTCTGATTTAAAATATCCGTTGATGGAAAATTTTGTTAAGATATTTATGGATGGAGCTGAGTGGGGACATAATATTAAACCGCCTAAAACTTTCTCTAAAAATAAACCACAAAAAGACATCCCGTTTGAAATGAAATTATGGTCGAATAAATTGCTTAATCCTTTTTTATATATGATTCCTGACGATAAAATTCTGGGGTCTTATAAAGGGGTAAATATTTTTATATATGAAACTGATACCCGTATTTTAGGAAATGATTTATCTTTTGTAATTATATTCGTAATTGCAGCTTTAACTCTTGTTTCCAGTGGATTATTTTTAGTTGTGTTGGCGATTTTAGGGCTTTTATTTATAAAAAGAGTTTATCAATATTCTCCTTTCCAAGGCATAATTATCGAATTTGATATGAATAAAAATTTCAACGGGCATACTATTTTTTATGAAAATTCGTATATTGCAAAAAAAATTACTCCGGATAAGAAAATTTATCAAAAAGTTAATCTTGAATCCGTTACATTTGAGCAAAATTATAATGTATATTCTACAGACCAGATTGAAGCAAGATATCTCTTAACAACCGCTTTTTTGGAGAGAATAGAAAATCTTACTCTTGCATTCAAAGCAGAATATGTAAGAGGTTCTTTCAAAGATAATAAATTAACTCTTGCAGTTAATACAGGCAAAGATATGTTTGCAATGGGCAGCGACTCTAAAGACTCTGATTCTAATACTTTTGCGGTTCTGTATGATGAAATGATTTCTATTCTGCAAATTGTTGACCAATTGAAGCTGGATCAAAAAATAGGATTGTAAATCCAATCATTGACGTTCTGTTGTAATAAGCTATACTGTTATTATGGTAAGAAGTGTTATAGCATTAGTTGATTGTGATTCTTTCTTTGTTTGCTGCGAGCAGAAGGTTAACCCTGAGCTTAAGGGGAAGCCTGTTTGCGTTATATCAAACAAAGACGGCTGTGTTATTTCACGCTCTAAAGAAGCAAAAAAAATGGGGGTTCGAATGGGCGAGCCGCTGTTTATGGCAAAAAAAGAACACCAGAAAGCCATTTATATCGTTGCAAATCACGAGTTGTATGCGGATATATCCCATCAGGTTATGAGTAAGCTGAAAGAGTTTTCGCCGACGGTTGAGGTTTATTCAATAGATGAGGCATTTGTTGATTTAACGGGGCTTAGGCGGCTTTATAAGATGGAATATATCGACCTTGCTTCTCACATAAGAGATACAATAAAAATGGAATTAGATATAGGCGTTTCTATCGGATTAAGTTCTTCCAAAAGTCTTGCAAAACTCGCTTCCGATAAAGCTAAAAAAGAAGACGCGGGAGTTTATGCGATAAATCCGCGCTTTGCGACCGAAGAATTAAAGAAAACTTCTATTGAAGAGATTTGGGGTATCGGGCGTAATCTTACCCAGCTTTTTCATCGTTCGGGGATTATTACGGCATACGAGCTTGTTTCACAATCCGACGCCTGGCTTGATAAAAAAGTCGGGATAAGAGGTTTGGAGATGAAGCACGAACTTCTTGGTGAAACCGTTTCTCCTGTATCTAACGAAATTAAACTCCCTAAATCTATCCAGAACACGAGTGCTCTTGGAACTTTTACGTCTGATATTAATTTTATAAAAAATTCTTTAAACTATCATATCCATAAAGGCTGTTCTAAACTTCGCCGTTTAGAGGCAAAGTGTTCTGTTGTAAGTATTCTGCTCAGGACTAAAGACTTTAAGGTCTATGTGGAGAAAAAGGTGCTTGAAAAACCAACTTGCTATGAGTGGGATGTATCTGATATTGTATTTAAGCTTCTTGATAAGATTTATGATCCGACGATTTTATACCGCAGTTCGGGTGTAATGCTTGATAATATAACTTTTGATAACGCCGAGCAGTTATTTTTATTTGCTGATAGCGAGGAAGACTCCAAAAATAAAAAACTTGCCAATTGTCTTGATAAATTAGAAGGTAAATTCGGTAAGAATATTGTTAAGACGGGGTTTTCTTCTCCTTCTCCGCGAAATAATTAACTGTACTCAGGATGCCACACTGTTTTTCGTCATTCTGAGCCCTTTGAGAGCGAAGAATCTCATAATTAGCTGGATTGCTTCGCTGGCGCCGGCCAATGACGTTGTATGCTTACACTTCATTATATGTCTTAAAATGCGTTTTGCAAACCTCGTGTAAGCGCTCTTTTCCGAATTTAGAAATAAATTCTTTAGCGGCATCTTTTACTTGAGGGGCACAGCCTTTCGGGAATTTTATTCCGTAATTATTTTCCATTTCCTGCATTTTATGCACAAAAGTTGCTCTTGCAAGAACTGATGCCGCAGCCACAGCCACGTCACTTTCCGCTCTTACCATTTGTTCAAGCCTGATACTTTGTCCTTTCTTCATCAACGCTGATTTTATAAGGCTTTCATCACCAAATTGGTCAGATAAAGCATATTCACAAGTTTCTTTTTCCAATACATTTTCTATAACTCTTGCATGCCCCCATGCCAGAAGCCTATTAAGGTTTTTGATGTTGGAATAAAGCTCGTTATATTTACCGTTAGAAATCGGAACAATCGAATAAACAGAATTTTCTTTGATTATCGGCTCAAGTGTAAGGATTTTTTTGTCGGTAATTTTCTTACTGTCTTTAATCCCTGCCTCAATAAAAAGTTCTGCGGCTTTTTCATTAACCATTACCCCGGCAATAACCAGAGGTCCGAAAAAATCCCCTTTTCCTGATTCGTCTGTTCCAATGTGTGTTATATATGTCATTATCTTAAGCTCTCCGGAGTTGCCATAGGTATAGGTGTCGGAGCTTTTGTTTCAACAGGTGTTGGTGCTGCAACCGGTTGCGATTGCCGCTTAAAATTTTGTACAACTTCGGCCGGTGTGGTAGCAGGTTTTAAATCTTCATCTGATGAGTTTCCAGCTTCAGAATTTTCGCTATTATCATCATTAGCAGTATCATCTGATTTTTCTTCTTCTGCTTTCAATGCATATGATGGCACTAGTTTTACTTCCGGATAATTAAAATCTGCTTTTTCGTACTGTTGAACTGCAACTTTCATTACATCCTTCCAAATAAGAGCAGGAACTGTACCACCCTGAATAGATTTTGTTGTTGTGTTATCATCATTCCCTACCCATACACCGGTAACAATTTTTGGGGTGTATCCGACAAAACTTGCATCTTTGTAGTCGTCTGTTGTACCTGTTTTACCGGCAGAAGGTACACCTATATTAGCAGCACGACCAGTTCCGCTTGTGATTACGGTTTTAAGCATAGCCGTCATTTCAGCTGCAGTTTTTAAGCTCAACTGTCTTGAAACTTTTGTTTTTGGAGCTCGATAAACAATTTTTCCGCGTGAAGTTTCAATTCTTTCGATTGCGTAAGGCTGAACTACGTAACCGCCGTTTGCAAATGCTCCATAAGCTCTTGTTAGCTCAAATAGTTTACTGCCATTAGATCCGAGAGATATTGTATAGTCATATTCAAGTGGTGTTGATATACCCAAAACTCTTGCAGTTTGAATTACCGCACGGATACCAACTTCTTTAATCATTCTAACAGCACAAACGTTAGAGGATACTGTTAATGCAGTATAAACCGGGATTTTTCCTCTATATTTTGAACCATAATTTTTAGGAGACCAATCTCCAATTGTTATTGGCGAATCGTCTATTAAATCATTAGGTGAAACCCCATGTTCAAGAGCCGCTGCGTATACAAATGGCTTGAATGCCGAGCCGGCAGGGCGTATAGCTTGAACACGATCATACTGCGATTCTGCATAATCTTTTCCACCAGCATAAGCGAGTATTCTACCGTCTATTGGAGAGAATGAAAATACCGCTGCCTGATGATTTTTCTTTGTTAATCCATAGTTTGTTAGATTTTTAACAATAGCGGTATTCAGTGCTTCTTGAGTTTTAGAATCTATAGTTGTAACAATTTTATACCCACCTTGAGAGATATCCGTTTCATCAAAGCCAAGTTTTTCAAGCTCTTTCATCACGTAATCAGTAAAATACGGCGCTTTATTGGTTGTATAAAAACGAGGAACTTTTGTTAGCTTAACCTCTGCCTTTAAAGCGTTATTACACTCCTCCTCCGTAATATATTTCATTTTATACATGCGTTTAAGAACTTGGTTACGTCTTTGTATCGCAAGTTCCATGTTATTAAACGGAGAATATACGGAAGGGGCCTGTGGAAGCCCTGCTATCAAAGCAAGTTCCGGCAAAGTACAGTTTTTAAGTTTTTTATTGAAATAAATCTGAGCTGCACTTTCAACCCCGTATGCTCCCGAACCGAGGTATACATTATTCATATACATTTCAAGAATTTTGTCTTTAGATATTGTTTTTTCAATTCTTGATGCTATGATTATTTCTTTTATTTTTCGATCAAAAGTTCTTTCATTAGAAAGGAATAATATACGAGCAAGCTGTTGGGTTATGGTACTTGCCCCTTGCACTACATGTCCTGCTAGAAGATTCTGTACAGTTGAGCGTGCAAGTCCTGTTAAATCATAACCATGATGGTTATAAAAGTTCTTATCTTCGGTTGCAAGCAAAGCGTTTTTAAAATCTTCAGGTACGTCAGCCAAATCTATTTTTGTTGAGGTATAAGCCGTAAAAGTCTTTATTATTTCACCATCGTGAGAATAAAATTGAGTTACAATATTCGGCTTGAAACCTTCGAGATTTTTTATTGGAGAGAGTGATGATAAATACAGCTCGAATGCAACTATTCCGGCTAAAACACACGCTACTACGAAAATTAAAAGAGTTCTAAAGTTAACCCAAAAATTATTTACACTGCGTTTTGAAACGTTAGCTCTGGCTATTTCTTTTTCAGAAGCATACATATCATTCTTAGTATATCTTGCCATGTTTAATAATCCCTTCTCATTACCTCTTAGATTTTATTATAAAAACAGGGTATTGGCAAATATTTTATGTTATTATGTTAATATGTTTGATTTTATTTACACATTATGGAATGAATTTCGTTCACATTTTGTACCGGAACGAGTTGTTTATGAAATTACCGGAGAGTGTAAAAAGTGTGGCAAATGCTGTAACTATATGTATAGTGTAGATACTTATACGGAAAAAGAATTTAAGTTTATGCAATTTTTATTCCCTACGTACAGGAGATTTTACATTAAAGGGAAAGACGAATTTGGGAATTTTATTTTTGCTTGTAAAATGGTCACCCCTGAGGGATTGTGCTCAGACTACAAGCATCGTCCTCGTATGTGTAAAAAATATCCCGTTAAAAAGATTTTTTATCCGGCAAAGCTTCACGATGGTTGTGGGTATAAGGTGAATGTGAAAACATTTAAAGATTACCTGAACACATAAAACCGACTAAACTCAGAGTTAACAATCCTGAATCCCTTGCATATAACGACTCTCATAAGATATTTTACCTCTTGACTTAAACACCATTCTAATGTTTATAATAAAATTAGCAAATAAGAAGAAAGGGAAGCTCACATGACTGAAATATTAAACAACATAGAACAGCCGAGAGACTTAAAAACACTTTCTACCGAAGAAATGAATACTTTGGCAGAAGAAATAAGAGCAACTATTATAAAAAAGGTTAATACAACAGGCGGTCACATGGGACCAAACTTAGGTTTTGTAGAACCGACAATTGCAATGCATTACGTATTTAATTCCCCTGTCGATAAATTTGTATTTGACGTATCTCACCAATGCTATCCGCATAAAATACTTACAGGAAGGAAAGAATATTACCTAAATCCTGATAAATACTTTGAAATTTCAGGCTACACAAACCCTGCCGAAAGCGAACACGATACGTTCTTTATAGGTCACACTTCAACATCAGTAAGCTTAGCCGTCGGACTCGCAAAAGCAAGAGATTTAAAAGGCGAAAAATCAAATATTATCGCAATCCTCGGCGACGGTTCTTTGAGTGGCGGAGAAGCATTTGAAGGATTGGACAACGCAGCTGCCCTAAACAGTAATATTATAGTTATAATCAACGATAATGATATGAGTATTGCTCCAAACTACGGAGGGATTTATGCAAACTTACAGCTCTTGAAAGATACAAACGGGCAAGCTGAATGCAATTTGTTTAAAGCAATGGGATTTGATTACCACTACGTTGGGGAAGGAAATAATATCACGGCTTTAATTGAAACTTTCCAAAAAGTTAAAGATACAAACCGTCCGACAATAGTACATCTGCATACATTAAAAGGAAAAGGACTTGCACTTGCAGAACAAAACAAAGAAGCTTTCCACTGGATTATGCCGGGAACAGTTGATAATTTCGGCACTCCTGCACCAAAATTTGAAACTTATGACAACTTAACAACAGATTACTTATTAAAGAAAAGAGAACAGGACAAAACTGTAATTGCAATCAGCCCTGCAACACCGGGCGCATACGGTTTCACTCCGGAATTTCGCGAAAAAATGGGAGAAGGATACACTGACGTAGGTATCTGCGAACAACATGCGGTTGCGTACGCATCAGGACTTGCTTCAAACGGTGCAAAACCTGTTCTTGCTGTATTGAGCTCCTTTATCCAGAGAACTTACGACCAGTTATCTCAAGATTTGGCACTAAACAATAACCCTGCAACCCTTTTGATTTACTGGGGCGCAATCAGCGGAGCAGACGCAACCCATCTCGGCTGTTTTGATATTCCGCTTATTTCAAATATTCCAAACATTATCTACCTTGCGCCAACCTGCAAAGAAGAATATTTAAAAATGCTTGACTGGTCAGTTGAACAAACAGACTACCCTGTAGCAATCAGAGTTCCGTTCGGAGAAGTTTACTCTCAAGGGCAAGAAGATACAACAGACTATTCTAAACTTAACAAATATAAAGTTGCAGAAGAAGGAAGCGACGTTGCAATTCTAGGACTTGGAAACTTCTTCCACTTGGGTAAACAGGTAAAAGAAGAGCTTAAAAACAAGCTTGGCATTAACGCAACACTAATTAACCCTATTTACATAAGCGGATTGGATAAAGAATTATTAGAAAATCTAAAAGCAAACCACAAAGTAGTTGTAACACTTGAAGACGGAGTAAAAGAAGGCGGCTTTGGCGAAAAAATAGCTTCGTTCTACGGAAATTCCGACATAAAAGCTTTAAACTTCGGGGCTGATAAAGAATTTACCGACCGAGTTCCGCTTGAAGAACTTTACGAGCGTTATCACTTAACCCCTGAACTTATCGTCAAAGACATTGAAAAATGTTTATAATAACAAAAACCCCTCATTTCTGAGGGGTTTTTTATTTATGAAAACAGCCGACAGTGGGACTTGAACCCATGACCTACTCATTACGAATGAGTTGCTCTACCAACTGAGCTATGTCGGCTTCTTCCACTTCATTATATCACAATAATTCACTGTAGCAAAAAATAATTTTAGGCGGTTTTAACTAAATATGATAATAAATAATCTCCTAACCGCTAATAAGTATTACTTTACTCCGTATTTCACTTCAAATACAGGTGATTATAAAGCCGAAAACGGAAATAATATTGGGACTTTTACAAATATGTTTCGGTCAGATTTGGACTGGGAAATTTTTACCGATTTCTTCGTAAAACATTTTGAAAACAAAGATAAAGTAAATTTAATCCAATTCGCCGCCTCAGATGGCTCCGAAGCTTATACTCAAATAATGACATTACTGGAAAACCATACAAATACAGATAAATTTTTCCCGATAAAAGCTTATGACATAAATCCTGATATCTGCGCTGCTGCCAAAAGCGGTTTGATTAATATCTCAAATTCAGATGTAACTAAAATTTATTCAAGAGATATAGAATTTGATGACTACTTTGAGGATACAAATCAAAACCTTTATATACCAAACGACTCCCTTAAGCTCACACTTACTAATAACGGGAAAAAGTATACAGAAACATATAAAGCCTCAGAAACACTGACAAGCCGAGTAAAATTCCAACAAGCAGACATGTTTGATGTACTTTATGACCACAAGGATGATTCCAACACAATAATTCTGTGCAGAAATGTATTAGACTACCTGACAGATAGAGAAATTGATTATTTCACGACACTTGCTGCATGCAGATTAAATAAAGGAAGCTTATTTGTTATAGGGGAAATTGATTCGCCACGAATTGACGAAGTTCTGGTATCAAACGGATTCAAGAAAGTTATGCCTTACGTGTTTATAAAGACTTAAAAATATTTTATGTTAAAATTTCTATTATGAAAATAACAATTTTTGATAACAAATATACTCAAGAAATTATAAATCTGGTATTGTCTTGTCAAAATGACGGCACAAGACCTCTTATAGGTGTTGAATCTCAAGCGGATTTGTTAAACATCCAATCCGAATACATAGATAGAAGAGGCAACTTTTGGGTAGCGGTGGAAAATGATAAAGTCATCGGCACAATAGCATTTTACCCTTATTCTAATAAAATAGGTATATTAAAGAAATTTTTTGTTGATGAAAAATACAGAGGCTACCCTAATTATTTAGGACAGAAACTATATGCCATTTTACTTGAATATGTAAAATTAAATAATTTTGACACCATAATACTGGATACCCCAAATAATACAGAAAGGGCGCATAAATTTTATCAAAAAGCAGGTTTTAAACAAATTTCTTATGAAGAATTACCAATAAAATATTCTTGTCCTTATGATATAAGTATGTGTGATTTTTTTATACTTGAACTAACTTGAATGTAAGAAATTTTCAAGCCTATTTTTCATTGTCATTCCTTACTAAAAAAGACCCCTTTCGGAGTCTTAAAAGCTTGGGCAGGAGTGGAAATTCTTGCTCCTTAGCGCATAAATGTTTCTAAGATTACCTGCTGTAAAAAGACCGTCGGTTTAGTGATATTGAACAGAGAATTTGAGTATAACAAATAGGTAGCTTAATGTCCTGAAATTTTGACATTATAGTTTCTTTTAACACAGTTTATTGATATCGGTGTAATTCTCATGTTTTATCCTTTATATGTAACATCTTATTTTTTTACTAATTTTAAGCCCTTTTGGAATATTTCGTTAAATAAATTTGTTGCAATAATTTTAAATTCATTTACTCTTGTTGCATCAAATCCATGATTTGCAGATTTAGCAAGCATACTTTCTAAAACTTTTATTGGATTACATATTTTAGAAATTTTTAATTCATCAATTATAGCAGCTCTTAAGGCTCTATTTTCCAGATCCTTACAATTATTTGACTTGAATCCTGTTAACAAATCCATATGATAAAATTCATTCGTACTATCTCCTTTTATTGGCAAATTAGTTTCGTGGTAAAGTTCTTGAACAAAATTTTGAGACCCAAAGAGAGGATTTTTTACAGTTATTTCGGCTGAATTATCATAACCACCGTAAAGATTTTGTTTACTAATGAAATCATTTACATGTATTTCGGTTTCCAAAGAACCTCTTTTTGACATAGTGTCTTTACCTCTTAAATCATCAATCATTTCAAAATTTTTAATTCTATTACCTTGTGTATCATATAATTTAGCTGTAAATGATTGCTGTGATGAAAAGTTAATTTTTGTTATCATAATATTCTCCATTTTTAGCATCAAAACATAAAAAAAAACTTTTTTGCTAGTAAATTATTTTTTTACGAAATTCACATTCCGACTTTTTATAAAAATTTCCGACTAGCGGATTTTGGCGAGCGCGGAGCGAAGTAAAACTCGCGCTCAAACCAATTGTATAACGACAGTCGGTTTGATGATTTTGAACAGGAAGTTTGATTATCATTGTTGGATTTCACCCAACCTTGCTTAAATGATTATATAGTAGCAAAATTTATTTTGTTTAAGTTTTTAGGTAATAAAAAGGAGACATATATGCAAATTAACAAATTAAGCAGCGGAGAAAACTCGTCCCAAAATCTCTCTTTTGGAAAAGTTCTTAAATTTGAAAATGGTTTTCAAAAATATATAGAAAGAATTAATCCGTCTAATGATTTAAGTTATGCCCATAAATTAAAAGCATATGCAGATTTTCTGGATGTCTTTCAGAAATCTAAACCAATAAAAGATTATGTCGCTAAACATGATGTAAACATTACTTTTACTTTAGATAGTCATAATTCAAATCCAACTGTTTTCATTACTGATACATCATTAGACCCTAAACTTTCTCGAAACGATGTGTTACTTTTTCTAGGAGAAGAAACATGGAATGCGGACAAATTTACCTCTTCATTTAAATCGTTGACTCAAAAAATTCGCGAATTACCGATAAATGCTTTAGAAGAACGCTTAAAAGAATATCAAGCTCAAGCAGATAAAGAAATAAAAAGATTGTTTGAATGTGGTAAACATAATAACTATATTAAAAATTTAATATCTGATGAAAATAGCAGAATACAAAAATCATTAGATGAAATTAAAAAATGGTAACATTAGTACGTGGATTGGGCATACTTGCCCCAACAAAAACTTTTGGGTGCAAAAGATTGCAATAATAGTGCAAAATTTGAGTAAAAAAGTACAAGAAAAGTTACCTTTTGACCGTTTTGAAAGTTAATAATTTCGAGTATTTCCAACCGCCTCAAAACCTTATGGATTGCCACGCTTCGCACGCAATGACAGAGAAAAACTTCCGACCAAATTACTCAAAAAAGTACATCAATCCATTTACCCATTCCGACCAAATTACTCAAAAAAATACAACTATTTTTATAAAAATAAATTCCAGCGTTATTGACTAAAAAAGACCCCTTTCGGAGTCTTAAAAGTCTGGGCAGGGGTGGATTCGAACCACCGTAGGCTCGCACCGACAGATTTACAGTCTGTTCCCTTTAGCCACTCGGGCACCTACCCATATTCTACATAACTTACCTAACCAGAGATAAATTTGCCCTTGACGAGAATTGAACTCGTGACCTCTCCCTTACCAAGGGAGTGCTCTACCTCTGAGCCACAAGGGCTTGCTAGGCAAAAAGCCGGCAATAGGAATCGAACCTACAACCTACGGTTTACAAAACCGTTGCTCTACCGTTGAGCTATGCCGGCTTACGTATTCCATTCTATTAAGAAAAAAATTAAATGTCAAGACTTTTTTGCGCAAAAAATATATTTACGAGTTTTTTCTATAGTACAGGTATTATATGATAACGTTTCAAGGAAGCTATTTACATCCGGTATTCGTAAAAAAAAGATGCAGTTTGACACAATTTAAAGACTGTCAAGTTGCTTTTGTAGAATTGAATCCATCATCAAGCACAGACTTGAGAATGCTAAACAGTATAAGTTCGGACTGGCAAGATGGAACTCCAGGAGGAACGTACGCAACAGAAATATGCGAATCATTTAATAATGCATACCTTCACACATTAGAAGCCTACGACAATTTATATTTCCCTAACATAAAAAATTTTAATGACAGGTTTTTTGCAATAACATCACAAAAACAAGATTTTGATAACCTTAATCCTGAGAACACTCTTGCGGTTGTAAAAATAACAAAAAAATCACCAAAACTAGTTGGACTTGAGTTTCTACAGGTAAACCCGAACCATAATTATAATGCAGAATACCCCAATTATAAACGAGTAGGAGCTGCCATAATAGACTCTTTAAAATCACTATTTAAGGGAAATAGAATTGAGGTATCATCAGATTATAACGCAATTTCTTTTTACGAAAAACAAGGGTTTCTACATCCGGAAAACGGAAAGCCAAATCAACTATATATAAATGTGTAGAATAAATAATTTTGATTAACTGTTTTTACATGCTAGTATTAAATATAAGTTATTAAAAAGGAATTTTATTATGTTTAAGCATATTATGCCAATAATTTTACTAACGATTTCAAATATATTCATGACCTTTGCTTGGTATGGACATTTAAAACATAAAGCAGTAGCCCTCTGGCTTATAGTGCTCATAAGCTGGGGAATTGCCTTCTTTGAATATTGTTTTCAAGTTCCGGCAAACAGAATCGGGCATGAAGTTTACAACGCAACGCAACTAAAAACTATTCAGGAAGTAATTACACTGATTGTATTCAGTGTATTTTCTGTCGCATACCTAAAAGAACAGTTCAAATGGAACTATCTGGTCGGGTTTGTATTTATAATACTTGCGGTATTTTTTATTTTTAAAAAATGGTAGGTTACATCATAAATACAATTAAAGCATTCCCGAAGCAATTAAGCTAACTCTGATGTGCAATTAGGGCATCTTTTTGCCTGTAATGGAATAGAGGTAAAGCAATATGGGCATTGTTTTTCTGTTACTTCTACGCTTTCAATTTCTGCTTTGCAGACTTTATCCTTTAATGCGTTTATAGATTTAATAATTGCGAACACGGCGCAAGCAACAATTAAAAAACTTATCACACAGTTTAAAAACATTCCATAGTTTACGGTTACAGCTCCGGCAGCTCTTGCAGCTTCAAGTGATGGATAATGTTCTCCGTACGGATAAATCAGAAAATAAAGGTTAGAAAAATCAACTTTACCAAGTATTAAACCAATCGGAGGCATGATAATATCTTTTACTAAAGAGTCAACAATCTTCCCAAAAGAAGCCCCTATAATAATCCCAACAGCCATGTCAATAACATTTCCGCGTAAGATAAACTCTCGCAGTTCTTTTGCTAAATTTTTAAACATATAAACCTCCTTTTTCGTTAATTGTAACACAAAAAAGTACATCCTCAGGTGAGAGTTTGGCTTCCGATTTATTATTTAGTCGAACTAAATTTCGTAATAAAAAAAGCGGAAGACGGGACTCGAACCCGCGACGTCAACCTTGGGAATGAGTATATCACAAATTTTATATTTTTTATACTTTTTATAAATTCCCTGAAATATTCAATATTAAGGGGTTTTAGCTGAACCTTTTAATTTTGAATATTTTATATTTTTTATACTTTTTACAGTTTTTCTAAAAAATGTGAGCTAAATGTGAGCAAAAACGAAAATTTACATAAGTCCCTAAAACAAAAAGCCTCCGAAAACTCGGAGGCTTAAAAATAAATAAGTTATATAAAAAGAAAGGAATCGGTTTATGATACTAAATTTTGTTTTCGGTTCTTACCTTTCACGTACGAAATATGTACCCAATCGCGTTCGTTAATTAATTGATCATATTCAAGACCTGATTTCTTAATGAATTCTACCAACTGCGCTACTCCCATACCGTTTACAATTATGTCTGCAGCTTGCCCTTTTGTATGTTGTGAGTTCACTACTCCTCCCACAAGTTTGTTAACTTGCGCGTTGCGATACCCCGAAGTAACTATTATCGGACATCCAAGTTTCTCCCTTAACGGTTGCAACACGTTATAAATTAAGTCCAGCATGCAATCAAGAGAATTCGTATCAGGCATATTGTTTATGTTGTATCTGTTTGCAGTATCCGAATATATTAATTCGCTCATTTTGAAATTTAAGTTCATTATTTACCCTCCAAGCTATCAATCCTACGGTGTGCAGATTTAACACTGTCCTCTGCCCGTATCATGCGCTCAAGAATATTATTATATTTACGCATATCTTCTTTTAGTTCGGTTATTTGAATTTGCATAAAATTTATTGTCGTCTTGTACACTCCGATAAATATGCCAATCGCCACAAGTTGAACTATAATAGAAATTATTAATTCTAAGCTTATTGTCATTACTTCCCCCAGCCGCAAAACATTGTCTGAAAACACGCAACAGAATTCTTCATCAAAAACCTACGCACACAGCCGA
>CAYUQM010000040.1:0-18325 GCA_964446855.1 uncultured Muribaculaceae bacterium
AAGGGGAATATATTCTATATTGCCATAAAGACCTATTCTTCTTCTGTTTCCGATAGAGTTACCGCCCTCGATTACGTGAGATTCGGTAAAGAAGTATTCAATATCATTGTTTTGAAGGGTAACTTCAACAGCAGGGCGCCATTTTTTAGCACCGTCTTTTCCAACATATTCGTAACCCTGTCTGTAAGCACATTCAGGAAGCCAGCAACCGCTTGCTTTTTTACCAAATAATCTTTTTGTTGTATCAGAACCAACTTTGAATTGAGCATTCAAGTTACTGTCAGTTGCAAGCAACGGAGAAAATCCGTGAGTTGCACCTGAAGTTGTAATTTCAATACAACCTAGATCCTGATATTTTTTGAACGCAGCAATCAAATCCATGCCGTATTTATCTACAAATGAAGATTTAATATAGTTAAACCAGTCAAAATAGTATTTAGCAAGATATTTTAAGTGCTGAGAATGAGGAACTTCAGGATCAGGGTATCTGTCCAAATCCTTTGAAACTTTCGCTATTCTTGAATCTAAATATTTGATGAAACCATGCTTCAAATGTTCATCATTTAACTGTTCGGCTAGGATTGGCGTAATACCTACCGTCAATTTAGCCTTAATACCTTCATCGTACAATTCAGAAATTGCGTTCAACAAAGGAACATAAGTTTCCGCCATACATTCATAAAGGTTTTCTTCCCCGAAAGGCCACATTCCGGCTTTTCTGTAATAAGGAAGATGGCTGTGTAACATAAATACAAATTGACCTACTGACATTAATGCCTCCATATCTCTCTTTTACTTAAATTATCTTATTAATATAATCAAGTTTCTACATGAAAATATATAACACAAAAGGGTAAAAAATATAATCCTATAGAACTAATTCGGATGAATAAATTTACAAAAGTTCAAATATAAAACGTATATAAACTTTTAATAAATTCGTATTTATGGTTGCTTAACAACTTGCAATACCTAATACGTAAGAATTATAATATAAAAATGGTTAAGAAAAAAGTCATCGCATATTTGCACACCCATTGGGATAGGGAATGGTACAGGGAATTTGAAGTTTTTCGCCTCAGACTTTTGAGAGTTTTCGACAATGTTCTTGAACTTTTAGAGCAAAATAAAATCCCTGCATTCTATTTTGACGGGCAAGTTTCAGCCCTCCTTGATTATCTTGAATTAAGGCCCGAAAGAGAAGAACAAATCAGAAAATTTATTCAAGAAAAAAAACTTTTTATCGGACCTTGTTATACGCTCGTTGATGAATTTTTAACAGATAAAACATGCTTTGAAAAGAACCTTGAAATAGGGTTAAAAATCGCCCGAAGCTTTGGCTGTAAGGACTTTATCGGATATCTTGCCGATACCTTCGGACACAGCAAAAATATTCCGACTCTTTTTAAAAAATTCGGCATTGATAAATGCGTTGTTTGGAGAGGGTGCGGTGATATTCCATCAGAGTTTAAGTTCAACGGGATTGATACCGTAAACCTTGTTAGAGGCTATTTTATGGATATTTTTTCCGCCCCGATGACTATTGAACAAAAGGCTGAATGGCTGAAAGGAAACCTTGATAAAATTGCCGAAAAATCAGGAGATGTTTTGCTTTTACCTATCGGAGCCGACCATCTCGGGGTCGAGTCTGATATCTCGGAACAAATAGAGAAAGTTAACAGTCTGCTTAATGATTATGATATAAAGCTTTCTATTCCGTTTGAGTATTTTGAACTTGTAAAAGATAACTTTAAGCAGTTTGAATGGAACGATGAACTTCGCAACAACAGCAAAACCTTTATCCTGCAAGGCTGTTACTCTGCACGCACCAAAATAAAACAACTTAATGCAGAAGCCTCTTACAAGCTTAAACTTGCAGATAATTTCCAAAAACAGCACGGCTCAAAATATGACAACTCAATAGAATATGCCTATAAACTCCTTCTAAAAAATCAGGCGCACGACGGAATTTGCGGCTGCTCAACGGATGATGTGCATCAAGAAAATATTATTCGCTATAAAAAAGTTCTGCAAGTTGCAGAAACAATATTAAAAGAGCTAAATTTTTCAGGATTTGGGTATCAGGAAAACACAAATCCACCGAAAAATGCTCAAATCATTTCATCCCGTAAAGGTTTTACGGACGAAATTTTATATGATACGCAAAGGATTCCGATAACCGAGGATTACACAACTATATACAAATACCTTCAGGAAACAAATCCTTCAAATGACGAACTCACGATTTCAGATAATAAAATCGAAAATTCTCACATACAACTTTCTGTACAAGACGGAAAACTTGAGTTGTCAAACGGGGTTACAATAGATTTTATAAGATGGAACGACGAAGGAGATACATACAACTTCGGCGCCGTAGAATCCGACATTTCGGAACAGGCAGAAATACTCGGTACAGAAAAAATTATGGACGGAGATTTAAGAGTCGGACTTAAAATAAAAACATCATTCTTTAATGCAAAAGTTTTTCTGGACAAGAATTCAGAACTGTTAAAATTTAAAATCGACTGGGACAACAAATTCAAAAACAAACTCTGGCAGGTAAGGTTTAATCTCTCAAACCCTGTAACAGAAACCTACTCGGAAGATATGGAAAGTATTATCACGAGAAGCTTTAACCCTGATTATGACATAAGAAAAAATCTTCCAAAAACAAAAGGGCTTGAAGTTTGCACAAACACAGCACCTATGCAAAGATTTGTCGGAGCGCAAGGTTTTGGAATAGTTACCAAGGGACTTACAGAATACGAAGTTTACAAAAACGGGCTCGCGGTAACTCTTTTACGTTCAACAGGGGTAATCTCAAACCCTAAAAACCCTTCACGTTCAACTCCTGCCGGTCCTCCTCTGGAAGTTCCGGAAGCGCAGCAGCTCGGAGAAAATACTGCCGAATTTGCAGTCGGATTTTTCAGCCCTGATAATTATTTAAAATACGTTGACGAATTATTCTTGACATCAATTTAGTTACATAATCTATATTATGCGAACCTGTCGCATAAATATATCAACATTTCGTATTGGGACTTTTCTTCTCTTTGTTTGCGAAGCAAAGAGAAGAAAAGTCCCACAAAAGAAGAGAAACACGCAACCGAAATCTGCGCTGCTTCGCATCGCTTTGACCAAATGGATATGCGTTTTGTGCTAAATGCACAAAATCTTTTAGCCGAGCTATCGTGCTAACGCACACGCTCGGCAGTAAGCCCCACCCTAACCATTCCCCCATTTGGGAGGGAATGCTTCTCCCCTCGGGGGAGATTGAAAGGGGGTTGATTACTCCGCGTTGTCCTTAGCGGCGCTGAACAATTTTTTGCAAGCGAGCGAAGTGCGGAGCTGCCTGCCGAAATGGTCAGCTGTCCGCAGGACTGGTTCGGCAGGCACAGAGGCACGACATACGCGAGCGCAGCTAAAGAGCGTAGCGAGTAAAAATAACAGTCGTTCAACCAAATCGGCGCCGCAGGCGACGAAGAAAACAATTGCGTGTTTTTCTTTTGGGTGCAACCTTTTTCTTTTTTCCTCGCAAATAAAAAGAAAAAGGTTGCAAAAACAAAATACCTATAAAGCTCATTCTTAAATAAAGCTGGATTGCCACGTCGGGCACGTCATTTATCGGGGAGGCTGGCGGAGTAACGTCCGACCAGCACCTTACGGGCTGGGCTCTCCCTCTCACAAGAACAATTCACCGGATTGTTTTTGTTCTGCAGAGTGTTCGCACGGCGCCCTACCGAAAATCCGACCTCGCAATGACGACAGGTTCGCATAATATAGATTATGTAAGATTATTCTAAACCTTGAGCTTGGCGACGTCTTTTCTTTTCGTCCATATCAATTACAAGAGTTGAATCTTTAACATCTTTTTCTTCCGTTTTAGATGCCGAAACTTTAACTTCACCACTCTTTTCAGATTTTTCTTCAGCTTGTTTTTCCTCTTGAGACTTAATTGGCTCTTCCTCTTCAGCTTTCTCTACCCGTGGAATAGCAATACCATCAACTCCTGTATTCTGTGTTACCTTAAGTTGTGCACCTTCAACTTTTGCGAACTCACCATCAATAGATGTTTTTGCAGAATCTAATGCGCCTACACCTTTAGCTCCTGCACTAATAGCGTCTCCGCCATGCTTAAGTGCCCTCACACCCATACGGAAATTCCTATCAAATAGAATAGAAAATGCTTTCAATCTGGTAGCATTTAGAACTACTTTTGCTGTTTTAATACCGTTTGAACTTGCCGCCGCCTCAGAAATTTGTTCTTGCTGCCCTTTATCATCAGTAATCAACTCAGCACCAACAGAAACCGTTTCAGTACCAAAATCAGTTGCCGTAGGAGGTATAGCTTCAAATTGTTGTATCTCCGCCTCCAATTCGCTTAGCTGAGCACCTATCTGTGCTAATTCGGCTTGCGCCCTTGAACCAATCATATTTAACATGCCACCAAGTTCGGCAATTCTATTCAAATCCGCAGGTGATAAATTTTTATCCTTATTTTGAGCTTTTTCTAACAACCTATCAAGCTCTTGCTTCATTGATGAAGTCCTGCTTTCGGTAGTTTTCGCTTTTTGTTCGGCAGTTTCACTAACACTTTCTGCCTGTTTTTTGCTTTTATTTAAATGCAATTCCATAGCTTTCTCTGCAAAAGTCGATTCCTTACTCTTATTAGAAAGAGCTTTCCCTTGATTATATTTACTTTCACCACTCATCTCCATGCTTTGGCGAAATTCCTGAGCCTGAGTCAACGTTTGTTTTTCAGCTGCGTCATCAGCATCAGGATCATCACTTTGAGCTTGAACATCATTAATAGCGTCAGCGCTTGATTCTCCGTTTACAGAAGCGTATGTAACATCATCAGGAATATTTTGTAGCTTATTAACCTCTGAAGCCCAGCGCAAAATCTCCTGCGGAGCATCTTGCCCCTCCGCAACATATCGCATTACCTGACTCGCAGTCAGCCTTTCCCAAGCAATATCCTGCTCTTTATTGCGCTGCATATATGTTTTTACCGTATTTGTTACTGAGCTTACTGCATCAACCATAAATTGCTCCTTTTGAAGACATTGTTATCCGTATGAAATAACGGCATATTTGGGATAAAACTTTAATATACATTGTTAACTTTTGTAACAACTTTTATATAAAAGCAATATAAAAAGTCAATAATTTTATATAAAAATTTTTTATATAAGTACGAGAGCAAAACATAAGAAGAGAGGTCAAAATGGCAAAAACAATTTTAATGCCGAATACGGTAACAGATACATATAAAAATACATCTAAAGCAATTAGCGAAGTTGATTTGTCAGGTAAACATATTATCAGAAAATCTTTAGTTGAAATTATGAGACAATCATTCTTCCACGGTGCTAATATGTACGGAACAAACTTTATCGCATAAGTTTTTCGTTGGAATATAGGAAATATAGGAAAAGATTTTTATATTAAAGGATATATCTGACCGGCAGTTTTTGCCGGTCTTTTTATTTACATATCTTTACAAAAATGTTTTAAATAAGATACACATGGGTATATATTAAATATATACCAAAGGAGATTGAGCTATGGCAATTAATATTTCTGCATTAAGCGCATCAGTTCCAAACTGTAATATTGATCCGGAACACCAAAGAATAATGAGAGAATTACGTGCCATGGGTATTGAGCCAACCGGAGATAAAACAACTGACAAAAACAAATTACAAGAAGCTAAAACAGCTAAAAAAGCCGCGGAAACACAAAATATTCAATTTGTAGCAGAGGTGAAACCTTCAGAAAAAGCGGGAGCTGAATCATCTCAAGATAATATTAAAAATGATTTGAGCATAAAAACTCAACAAATGACAGGTGCGACACAAATTGCCGAATTCAACAAATTTAAGTTGCTCGGCTTATACTAACTAATAGGCAGATTGAACATATTCAAAATCATGAAAGTCCGCCGGATTTGAATAATATGAATAATCACTAATCAAAAATGCACCGGTAAAACTTACATTTTTACGATTTGATCCTTTCGGAAATTCTAGTAGTGCAGACCCCTCTAAGCTGAGAATCGCACGTCTTACAGCCCTCTTATCAGCTTCAGAACCCCCATTTCTTGAGGTAACTTTTATGTTAGAAATATGGCGGTTTTTATCAACAGAAAATGAGAATAAGAATATGGCTCCGTAATTTGCATCTATTTCTGAAGCATCCATAATAGCATTTTGAATATCGCTACGCCATTTATTCCATGCAATCATTTCGGCTCTGACTTTAGGGTCAAACAGCGCATCACATAACGAACACCCTGAACCTGACGGTTTTTCTTGAGATTGCGCTTTCTCTTGTTTAGGCTTACTGCTGTCTTCTGCAAGTGTTGTATCCAACATCTTTGCAATCCCTTCTAAAGCTTTATCACTATTATTGGCTTCTTGCGGTTGTCTCTCCACATTTGAACCACGAGGTGGTACCTGTTGGATAAAATCAGATGGAATAATTTTGATATCAGAAGGAATTATAGGAGCTTCGGCTTGAACTTGAACAATTGGAGTATCTGCAGAAACAACTTTAACAGGAGCTTCCCCTATCTTAAACATTTGTACGCTCTGTAAATCAATAGGGCGTTCCCCTAAGCTGTTAATTTTAAAATCTTGAGGAGCAAGAATAAATTGTTTATGCACGACAGGTTTTACAGCCGCCGAAACTATCGTAATAAACAATATAGTTATTAAAGCTAATATACTAAGAATTTTCATAATTAATCTTTATCTAATTTTGCAATTAGTTCATCACAAGCATAAATCTCAAAACGAGTTTGACTCAAGAGAAGTGTTTCAGCTATCAAAAGCGCAGTAGGAACTAATGCTGCAATCATACTAATCATAACACCTGTAAAATCGCCACCGAGTTCACCCATGAAATAAGAAATATTCATCATAAACTCAATGAAAATAATTACGCAAGCAATGCTCAAGAACAATTTTTTATCAGCTTCAAATCTTCTTGTTCCTTCAAGCCCAAAAATAGAAACCCCATGATGACGAAAATCCGTAAAGCCGTCTTGTTTTATAACTTGCGAACCTTGAATTTTCTTTCCTACAAGAAATGCACTTACAAAAGAGAAAAACGCAAATATAATCAAGAAAGTTGCCAACCCGAGAAATACCGGACTAAATCTTAATCCTGAAATCCTAACCCATCCCGCAGCTTCAGGGAAACACATTGCCAAAGTATTTGAAACCCCATACGCGAGAAACGGTGCCGTCAGAATACCAACAACAACTTCAAAAAATGATTTTAGCTGAAGCACAAAAATACGATCTTTCAAATTTTTAATTTTAGAAGAAGAAAGTGAATTAATATATCTGTCGATCCAAATCCTGTAAGACTTCAAAACAGCCTCAAAATCTTCTCTAAATTCATATTTATTTAAAATACCGCTATATTCAGCACTATTACTCTTGAAATAGCCGCAACCTATAGCTAATGCAGTCAGAATTCCTACAAAGAAGAATGTTATAAAAATCGAAAATGCAATAAAATTACTCAATGACATAAAATAAATCTGGTTAACTGTATAAATTCCGATTATAAAAATAACAGAACCCCACAGCATAAAATTTTTAGCCAGAATAGCTGATGGAGAAAGCTTCATTGTTTTACTTTGAAAATACAGGTACACACCCTGCTTAAGCATTAGAGCAATTGCAAATACTATGAAAGAATATGCAATCCAAGCTTGAACATTTGTTGCAAGATAAACATGTTTTGACGCTTCTTGGGTTGATAACCCCATAAGATAATTTGCAACAGCAAAAGCACTAAAAATAGAACTTATGTATAATCCTATGTGCAAAAATATACTGGCTCTGGCATTTGCCATAATTTTCCCTTTAAGCTCTGCTATAGGATAGGCAATTTGTTTAATAATAGAAATCCGTGCTTTTTCAAGCGGGGCTCTGGCTTTTTCAACTTTAACCTTCGCAAGTACAGCTGGCTCATCCCCATACAAATCCCTCAATTCTGATTCAGAAAGATTTACAATATCCACAGCATTCATGTCTATCGGGCTTGAAACATCTACATATATTTCAATAAATTCTGTACTGTTAGCAAGGGTAATTTTACAAGCTTTATCTATCTGAACTCTGGTTAAAACTTCACCCTTAAATAATACATTAGGGTTTTTAAAATTATTGGAAACGTAACAAACTCCGGTATCTTTATTTACCTGAACAGTTACAATAAACTCATAGCCTAATCTTATAACATAA
Source organism: uncultured Muribaculaceae bacterium (assembly GCA_964446855.1). Lineage (GTDB taxonomy): Bacteria > Cyanobacteriota > Vampirovibrionia > Gastranaerophilales > Gastranaerophilaceae > UBA1221. The sequence continues at coordinate 8,265 of CAYUQM010000040.1, forward strand.
TCACACTTTGGATTTGTGCCTATGTTAATAAGATTTTTATTTTTAAACTGTTTTTCACCTTCCGATGATTTTACCGTAATAACTGAAGCCATTTTATTATCCTTATTTATCTTTCAAGAGCATGTACAAATTGTCTTATTGCTTTATCACAATTTTGTTTTGGGGAAATTATAAGCTTTGTTTCACCCAAAACCGGATTTAAAGTTTCTTTTACCACATCTAATTTCTCAGGGTGAGCATACAGGAACATCATTACCAAATCAGGAGCACTTTCCTTAACCTTCTGAACATCTTTAGGAAGTGTATTCCAATTAATTTGTTTTTCAACTGCACCCTCATTTTCCAAATCACCGATTACTACAATCGCAGGCATAAATCCCAGTTTTTTCATATCAAGAGAATAGTTTAAAGCTTTACGTATGCCTACACCGTATGCCGTTCCATAATCTTTTTCATCATATGCCGTAAACTCGTTCATAACTTTATTAATATTTGAACCGTTAAACGGAGCCCCCTCATATATCAGGTATGCATCTTCAGAAACCCTGATAATCTTAATCTTATCCTCAGGATCAAGCAAGTTACAAATCTGCTTTAGCAATTTTTTCTGCTCCGGCAAATCCTTCTGATTTGAAGCTGAAGAATCTATAACAAACATTACTGCCGCAGGCCTAAATTTATCTACTTTAATCCTAGTTAAACCTGTCCACACAAGCTTTAAAACAAGTGATGCCAAAAGTATGACTACACCAAGTATAATAATTCTTTTATTCATTTACCAACTCTTTCTAGAAAATGATAACATATTTTACAATCTTTCGCAATATTGCCATTATAGAAAATATCATGCTATAATACCATACGTTATTGAAATGAGATTAGGGAGCAAATTATGGCATTAATACAAATTATATTAACACTGGTCGCAGCATATTTAATAGGTTCTATTCCGACAGGATATATTATTGTAAAAACCTTTACCGGACAAGATATTAGAGAAATCGGTTCAGGCTCTACCGGAGCTACAAACGTAAAAAGAGTAATGGGTAAAAAATGGTTTTTTATTACTCTGCTTCTTGATGCATTTAAGGGAGCGCTACCGGTTGTACTAGCAAAAGTTTTTGCAACGGCATTTACCGGCATTGGTTTACTCCCTGTCATTGCAGCAATCGCTGTAATCTTAGGACACTCTAAATCAATTTTCCTAAAATTTACTGGCGGCAAATCTGTTGCCTCAGGCGTCGGCACGATCCTTGCGCTTAACTGGCAAGTTGGGTTAATCATTGCTCTAATCTGGTCAATTATTACTTATGTCTCAAAGTATGTATCACTCGGCTCTATCATCGCATTGGCAATTTCACCGATTTTAATGTATTTTCTTGACGGACATCTCGCTTACATAACATACTGTGCTCTTGGTGCGATCTACATAATATGGCTTCACCGCACAAATATTCAAAGATTAATAAAGGGTGAAGAAAATAAAGTACGTGAATAATTAAAAAATAATAAATTTTATTCTTATATTGTTTTTGTTATTCTATAATTAAGTTATGTAAGTTTATAGAGGAAAAAATATGACAGAAAATAATAACAACCCGTTCAAAAACGAAGATATAACAGAAGAAACCACCGAAATACAGGAACCTGTTGTTGAAGAAACGACTGAAGAAGCTCTTTCAGAAAACACTGAATACAATAAACTTAAGGAAGATTATGAAAAATTAAATAATCAATACTTGCGCCTTGCAGCAGATTTTGAAAACTTCAGGAAACGTCAAGAAGCCGAACGGGAAAATCTTTTAAAATTCGGAACTGAAAATGCATTAAAGAAAATGATTGAAGTTCTGGATAATTTTGAACGTGGCAAAAAAGCTCTTGAATCAGTAGAAGATTGTCAAAAAGTTAAAGACAGCTTTGACTTGGTTCATAAACAAACTATTGAAGCCCTCTCCAAACTCGGAATGGAAGAAATCCAAGCAGAAGGCCAAGAGTTTGATCCAAACTTTCACGATGCAATTATGAGAACCCCAAGCAACGAACATCCTGAAAACACTGTTATCAGTGAACTTCAAAAAGGTTACAAAATGGGAGATAAAGTTTTACGTCCAACGCTCGTAAACGTTGCAACCGCAGAGTAATTGGACAAGAAAAACTATTTAACGCTATAATAATAATAAAATAAAAATATCAGAAGAATAGGGAAAAATGGCAGATTATTATGAAATATTAGGTGTCGCAAAGGACGCCTCTAAAGATGAAATAAAGTCAGCGTTCAGACGAAAAGCTCGTACGCTGCACCCCGACGTAAACAAAGCTCCGGACGCGGAAGCCCAGTTTAAAGAACTTGGAAAAGCTTATGAAACATTAATGGACGATAATAAACGTTCAACCTATGACCGATATGGAGAAGACGGTCTAAAGAATGCCGGATTTAATACAAACGGACCGTTTGAAAGCGGCTTTGGCGACTTAAATGATATATTCAATACATTTTTTGGCGGTTTTGGCGGAGGCTTCGGCTTCGGAGGAGGCAGACCCGACCCTAATGCACCTCAGCCTGGCGATGATTTGAGGTACGATATTGAAATTTCTTTTGAAGAAGCCGTTTTTGGCACAACAAAAGAGATTACTTTTGATCATCTTGAAACTTGTACCGAATGTGGAGGAACAGGGGCTGAAAAAGGTTCTAAACCTGAAACTTGCCCGACATGCCATGGCGCAGGTCAAGTACAAACAGTAGCAAGGACTCCGCTTGGAGCGTTCACTCAAATTAGCCCTTGCCCTGATTGCCACGGTACAGGTGTGAAAATCTCAAAGCCTTGTAAAGCGTGTAAGGGTTACGGCAAAATTGAAAAAGAAAAGAAAATTGAAATCAAAATTCCTGCCGGAGTGGATAACCACTCAAAAATGAGAGTTTCCGGAGAAGGAGACGCAGGCTCAAACGGAGGAAGGGCAGGAGATTTGTTTGTAGTAATACATGTTAAAGCTTCGGATTACTTCCAAAGAGATGGGGCTGATGTCTATACCAAACTTCAAATAACTCCTGAACAGGCCGTACTCGGAGATGAAGTGTCTATAAAAACTCTTGATGGGGAACAAAATATTCAAATTCATGCCGGAATACAAAACGGTAACACAATAAGATTAAAAAATGCAGGAATCCCAATCTTATCAAGACCATCCCAAAGAGGAGAACATATAATTGTAGTTTCTGTTAAAATTCCAACTCAACTGGGGGAAGAAGAAAAAGAATTATACAGAAAAATATACGAGCTAAAAAGCGGGAAAAAGCATTCAAAAACACTGCTTTCAAAGGTTAAGGGAGTATTTCATTAATGCGTAAATTTTTAATTGGGTTAGGAATAGTTTTATCGACAACGTTGTCTGTCAACGCTACACAGCTACCTGATAATGTTCAAGATTTTATAAAAACAAGTTTTCCTGAGACAAATTTTCGTTTTGACGGAGTTGTAATTTTGCCGGATAATACAGTTTATATTCCTTTAATCCCGCCTCAATTTGGAGAAAACAATGAGGTTTCAATAAAATCTACAATCCCGTCAGGACAAACACTGGCACAAAAGCCTGATGCTGTTATATTGAATAACAATTACGTTCTTTTAAAACTGTTAAATGATAATAAAGGAAAAACTACAGTCGTAAATTTACCGGTCCCGCCAATTGAAATCAGAACAGCATTGCTTCCACAGGATTTACTTGTTCCTAAAAACTTCAGAGTACCGGCAAACCTTAAGAGCATTATAGGCAACTTAAATATAACCACAACCCACGAAACAGGACTCGTAATTCCGGTCACACAATCTAAAGAAAGTGCCGCTGTTAATTCTTTGGCATTAACACCTCAATTAAAAGATAAGATGTTTTATATAACAACAAATCTTTCAAGAAATATTCAGGTTATCAGCCCCGAAAGAAATTCAGCAAGTTATGCTTTATTTCAAGAAAATATTCCAAACACCATCAAAAGTTATCAAGATTTCCTACTTGTAACTTCCTATGATAAAAAATCAATGGATATAATATCTCTTGCTGATGAAAAAGTTATTAAAGAAATTACATTCAAAACACAGCCGGAAGAAATAGTAATTGATGAACTTAATAAAATCGCTTACATTTCCAGTGGCGAAGATGCAAGCATTTATGTTGTTGATTTGAATACAATGACAATCAAAAAACAGTTACGACTAAACGGTATGTGCGAAAAAATTATATTAAGTGATGATGGCACAAAGCTTTTTTATAATGATAAACAAACTCGTGAAATTTGGGCTATTGAACTTAATAATCATTATTTATTGAAAGAAATAGGAAGATTCCCAAATGTTTCCAAAATTAAATATACAAACGGCAAAATTTATATTACAAGCAGAACCAAAAACAAACTTGCAATTATAGATTACGAAACGATGGGACTAATGTCAGAAAGTACGATTTCGGAAAAACCTGTTGATATGTTTGTGTATGGAAATAATCTTTATGTCCTCGGTGCGGCAAATAAAACTATTGATGTTATAGATACAACTCTTGATAAAATTACAGATACAATTATTCTTGATGGAAACGAATTCCCGACAAAAATTACCCCTATAGGAAACTCTGGTATTGTACTTGTAACAGATGCAAAAGCAGGACATTACGCTGTTGTTGATTTAGAGAAAAAATCAGTTATTCAAACAAACCAGCTTGATGCTCCCGTAAGTTCTATTGTAGTTATGAAAAAGGTTAAAAAGATAGGAAAATGATTCAAGAATTTGACACTGTAACACAGGAAACATTACTGGAGCTTGAAAAAACCCAACGAGATTTTTGGAACATTTCGCGACAAACGGCTTTATTTTTACATAATTTGATAAAAAACGAAGGTTTTGTATCAGGAATCGAGGTAGGAACCTCCAACGGCTATAGTGGGATTTGGCTTGGTAAAGCATTTAAAGCAAACGGGGGGAAGCTTAATACCATAGAATTTTATGAAAAACGCTATTCTATAGCACAATCCAATTTTGAAAAATGCGGAGTTGCTGACGTTATAACAATTCGTCCCGGTGAAGCAATAAAAGTTTTAGAATATTTACCCGAAGATTTAAAATTTGATTTTGCTTTTGTTGATGCGAATAAACGTGAATCCGTAGATTATTTCAGGCTGATTCATCCGCATCTGAAAGCTGGTGGGATTTATACTTGCGACAATGTTCTTTCACACAAAGAAAAAGTTCAGACATATATTAACGCAGTAAATGCGCACCCCGATTACAGGCACACGGTATTAGATTTACCTGCCGGATTATCTTTTGCAAGAAAATTACGCTAATTAATACTTTGTATAAATAGCTCGCAAAATATATTCTTCTAGCATCTTTTTATCAGCTGGCTTGGATTTTGGATCATTTATCATAATGTCAAAGGCATATTCTTTCCCATTTCTGGTAGTAATATAACCGGCAATAGAACTTACATCCGTCAGTGTCCCTGTTTTCGCTCTTAGGTTATCTTTAAAATACAACATTCTGTCAGAAAGAGTTCCAACTCCTGGTTCAGCCATAGCTGCTTTGTATATCTCAAAATTATCAAGCTTTGACACTGCAACAAGAAACTCTGTCATAAATCTCGCTGTCATTAAATTATTTTTAGACACACCACTACCGTCTGCTATTCTTATGTCGTGGTAATCTAATCCTTGTTTAGAACAAAATTCTTCAAACATTTTTCTTGCAGCTTCAATGGAACCGGTATTTCCAACAAACTTACCACCAGCAACTTTAAACAAAGTCTCAGCTATCATATTATTACTTCTACGTAGAGAATCTTTCATTGCCATACCAATAGGATGCTCTACAGAGTGCACAAGATATACGTTTGATTTAGGCAATTCTTTTTCAACAAACTTTCCATAATAAAGAACTTTTGAATCAGAAACAGCATCTTCTAATCTTAAGCGAAAATAACGTTTCATATTACTTACCGGAATAGTCCTTTTCGTAAGCTTATTTATAACACCTTCAATTTGTAACATTTCAGAAGAAATATCGGTATTATGAGAAATTTTTATTCTATTCTCTTTTCCGGTAGTAACGAGATTCATAAATGTCAACGGATAAAATACTTCAGGATAGATATTTGCCGGAGCGTTTTGGGTTGTCGGAGCAATAACAACACTTATCAAATTCCTATCCAAATTATAAGATCCAAATTTAGGCATAAGCGGATTCAAATCATCATCCCACTGCCAACCTTCACCCCAATTCACAGAATCCAAAACATAATCATCTATATATATATTTTTAGGTTCAACAATATTCTTAGATTTAGCCACGGAAAACAGATTTTTTAAATCTTTTGTACTCAAATAAGGATCTGCACCAAGTTTTAAGTACAAATCATTGTTTGTAGACTTGTATAAAGAAGTTGTAAACTTATAATCACTTCCAAGAGTATCCAACGCAACCGCCGAAGTTATGAGCTTTTGGGTAGATGCCGGAGTTACGGGTTTATCATCGTTTAGGTCATATATAATTTTGCCTGTCTGCAAATCTCTAACAGAAATAGATATAGCCCCTCTGCTAATTTTAGAATCAGCGATAGCCTTATGTACGGCATCCACTGCGCAAGATTTAACAGATGAAACACAAAATATAATCATTGCCAAAACATATATAAGCTTTTTCATACAGATTTAACCTCGTAACTTTCCCTGATATCTTTTAGTATAGTACAAGAATTTCTATAATCATACATATCATTAAATTTTATTTCGCAAGTCATAAGTCCTTCCATTTGGTCTTTAATTTCGGCAACGGTCTCGCCGACATAGTCCAGAATTCTGGAATGCCCGATATTCCAATCATTTTCTTTAATAATTCCCGATTGAGTAACCGCGATCATATAAGCCTGATTTTCTATAGCTCGTGCACGAGTTAAAGCCTCCCACGGTATAGGTTTTTTAAGGCCCCAAGCTGCCATATTCACAAGCAAATCTGCTCCTGCAGACCTATATGCCCTGTAGATTTCAGGGAAACGAATGTCATAACATATTGTAAGCCCTATATTAACTCCGTCCAGCTTAACCATAACAGGAGATTGTCCGACAGTAATATAAGTTCCCTCAGTACATCCGCAATATGAATACAAATGCATTTTGGAATATGTTGTGACAAGTTCTCCCCTGCGATTTATAACAGGGCAGGTATTGTAATATTTACCATCAATCCCCTTTTCAATAAAACTGCCACCTAAAATATTGACGTTATAATCTTTTGCAATTGAAGATAAGAGTTTAATAGTATCACTACCTTGGATAACTTCTGCACTTTTAATAAAATCTTCACAAGACCAGCCCACAGTCCAAACTTCGGGAAGAACAAGAAAATCGACATCTCGTTCAAGCTCTTGAGCTACAATACTTTCAACCTTGTTAAAATTAGCGGTTTTATCTCCGATTTTGGAGCACATTTGCAATGCTGAAACTTTTATTTTTTGAGGTTGTTCCATAGCTTATTTTTCTTTGCCTCCTTATAAACATCAGGCAATCTCTTTTGAATATCTTCTAATGATTCTCTAATTTGTACTCTGACATCAGCCTCTTTTTCTTGAGGTAAATCTTTAGGAACATATATCGGTTCCCCGTACAAATTAACAATTTTACAATCGTGTATCGGGGCCGTCATCTTATCCCAAGAAGGAAGTTTAATAAAATTCCACTGAGGACAATACCATCCCATTGGAATTATCGGAGCACCTGACATCTTAGCCAGTCTTATAGCCCCGTTTTTTACTGCATGCAAAGGACCGTTCGGACCGTCAACCATAAGGGCAACACTTTCACCGGCATTAAGTAATTCTAACATTTTAAGACTACTCTCAATAGCTCCGCGTTTACCGGCAGACCCCCGTACCGTTTTAAACCCTAATCCTTCAACCGCATAAGCAACTAAATCACCGTCAAAAGAGTTGCTTATCAAGATGCTGGTAGTAGACTTATTAGTAACACCATATATACCAAATTGATCCGCGTGCCACATTGCATATATGCAAGGGGTAATCTCTTTGTTGTTGATATTCACAATGTGAGTATGATGTTTCTGAAACTGCATATACCCACTTATAAGTTTTTTCAGGTATATAACATTTTTGTTGTTGATTAATCTAACCATGAGTTTAATATAACATAAATAAAACCCGTGGGCAATATATCTCCTCCCTTTAGTGGACTTGCACAAAATCTTTTTTAGAGTATAATTTGATAAGATATGATACACAAATTATAAAGGAAAATATTTATGCAAGTTACACTAGAAAATGAAAAAGAAAATGTTGTAAAATTAGACATCACAGTCCCGGCAAAAGACGCAGCAGATGCGTATAATCAAGCAGTTAAGAGAATTTCACAATACGTAAATATAGACGGTTTCAGAAAAGGAAAAGCTCCAAGACAAGTTGTTGAAAGACATGTCGGGGTTGAGAGAATTAAACAAGAAGCTCTTGAAGGTTTAATGCCGAGAGTATTGAGCCAAGCAATAGATGAAAACAAACTAGATGTTATCACTCAACCATACATTACTTCCTACGACTTTAATGTTGGAGAAGACTTGAAAGTTACAGCTAAAGTTGAAACAAGACCTGAAGTGACTTTAGGTGAATATAAAAACTTAACAGTTGAGGTTGAAGATTCTCCTGTTGCAACAGACGCAATGGAAAAAGCTCTTGATGCATTAAGAAATCAACACGCTGAAAACAAAATCATTACAGACAGAGCTACAGTTGACACAGATATCGTAAAAATCGACTTCGACGGCTCAGTTAAAGGAGAAAAAATCAAAGGTGGCGAAGGTAAAAATTATCCGCTTGATTTGGCTCACTCAAACTTTATCCCGGGTTTTGCTGAACAATTGGTCGGCAAAAACCTTAATGAAGAATTTGACATCGACGTAACCTTCCCTGAAGATTACCACGATGAATCTCTAAAAGGTCAAAAAGCAACCTTCAAAATCAAAATTAATGAAATCAGCGAAAAAGTTGTTCCTGAGCTAACTGATGAGTTTGTTCAAAAAGTCGGACCATTTAAAACTGTTGATGAATTAAAAGCTGACATTCAAAAATACCTTGATGAATCAAGAGAAAATGCAAACAAAAGCAATTCAGAAAACGAAGTTTTCAAAAAAGTAATTGAAAATGCATCTGTAGATATTCCTGAAGCAATGGTTGAAAGGGAAGCTCAATCTTTAACAGCAGAATACAAAAACAGACTCGCTGCTCAAGGTTTGACTTGGGAAATGATTACTCAAGTTCAAGGTGAAGACGAATTAATGAAGAACATTAGAGAAGATGCGTTAACAAGAATTAAAAATTCGCTTGTTATTGATAAGATAGCTAAAGCTGAAAACATTAGTCTTGAAAGAGCTGATTTAGATAAGAAATTTGCAGAATTAAGTGCTGCATACAGAATTTCTCAACAAGATTTGTACAAACAAATCGGTAAAAATCCTGAAATATTATCTTCACTTTCTCAGCAGGCTATGAATGACAAAGTAAGAGATTTCTTACTTTCTAATAACAAGGTGGAAATCGTAGCTCCAAAAGAAAAAGTGGAAGAAAAATAATAATATTTGTATAATAAAATAAGAAAGGGAAATAGATATGAGTTTTGTACCTGTAGTAATAGAACAGTCAAGTAGAGGTGAACGCTCTTTTGATATCTTTTCAAGATTATTAAGAGAAAGAATCATTTTCTTGGGTACCCCTATTGATGATATGGTCGCTAACCTTGTTGTAGCACAATTACTTTTATTGGATAGCGAAAATCCAGAAAAAGATATTATGCTATATATCAACAGCCCTGGCGGAAGTGTTACTGCCGGACTTGCAATCTACGATACAATGCAGCATATTAGAGCTGATGTTTCTACAATATGTTTAGGACAAGCAGCTTCTATGGGTGCATTCTTATTATGTTCAGGTGCTAAAGGTAAGAGAATGGCTCTTCCTCATTCAAGAGTTCTTATTCACCAACCTTTAGGTGGCGCTCAAGGTCAAGCTACTGATAT
>CAYUQM010000041.1:0-6492 GCA_964446855.1 uncultured Muribaculaceae bacterium
TCCCCCATTGGGGAGGGAATAGCTTCTCCCCTCGGGGGAGATTGAGAGGGGGCTAATTGCGCCGCGTTGTCCTTAGCAGCGCTGAACAATTTTTTGCAAGCGAGCGGAGTGCAAAGCTGCCTGCTGAAACGGTCAGCTGTCCGCAGGGCTGGTTTGGCTGGCACGGAGGCACGACACACGCGAGCGCAGCTAAAGAGCATAGCGAGTAAAACGAACAACTATTCAAGCAAATCGGCGCCGAAGGCGACGAAGAAAACAATTGCGTGTTTTTCTCTTTTGGTTACTTTTCTCTTGTTACTTCGCAAATAACAAGAGAAAAGTAGCATAAGCGAATTGCTTTTAAAAGCTTACTATTAACATTAGCTGGATTGCCACGTCGGGCACGTCAGTGCCCTCCTCGCAATGACATTGCAGATATATTCCGATAATATAGATTATGTAAATTCGTTAAAATTATTTTTATGCTAAAATATAACCATAATTAAGAGGGAATTAAAATTATGGATAAATATTATTTAACTACGGCTATTGATTATGTGAACGGTGCTCCGCATATCGGACACGCTTACGAAAAAATTATTACTGATATTATTGCAAGGCATTATTCTCAACGTACTGATAATATGTTTTTCTTGACAGGTACTGACGAACATGGGATTAAAATCCAAAAAACTGCGGCTGCTAAAGGGATTACTCCGAAAGAACTTTGTGATGAAAACGCCCAAAAATTCAAAGATGCTTGGAAAGCCCTTGATGTCGAATATAACAGATTTATCAGAACTACCGATGATGACCACGAAGCTGTTGTTCAAAAAATCTTTAAAAAACTTGTCGAAAACGGCGATATATATAAACATTCTTATCAAGGTTTGTATTGCTCAGGCTGCGAATGCTTCTTGAACGAAAAAGATTTGACAGAAGACGGACTTTGTCCTGACCACCTTAAAAAACCTGAACTTATTACGGAAGAAAACTATTTCTTTAAACTTACAAAATACAAAGACGCAATTATCAAACACATAAAAGAAAATCCTGATTTTATAGTTCCTTCATTCAGAGCTAATGAAGTTTTGAACCAGTTGGAAGATATTCAGGACATTTCTGTTTCAAGGGCAAAATCAAATGTTCAATGGGGCATTGATGTTCTTGATGACCCTGAACAATCAATTTATGTTTGGATTGACGCTTTGTCAAACTATATTACGGCTATCGGTTACGATACCGAAAATCCGTCAGAGCAGTTCAAAAAACTTTGGCCTGCCGATGTTCATGTTATCGGAAAAGATATCTTGAAATTCCACAGCATTTACTGGCCTGCAATCTTGATGGCATTGGATTTGCCGTTGCCTAAACACATTTTTGCTCACGGTTGGATTACAATAGATGAAACGAAAATGTCAAAATCGTTGGGGAATGTTGTTTCTCCGACATCAGTTTTGGAAAACTTCGAGCTTGAATACCCTGACGCGTTCAGATATTATATGGCAACCTCTGCTCCTTGCGGAAAAGACGGTAACTACTCTGATGATGATTTTAAAGAAAAAGTTAACGCTCACCTTGCAAACTCAATGGGTAACCTGCTTAACAGAACTCTTTCAATGCTCGTAAAATACTTTGACGGTGAGGTTAAAGAAGAGTTTATTGTAAGCAATCCTCTTGTTAAAGAAGCGCTTGGAAAAGTTAAGGTTGTAGAAAATCATTTCAATCATTTTGAAATTGCGGAAGCTGCACAGGAAATTATTTCAATTGTTGATTCTGCAAACAAATATGTAACAGATAATGCACCTTGGACGCTTGCAAAAGAGGAAAAAATGCTTGAATGCGGACAGGTTCTTACAACTGTTCTTCAAATTATGTGCATAGTTTCAGCATTAATTTATCCGTATTGTCCGAATATTGCACGTGATATGGCTCGTCAGTTGTCATTTGATATTACAAAGAAATTGGATGATCTGACTGAAACCGAAATCAAAGCCGGCAAGCTTATCACAAAAGAAGAAATTCATCCTGTATTCTTGCGTGTAGATAGTGAACTTGCTGATAAGAGTGTAAAAAAATAGGTTGGAAATTTTTACATACAGTAATAAAAAAGCACTTCCAATGAAGTGCTTTTTTATTTTTATTATTATTATGATTCAACATATTCTCTAAGACGTTTACTTCTGTTAGGATGGCGAAGCTTTCTCAATGCTTTAGCTTCAATCTGTCTGATACGTTCACGGGTAACGCCGAATAACTGTCCGACTTCTTCCAAAGTTCTTTGGCGTCCGTCATCCATCCCAAAACGTAATCTCAATACATCACGTTCTCTTGGAGAAAGTGTGCAGAGAACTTCTGCAAGATCCTCTCTTAAAAGTTCTGAAGCAACCGTTTTGATAGGAGCATCAGCTTCTTTATCTTCAATAAAGTCACCGAGTCTTGAATCTTCTTCTTTACCGATTGGAGTTTCAAGAGAAAGAGGTTCTTGAGCAATCTTGATAATTTCACGAAGTTTTGGAATAGAAACATTCATTTCGATAGCAAGTTCGTCTTCTGTTGGTTTTCTTGAAAGTTCTTGAGCTAATCTTCTTGTAACTTTTTTCAACTTATTGATAGTTTCAACCATGTGAACAGGAATACGGATAGTTCTTGCCTGATCTGCGATAGCACGGGTAATAGCCTGTCTAATCCACCATGTTGCGTAGGTTGAGAACTTAAAACCTCTTTCGTGGTCAAATTTTTCAGCGGCACGGATAAGACCGAGGTTTCCTTCTTGAATAAGGTCAAGGAATAACATTCCGCGTCCTACGTATTTTTTTGCAATGCTGACAACCAAACGAAGGTTAGCTTGAACAAGTTTTCTTTTAGCAATGGCGCCAGGAGTACCACCTTCAAGAATTTTTCTGGCAAGTTCAATTTCTTCATTAGCGGAGAGTAGCTTAATTCTTCCGATTTCCCTCAAATATAGTCTGACAGGGTCATCAACAGCAATACCTTTTGGTATTTCAATATCGGATGAACCCATTTCATCATCATGGTTGCCCATCATATAGATATCATCCATGCTGATTTTTGAATCCATTTTTTCTGTAACTATATCTTCAATATTGTCGGTACTAATGTCCATATTCATATAATTGACATCGTTTGGATCGGTATCAAGATTAGCGTCCTCATTCAAATCATTAAGGCTCATTTCATCTTCTAGAACGCTTACGATTGAGGAATTTGGTTGTCTTTTTTTAGTCATTAATTTTCTCCGATTTTATTCTATTATTAATCTTATCTCTAAGTTGCATTTGAATTTTTAGTGCTTCAGTTTCATCTTCATCTGCATTTTTGTATAAATTTCGCATCTTCTCTTTTTCTTCTTCCCATTTACAGCGATTAATCCTTCTGATATTCTCATCAACCACACTCCGGAAATCCTCAGGGGAGAGATTTGTAAATGTTTCGGCTATACTTATTAAATCCGTCAAAACTTGTTGTATTTCAGGGTTTTCTATATAAGCCGTGTACAACTGCTCAATTAATTCCTTTACATTATTTACGGTACATATTAATTTGTCAATTGTAGATTTTACATTTATTAACGTTTGATTAGAAAAGTACGAATTACCAATCATTTCGTTGATTTGGGTAAATGTGAAATGACTGTCGCTTACAAGAAAAACACTCAATAAATTTTTTTGCGCTTTTTCTGAAACTGATACATTTTTCGTTACAATTTTTTTAATCTCGTTTTGCTGAACAGGTATAAAACTATTGGTATTTGAGAGTTTTCTAACCTCATTTGCCAACGCTTTTTCGTCTACATTAAGAGCATCTGCAACCATTTTTATGTATTCACCGCGAATAATTTCGTTGTGAATTTCCAGTAATACCGGCAAAAATTCTTTAATATATTTAGTTTTTTCCTGAGGTGTTTTATAGTCTTTTTTATGTTTAAGAAAATTATTTATTTGAAAATCCAGAAGCAAAGGAGCACCTTGTATAATTTTTTTAAAACTTTCTGCTCCGACAGTTCTGATGAATTCATCCGGGTCTTTTCCCTCAGGAGGGGAAATAACTCTTATTTCGCAGGCATATTTGTCATCAGAAGTTGATATATAACTTTCATCAAACTGCTTAATATTGCCAAGACCTTCAAAAGCTTCTTTAATAATTGTAGCTCCTCTGGTTGTTGCTTTTTGACCTGCTGAGTCAGTATCAAATGACAAGTAGATTCTTCTTGATTTTGAATATCTGGAAAGAAGTTTTATATGGTCTTGTGTCAGTGCTGTACCGCATACTCCGACGACATTTTCTACGCCGTGTGCTTGTGCGGAAATTACATCGAAATATCCTTCCATAAGGATAACGCCATCTTCTGCTTTTATTGCGTTTTGTGCGGTATAAAGACCGTATAAAAGTTTACTTTTGTTATAAATTAATGAATCAGAAGAATTCAAATATTTAGGGCTTTGTTCTTTTAGCAGAGCTCTTGCACCGAAAGCAACGTAATCTCCGTTTTCGTTTTGGATAGGAATAATTACTCTGCCGCGAAAACGGTCAATATAACCTCTACCTTCTTTCGCTGGTAGTATCAGTCCTGCTTTTTCAAGAACTTCATCGGAAAAATCTTTTTTTAGAATGTCGTATAAGGTTGTATATGATTTTGGGGCTATTCCGAGTGTAAACTTGTCAATAATTTCTCTTGAAATTGACCGGTCTGTTAAATAGTCTGTCGCCATTTTAATTTCTTCGGAATGATGATTAACCAGTAAATCATGATAAAAAATAGCTGCTTTTTCGCAAGCTGACATCATTTCGCTTTTTAAATCTTTTGAATTTTCGCTTTTTTGAAAATTAGTTGGCATTTCAATGTTAAAGCGTTCGGCAAGCTCTTTTATCAGATCCATAAATTCAATATTTTTTGTTTTCATTATGAAGTTGAGAGCGTCTCCGCCTTCACCGCAGCCAAAGCATTTATATATTCCGAGTTGAGGGTTTACTGAAAAAGAAGGCGTTTTTTCTTTGTGAAAAGGGCATAAACCCCAATAACGTCCGCCATTTTTCTTTAGAATAACTTGTTCGGATACAACCTCAACAATATCAAGGCGGTTTTTTATTTCAGCTATAACTTCTTCTAATGTTCTTAATGCCATAACTACATATTATCATCAATAAAATTTATTAGCAAAGAAAAACCTTCAATATTCAGTTTGAATTTTTATATAAATTTGTTTTATATAGGGTTGAAAAATTTAAAAAAAAGTTTATAATGGGAATACAGATTTACATTAAAGTTGGTATTTGAGGATTATAGTATGAGAAATAATAGAGTTAAAAGTTCTAGGAGTCGTGCTATGCAACAAAAAGCTGAAAACGGATCACTTAAAACCTTATCTTTCGCTGCTTTAGCAGGCTTAGCTTTTTTAGGAACCGCAGCCTATGCTGATGAATCTTCATTTGTAGACTTGTCACAAAAACCGATTAATACTCCGACACTTGATTACTTGAAAAAGGATAATGTCGTTATTCCGGGTACCTTTGTTGCGGATACTGAAATTACAGTATATCATCATCAAATATTGGATGATGATGGCAATCGATATGACCTATATAGTATTAAAGGTATTGATGCTGACCTTGATGCTTATAAAAATTTGTTAAATTCCGGTGTAAATATTCAGTATGTTGACGCAGGTTACGGAAATACTTATATAACATTTTCAGATCTTGGAGCTTCTACTTTTGAGGAAGCATTTGAAAAATATAAGAGCACATATACTTATCATGGTTCATATTTTCAACTCGAAGACCCTAGAAAAGAATATGACGAATACTATAAAAACTTGCCTCCATCTGCATTTAAGCCTCCTGTGTCTGATTATTCAAGTGCCTACAAAATTACTAAGGGAAGTGCTGATGATCATAGTTTTGAATACAAAACTTATAACGAAGACGGCACAGTAACTTCAAGTTATTATAAAATTGATTTAAAGTCTGACTATTCTACAGAAGGCAGTTTGTTCAAGGCGAGTGATCTTGCAACTTCTCGTAACATTACTTGGCAAGAGGTTCCGGCTCCCGAAGAAGGCACTGACTTGCCGGAAAATACGATTGCAGTAAGGTTGCCAAATAATCTCACTAAATACTATCAGTATACATACAATCAACCTGATAATTATACCGTAAAAACAGAAAATTTAGACTTGAATGATGCAAAGGTTCCGAGTGGAATTACCCCCAGCGACTCAAACATATATATTTTTGAGGGTGGTGCCGGACGGAATGTTCAAGCTGACAAATCTATATCCATTGAAAATATTCTGTTTAAAGACAACGTAGTTTCTAAAACTAATATGTCAAACTATACAGCAATTGCAGGCGGTGCTTTATATAATGGCGGGGAAGTGACGGGATTAAAAGCTGATTTTGTCAACAATTCCATAAATTCCAATTATTATGCATACGGCGGTGCAATATATAATGCAGCCAATGCTTCTATGGGTGATATTACTGGTGATT
>CAYUQM010000041.1:6592-18282 GCA_964446855.1 uncultured Muribaculaceae bacterium
TTGTAAGTAATTCAGCTTTCAGTTCCGGTTTTTATGCTTATGGCGGTGCAATATATAATGCAGCCAATGCTTCTATGGGTGATATTACTGGTGATTTTGTAAGTAATTCAGCTTTCAGTTCCGGTTTTTATGCTTATGGCGGTGCAATATACAATGCAGCTAATGCTACTATGGGTACTATTACAGGTAATTTTGTTAACAATTCAGCTTCCAGTTCCAACTATTCATCTTATAGCGGTGCAATATATAATGCCGGTAGTGCATCTATTGGTAATATTACGGGTATTTTCGTAAATAATTCTGCAGAATCTTCTAAGTATTATGCATACGGTGGTGCAATATATAATGCCGGTAAAATTGATGATATAACATCTGACTTTATAAATAACTCTGCAAGTTCTGCTTATACTTCTCACGGTGGAGCAATATATAACAGTGGTAAAATCGGTAATATTAAAGGTAATTATATAAATAATACTGCAGGCAGGGGTGCTGCAATCTATAATGTATATCATGGAACAATAGATAGTATTACTGGTAATTTTATTGCAAATAACGGCTCTGCTATATATAATGATTCCAATTACGATTATATATTGAAAACGCAGGTTGGTGGCAAAATCGGCAATATTACAGCCAATTTTATTGATAACAGTGATACTGCTATTTATAGCAGCTATGGTACAATCTACAATATAACAGGTGATTTTATAAATAATTCCGGCGGTGCTATTTATACTTCTGGTGGGAGTATCGGCAATATAACCGGCGATTTTATAGGTAATTCTTCTCAAAAAGATGGCGGTGCTATTTATAGTTCTAGTGGGAGTATTAGCAGTATCGCGGGCGATTTTATAAATAATTCTTCAATAAGTAACGGTGGTGCTATTTATAGCATTTCTTCCGTAGTAGACAGAATAACCGGTGATTTTATAGGCAATTCTTCCAAAAAAATCGGTGGTGCAATCTATGTTGACTACTCTAATATAATAAGTGTTACAGGTAATTTTATAAATAATTCTTCAGAGGGTTATGCAGGTGCTGCTTATTTGCGTTATAGCGTGAATAACGTTGAAGGTAACTTTATAGGCAATCATTCTAAAGATTTTGCCGGTGCTCTTTATACAATTGGTGCTGAAAATATTAAAGGAAAATTTATTCGAAATACTGCGGATACTTCTGCCGGTGCATTTTATGTTTCTGTTGGTGGGCATGTTTCAGGTGATTTTATAGAAAATACTGCCGGATATATGGGAGGAGCTATAGTTGGCGATCCTGATTCTGTTACAGGAAATTTTATTCGTAATAAAGTTTTAGGTACTTCTCCTACAAACAGTTATGGAGAAACCTCCAGTGGTGGTGCAATATATATCACACGTTCTTCTAAAATTTCAGGTACTTTTGTTGAAAATGCTGTTATTTCTGAGAATTATAGTGCTTATGGCGGTGCTATTTATAACTGTGCTTATGCTGTAATAAATGGCCTGGATGGTGAATTTACAGGTAATTATGCATTTTCACAAAATGGTAATGCTTATGGCGGTGCAATATATAATGATGGAGGAAGTTCCCGGATTAAGGATATGGCAGCCAATTTTGTTGGTAATCATGCAGAATCAATAAATGGTGCAGCATACGGCGGAGCTATATATAATTTAGGTATTTTAGATGAAATTAATCAAATTACTTTCTCTAAAAATTATGCTAAAGCCGGCGGTGGAGAAATGGATAGTTATGAATACAATTCAGATAGTTTATCGGCTGTAATAAATGGGATATATGCTGATAACCAAGTTTATGATGTTCAAGTTATTACAGCGATTGCGACCAACTCTGAAACCGGTGAAACAGTTACTTTCTATCTTTTTAGTGTGAATGGAAATATAGTTTCTGTAGATGACGTTGAAACTGTAATTGCCGCTGGTGGTCAGGTAAATATATCAACATCTACAGATACATATACTGCTTCTCCAGAGGAATGGGATGGGATAATGTCCAGTATGCAAGAAGGTTTAGAATCGGGTTATTTTACAACAGAAAAACCGGAGTTTGAAGCGAAACCTCTTGATATTCCACGGTTCTTTGCCTATGGTGGTGCTATTGCAAACTTAAATACTGATTTAAGTGTTGTAAATTCAAGTTTTACGGAAAACTCTGCGACAACTGCCGGTGGGGCTATTTATAATTATCTTGGAAAGAATTCATACGGTAGAGATGAAAATTCATATTCAACTCTAAAAGTCGATAAAACACTATTCAAAGACAACACAAGCGGTTTTTATGGCGGTGCGATAGCTGATGTTGCAGATAAATTATTCTATATTGGTGGTGGTTATGCAGAGGTTGGGTCTCTTGCTTCTGCCAACGATTTTACTGAAGGTGGTAACGTCGTGTCGAGAGTTAAGATAACTTATTCACAGTTTGAAAACAACAAATCTACTCTCGGCGGAGCTATTGCAAGTGTACAAAATCAAGTGAATTGTTTATTTAGTCAATCTTGGGAAGTTGCTTCCTTATCAGATGGGATTAGTACTCATGACTATGAAGGTTATGACTTGATTTCTGCAATTCCTAATCTTGGGTCGGTATCAATTGATAAATCAAACTTTGTTAATAATACTGCCGTACAAGGTGGCGGGATTTATTTGAATAAGCATATATATACTGTTAAAGGAGCATACGGAGGCTGGGGAGAAGATTACGCTTTATCTCCAAATAGCGGTATTGCATTGATGGATGAAGGTTTTGGGGTCGCATCTATGGATGAAAGTCCTATCATGCCACAAGACAACAACGGATACATTGTGCTTAATAATGATAATCCGCAGCGCGTAGATGAGCTAATTATTAAAAATTCAACCTTTATTAATAATACGGCGAAAAATAACTCCAAAACACAAGCTCAAGGTGGAGCTATACACACTAATGCCAATACCAGAATTATTGCTGATAAAGGAAATACAATTTTCCAAAACAACAAAGTTATTAATAACGGTAAACAAACTTTGAATGATATTTATGTGGTAAGTAATAGAAATATTGTTACAGGTACTTCTTCAGGTAATAATTCAGAGCCTTTAGGACTAAGTGAGGAAGAGCTTACTACTCTAACCCTTGATGCGAGAAATGGCGGAACAATTTCATTTACCGGAACAATTGATGGTGAAGCTACTGAAACAAATGCCATATATGTTGATGATTATAGTCGTTCAAAGATAATTGTTACGGATGTTACAAAACTGACAGACCAAGAAGCTGCGTATAATCTTGATATTACAGGTGATGGTACAGGTCAGGTTGTATTTGGCAATAGTGTAAATAATGCAAATATTACAACTTATGACGGTTCTAATACTTATCTTGCCAAAGATTCTAATTGGAATAACAATATTCTCACTCTAAATGGCGGTACAATTTCAATGTTGAATAATCAAGTCGGTATATCTGATTTGAAACGCATGCTTGTAACAAATGATACAAACTTTATTGCTGATGTTGATTTATTGAATCAGAAAATGGACAGATTTGTTACAAATGACTATAGTGAGCATATTGGTAATTTAAAAGTTATTGGTATGAATATTTTATCCGATGCTCCGCAAGATAGAAACAAGACAGAAATTTTCTTTGCGGAAAAAGGTTTAAAGGATAATGTTATTAATGCACTCGGAAACTTACCGCAAAGTCAATATCAAAACTACGAACTATATACGCCTATATACAAATATCGTGTATCTTATGATAATCGCGAAGATGGTGGTTACTTCTTGTTTGACAGAGGTGGTTCTAATTTAGCCGGCTCAACAAGTAATCCTTCTGACGCCTTTAACCCTGCAGTGTTAAGTGCACCTGTCGCAAACGTAGCTGCGGCACAAGCAACAGTAAATGAAACATTTAAGTACGTATTTGAACATGCTGATGCTTTCACTCAGTTACCGCAGATGGAGAGGTTGTCAAAGATTGAAGCAAATAAATACGCATTGAGTACGGATTACAACGAAAATCTGGATTTACACAATCACGGTTCGCTTTGTCTTGACCATAATAATCAAGCAGCTTGGGTAAGACCTTATACAACTTTTGAGAGTATGAACTTAAAGAACGGCCCTAAAGTAGACGGTATAACCTATGGAACTTTAGTTGGTTATGATGGTGATTTCAAAGAAATGAAAAAAGGCTGGCACAGAATTGGTACAGGATACATAGGCTATAACGGAAGCCAGTTGAGTTATTCGAATAACGACACATCAATGAATGGCGGAATGATAGGTTTGACCGAAACATTCTATAAAGGTAACTTCTGGACTGCTTTGACGGCCAGTGCGGGAGCAAGTGTCGGTGAAACTACAACTATGTATGGTAAAGAGGACTTTACAAGTTTGCTTGCAGGTATTGGTTCAAAAACGGGTTACAACTTTGAGTTTAAAGAAGGTAAATTTATTGTACAGCCTGTAATGTTCTTATCCTACACTTTTGTAAATACTTTTGATTACACAAATGCTGCAGGAGTAAAAATAGATACAGACCCGTCACACAGTATTCAGTTAAACCCTAGCGTAAGGTTTATCTCTAACTTGAAGAATGGTTGGCAGCCTTATGCAAGTGTTGGCATGGTCTGGAATGTTATGCATAATTCTAACGTTACTGCCAACGGAGTTAAATTGCCTGAAATGACACAAAAACCGTATGTTGAATATGGGGTTGGTGTACAACGTAACTGGAAAGATGAATTTACGGCATTCGGACAAGCAATGGTACGTAACGGCGGAAGAAACGGTGTTGCTTTAACTGCAGGTTTCCGTTGGGCTTTGGGTAAAAAGGCTGAACATACAGAAAAAGTTTACAAGCCCGTTAAAAAAGTCATTAAAAAAGCCGGTTTATAATTCAAAGACCAATTAAAACGAAAAGGCGAGAATTTTCTCGCCTTTTCGTTCGCTTAATTGTTTTTGTTTCAACTATTTTACAGCTTTCAATATAATTGAAGCATTTTGACCGCCAAACCCGAATGAGTTTGAAAGTGCTGCGTTAATTTCAGCCTTTCTTGCTTTATTTGGAACGTAATCCAAATCAGCAACAGCTTCATCTTGATTTTCAAGATTAATAGTTGGAGGAACAATGCCTTCATTAATAACTTTAGCGCAAGCAATACATTCAACAGCACCTGTAGCACCCAGTAAGTGACCGTGCATACTTTTTGTTGAGCTTACAAGAAGGTTAGGATTTTGTGTTTTATCTCCAAAAACTCTCGCAACAGCATGAGATTCAGCCTTATCACCTAATCCTGTACTTGTTCCGTGTGTATTGATGTACTGAATATCTTCCGGTTTCATACCGGCATCAGCAAGTGCAAATTCCATCGCTTTAGTAGCACCTTTACCTTCCGGACAAGGAGCAACTACATCATAAGCATCGCCTGTTTGGCCATAACCCACGATTTCAGCATAAATCTTCGCACCGCGCTTTTTAGCGTGTTCGTATTCTTCAAGAATAACTACGCCGGCACCTTCTGACATAACAAAACCATCTCTGTCTTTGTCATAAGGTCTGGAAGCTTTTGTCGGCTCATCATTGCGTTTAGAAAGTGTTCTGGCACTTGAAAATGCTCCGATACCTACATCACAAATTGTAGCTTCGCAGCCGCCTGCAACCATAATATCAGCATCTCCATACTGAATTGAACGCATTGCGTCGCCGATTGAGTGAGTACCTGTTGCACAAGCTGAAACAACAACTTTATTAATACCTTTGAAACCATATTTCATAGAAATACGACCTGATGCCATGTTAACAATCATCATTGGAATTGTAAACGGTGAACATTTGTTTGGACCTTTTTCAAGAATTCTGATGTGGTTATCCTCAAATGTTCTAAAACCGCCTGCAGCAGCACTAACGACAACCCCGATTTTATAAGGGTCAACATCTGTAACTTCTTCCAATTTAGCATCCTTGACAGCTTCATCAGCTGCAATCATTGCGAATTGGATAAATCTGTCCATTTTTTTCGCTTCTTTAGGATCAATATATTCCTCAGGATTGAAGTTTTTAACTTCTCCGGAAATCTGAACCACGTGTTTAGAAATATCAATTAATTCGGAAGTAGAAATTCCGCTTTTTCCTTCCACAAGGCTGTTCCAAAATTTCTCAACGCCTACACCGTAAGGTGAAACGGCACCCATGCCTGTGATTACTACTCTTCTTTTAGTCATTTTTTTACCTTTTTTAATCTCTATAAATAAATGTTCGAGGGGAAAATTAATATTAAATTTTCACCCTCGCAACACCTTTCTTCGATTCTTATTAATTAATTATTTGTGAGAATCGATATAGTTAACAGCATCTTGAACTGTTTGGATTTTTTCAGCTTCTTCATCAGGGATTTCGCAACCGAATTCTTCTTCGAAAGCCATAACTAATTCAACTGTATCTAAAGAATCAGCACCCAAATCAGCAGTGAAGCTAGCTTCAGGAGTAACTAAAGCTTCATCAACGCTTAATTGATCTACTACAACTTTTCTAACTTTTTCTAATGTACTCATCTTCTTTTCCTCTTTTAATTTATTGTATTACAATTTATTTTCTACTTTATTATATCTGGTACAAGATTATTTTGCAAGATATTTACAAAAACAGGTATTTTTTGTTAAAAATCTTTACTAAATAATCAATGCGCCGGCAACTTCAATAGCCTGACCTGAAACATAGTCTGCATCAAGTGCAAGATATTTAACTGTTTTTGCGATATCTTCAGGAGTACCAAGTCTCTTCATCGGAATAGCTTTTAAGTATTCTTCGATGTTTGGAAGATTAGCTGTCATAGCTGTTTGGATGAAACCAGGGCATACTGCGTTAACTCTGATATTTCTTGAACCAAATTCTTTTGCAAGAGTTTTTGTCAAACCTACCAAACCTGCTTTAGAAGCTGAATAGTTAGCTTGACCAGGGTTACCGTGAAGCCCTACAACTGATGACATGTTGATGATTGAACCTTGGCGAGCTTTAACCATGTGTTTGATAACTGCGTGAGTTACGCAATAAGCACTTGTCAGGTTAATTTTGATGACTCTTTCCCATTGTTCCATATCCATACGTAAGAACAAACCGTCTTTTGTAATACCTGCGTTGTTCAAAAGAACATCAATTCTGCCATGTTCGGCAATCATTTTATCAACATTTTCTTTAACAGCTTCGTCATTAGAAACATCAAAGCTATAGAAATATGCATTGACGCCGCACGCTTTAATTTCGTCAATAGCCGGTTGAGCTTTTTCAGCATCACAAATATCGTTGATAATGATATCACATCCTGCTTTTGCAAGTTCCAAAGCACAAGCTAAACCAATACCGCGGGAACCGCCTGTTACTAATGCTACTTTTCTTTCTGTCATTATATCTTTCTCCTTATTTTTTGGGCATAAAGCCCCATTCTACCTTATATTATACAAGTGCCAATTCTTCTTTTAATGAAGTGATTGTTGACTCCAAAGACTCTTTATCAAATACATTAAAGACTTTAGCTTCCGGAGCAATTTTCTTATTCAAACCTGCAAGAACTTTACCCGGCCCGATTTCAACAAAAATCTCTACTCCGTCAGCTGCCATTTTTTGGATAGTTTGTGTCCAGTGTACTGAAGAGTAAATTTGTTTTGGCATTTTTGTTCTAAAGTCTGATGAGTCAGTTGTTTCAGAAGCGTCAACGTTTGTAATAACAGGAATTGAAGCATTGTTCAAATCAAGCTCGCTTACAAAACTTTCAAACTCTTTGCCTGCGTTTTCCATAAATTTGGAGTGGAATGCACCTGAAACAGCAAGAGGAACAACTCTTCTTACTCCGTTTGCAAGTAAATAATCAGATGTTGCCTTAACTGCGTCTTCTGCACCTGTAATTACGACCTGAGCAGGTGAGTTGTAGTTTGCAACATCAACGTAACCTACTTTAGAACCTTCTTCCAAGCCTGCTTTTAACTGGTCTTCGCTTGCATTAAGAACGGCTGCCATTGCACCACCTTTAGTTTGACCCATCAAGTCAGCTCTTTTTTGGATAGCTTTTAAGGTAGTTTCTAAAGACATAACACCTGCTGTGTACATAGCGCAATATTCACCCAAACTGTGACCTGCAACGTAATCAGGTGAAATGTTCAATTCTGATTTCAAAGCTTCTAATGCTGCAATTGAAGTTGTTACAATACAAGGCTGAGTGTTAACTGTTTGTTTTAAAGACTCTTCAGGACCTTCAAAACACAATGTTGAAACACTTTTACCCAATACAGAATCTGCTGTTTCATAAACATTTTTAGCAGAGCTGTAATTGTCGAATAAATCCTTACCCATTCCAACGGCTTGAGCGCCCTGTCCCGGGAACAAAAAAGCTATTTTTTTACTCATAATCATATCCCTCAATCTCTCTAATCCTTAATAAGTTCATTATACACTAAACACAAGAAAAGTAAACAAAATAAAAGGGGTGGATACACCCCTTTTATTTTAGCTATTCTGCCCATAAACAATCATAGGTCCGTTATTATCCCACTTGAAGCCGTATTTGAAATCCATTCTGTGATTTTTCCCGTGAATTTCATCAGGAGTTACTTTTGTTACAGTTTCATTACCTGTCCAATCTGATTTTACAACTTCGTCAGCGAATCCGTCGCCGTCTGTATCTCTGTACTCGGTTGTCAGACGTGACATTGACTGAACATCAAAATACTTGACCGATACAGCCTCTGATGCATCAAATTTACCGTCCCCATTTCTGTCGATAAATACTGAAACTTTAAGTGTCTCACCCAGAGAGTTTTTACAGGTTTCTGTCATTTGTTTACCGTTAACAACTCTTTCTGCAGTAATAATTTTTCTCTGCTCTAAAAAAGCATCTTTAATGCTTTGAAATTTTCCACTGATAGAATCCAATCTGTCTCCCATGCTAAAATCCCCTTTAATTTTAATCCCTGCGTGTCATATATCTGTAAAGTAAATTTCTTGAACAGAATTGCTGTATGCTTTCACCTTATATATGTGGATATGCAGTATTACAAGCGGATTTCGGTTATTTTAAATCTGTTTTTACATTTCGTTACAATATTATGTCAAAAAAGTACCGGTATTAATCTTATGACAATACCGGTACTCAAATACTTGTTAAAATTTCAACTTTTACGAATTAGCAAATCCCGTCGCGAAGTCTTACGATTGTTCCGCCCCAGGTCATGCCTGCGCCAAAACCGCAAAGAATTGCAGTTGTGCCAAGCTTAACGTTACCTTTTTCAACGCTTTCGGCAAGCGCAATCGGAATAGATGCAGCAGAAGTATTGCCGTAATACTTAATGTTTGTTACAACTTTATCATCGCTGTATCCGAGACGTTCCTGAACGGCTTGAATAATTCTGATATTTGCCTGGTGAGGGATTAAGTAGTCAATATCATCAGCCTTCATACCTGCGTTTTCAATCAACTCTTCTACATAATGAGGAAGAATTTTTGCGACGAAAGTATAAACACCGCGTCCGTTCATCTTAATAAGAGATTCTCTCTTTTCATTTGGCTCAACAAGCGGACAATTTTTTCCGTCAAACGGAAGTTCGATTAAGTTTCCGAAATTACCATCAGCCTTAATGTCAATTGCGATAATATCATCTATACCGTCTTCGGATTGAGTTAAAACCATAGCTCCGGCACCGTCACCGAACAAAATGGAAGTTCCTCTATCAGTCCAGTCAACAAGTCTTGAATTGTTATCGGTTGCTACAACCAATACGGTTTTGTACATGCCTGATGAAATATAAGCTTTTGCGATACTCATACCGTAAATCAAGCCTGAACAAGCTGCTGTAATATCGAAAGCAGGAATTTGTTTTTCAATTCCTAATCTCTGGTGAATATGACAAGCAATTGCAGGATACAAATCAGGCGGTGCAGATGATGCCGCAATAATTAAGTCAATTTCATCAGGAGTCATTTTTGCTTTTTCAAGAGCTTTTAGTGCTGCTTCCAAGCCTAAATCAATTGCATTTTGGTTACCTGAAACAACTCTTCTTTCTTTAATACCTGTACGAGTATAAATCCATTCATCGGAAGTTTCATATAACTTAGTAAGGTCATCGTTAGTGATAACCGTTTCGGGTAAACTGTATCCTACTCCCGCAATACGAATCGGGATTAATTTATTTGTCATTATTATTGTTCCTCATGAAATTTAGCAATTTTTTCGTTAACACCTGATTCTACGGCGTCTTTAGCAACTCTTACCGCATTTTTAATTGCGTAAGCTTTGCTTCGTCCGTGAGAAATTACGGTAATACCTTTTACACCAAGAAGCAAGGCTCCGCCAAATTCTTCATAGTTAATTTTGGAGTAAATTCTTTTCATAAAAGGTTTCGCAAGCAGACCGATAATTTTGCCCATCCAATCTGCTTTAAATTCTTGTTTCAACATTCTGAATAACATTGAAGATGTGCCTTCTGTAACTTTCAATGCAACGTTTCCTACGAATCCGTCACAAACAACAACATCGCACACACTTAGGAAAATTTCTTTACCTTCTATGTTACCCACAAAGTTAATTTTATCTTGATGTTCTTCTAAAAGTTTATATGCAGCTTGCGCAAGCTCGTTACCTTTACCTGCTTCTTCACCGATGTTCAAAACACCAACTCTAGGATGTTCAATACCGAGAACGTTTTTAGAGAATGTTGCACCCATGACTGCGAATTGCAAAAGCATTTCAGGGGTACAGTTACTGTTAGCGCCTGCGTCAATAACAACAATCGGTCTTTTTATTGTAGGTAAAGTTACGGCAATAGCAGGTCTGTCAATACCTTGTAATCTGCCAAGTCCGAATAAACTTGAAGCCATTGCAGCTCCTGTAGAACCTGCTGCAACAACAGCATCCGAGCTGCCTTGTGCTACAGCATCAACAGCAAGAACGATAGATGACTTTTTCTTTTTACGAATAGCTTGTCCAGGAGCTTCTCCCATTTCAATAACTTCGGATGCATGAGTAATTTTTATATCAAGTTTGCTTGTATCAATTTTAATACGATATTGTTTACCGGCTTTCCCGCAATCAGAATAAAAACCTTCGTGACTTATTTTATCAAGTTCCTGTTCAATTCTGTCTTGTTTGCCGACTAATTCAATTGCAACACCGTATTCTTGTGCTGCCCATACAGCTCCTGCTACTATTTCGTGCGGAGCGTGGTCGCCACCCATTGCATCTATTGCTATTCTTGTCATCTTATCCCTCTCTCAAAGTCTTATATATTATACTATTCAACGTCATGCTGATTTGTTTCAGCATGACGTGTAAAGTATTTGGAACTATTCAGCTTTATCTTCAGAAACTTCTTCTTTTACTTCAGTTTCAGCTTCTGCTTTTACTTCTTCAACTTTAGCTTCTTCAGCTTTTTTAGTTGATTTTTTAGCCGGTTTTTTTTCTTCTTTTACAGGAGTTTCAGCAACTCTATCTTTAAGGCTGACCGGTTTTCCTTTATATGTACCGCATTCTGTACATACTGTATGAGTTAAAACTGTTGCACCGCAGTTAGGGCATTTTGTAGTTTCCGGTTTTGTAGCTTTCCAGTTACTTCTTCTGTGTCCTTTAGCGGAATGTCCTGTTCTTTTCTTTGGTACTGCCATTTTCCTTTTTCCTCTATGTTTCTACTACTATTTACTTTTCGGTTGTATTTGAATGT
>CAYUQM010000042.1:0-18198 GCA_964446855.1 uncultured Muribaculaceae bacterium
CTAATTCTTTAAGTTTGTTAACACGACCTCTGATAGTTTCAAAGTTAGTTAACATTCCGCCTAACCATCTTCTGTTGATGTAATAAGCACCTGAACGTGTAGCTTCTTCAGCAACTACTTCAGCAGCTTGTTTTTTAGTACCAACAAACAAGACGTTTTTATTACGAGCAGCGAATTCTCTCACTACTGCATAAGCTTCATCAAGTAATTCTGTAGTTTTACGTAAATCAAGAACGTAAATACCGTTTCTTGCACCGTAAATATACGGTTTCATTTTAGGGTTCCATCTTTGAGTTTGGTGACCGAAGTGTACACCAGCTTCTAAAAGTTCAATCATTGATGCTACAGGCATCTGTTTTCTCCTTATAATTAATGTATTGTACTACGGGCTAAAAAGTTTCATCCGACGGTTAACTTTTGAAGCGGGGCAATACCTGATTCTTTTATGCTAACCTCAGACTAGGGCAAGCCTATCAAACATTCTTAACCACAACTAAATTATCATGAACAAACATTTTATGCAAATTTAATATTGATTTTTGTTACAAAGAAGCAAAAAATAAGATTTATAAACTTTATTACCCTTGAAAACCCTTAACGCATCTGTTATAATATGAAAAAAGGAGTAGGAAATGGGTGATTTAATAATAAAAGAAATCTCTACATTTGAAGAAAATAATCTTGAAAAAACCAAAATGATTATTCTTGAAAATAATCTTGAAAAAGAAATTATCCTTGAGGGCAACGGCACTATTAAAGCGGCTGTAGAAGTTTAATTTTCTTCTGAAGTTTCCATATAGGATAAAGACATAGCTTTAATCTTAATCACATAAGCCAAACAGGAACAGACGTAAACGTGCCTGCCGAGATGGTTATGATGGTATTTTCAAAATTTAGCCTCCAATTATAAGATTATCTTAAAAATTCGTTATTACGATTTCTCAATATATTTTTAAGCGGCATAGCCGGATTATATCTGTTTGTAGCATCCATTGTGCTCAAATCAGTAACAGGAAGCCCCGGTAAGCTTTGCGCAAAAGGTCTTTGGGATTCAATAGTTGCAGGAGACATTGAATTAATAACAATAGTCGATGCATCATCAGTAACATTTTGCGGCATAACTACCTGTTTAGGAATAATATCTTTAAAGTTTAAAAGAAAAGTTTGACCCGGATTAACACTAATTGCTGCACCTTGTGCAACAGGAACTATCTGGCTATTATTCACGTAGCCATTAAAAGTTCCGTATGTTTGAGGTTCAAATTGACCTTCTTCACTGTGAACATTAATAAAACTGTAAGGAACAAAAGCCAATACCCCATTTTGCAGAACCATTTTACCTTTTACGGTATAACCTTCAAATAAAACAATATCATCAGTAACCTGAACATTACTGTGAATTTTTACAGCAATTTCAGCCGGCGGATTTGTATTATTAAACGGAGTTATTGCAGTAACCGGGATATTAATTGCAAAAGCACCATTACTAAATCCAAACGCTAACACCGCTGCCATACTTATTACAAACTTTTTCATATTATACTCCTGATATTTGTGACTTTACCATGAATCTTAACATACTATAAACCTTCCGTCAATATGTAGTAAATATATATTTATTCCAACAGGTCAAATTAAAATGATAAGAAAAAAGAAGCTATGTTAGCTTCTTTCTCTCAAATATTCACTTCACATTCGCGGACAAACATTGCTTTTCATATTGCAAGTTCTCATTAAACGAATTAATTCTACCCATAATTTCCTTAAACATTGGAATCGGAAGACTTTGTTTACCATCGGAAAGGGCATTTTCCGGATCATTGTGAATCTCTATCATAATACCATCAGCACCAACGACCAATCCTGCTTTCGCCATAGGTTCTATCAAATATCTTTGACCGGTTCCATGACTCGGGTCAACAATTATAGGTAAATGGGAATATCTTTTTATAACAGGAATTGAAGCTATGTCCATAACGTTTCTGGTAAAGGCACTATCAAAACTTCTGATTCCTCTTTCACATAAAATGACCTGACTATTACCTTGATACATAATGTGTTCGGCAGCAAGCAAAAATTCTCTGATAGTACTCGCCAATCCACGTTTCAGAATTACAGGTTTATTACATCTTCCGACAGCCTGTAGAAGTTTGAAATTCTGAGTATTTCTTGCCCCAATTTGCAATACATCCACATAATCTAACATCATAGGCAAGTCACAAGCATCCATTACTTCACTGACAGTTAACAAACCTGTAGCTTCACTTGCACGCTTCATAAACTGCAGCGCCTTTTCGCCATAGCCTTGGAAGTCATAAGGAGAGGTTCTTGGCTTAAAAGCACCTCCTCGTAAAAATTCACACCCCATTTCTTTAGCTGCTGTGGCAATTTCTAATAACCCGTCATAGTCAGCCTCAACGGAGCAAGGTCCTACCATAGCTACAGGCTTATTATTTCCACCGATTTTAACACCGTTCGGAAATTCTATTACAGTATCCTCAACTTTTCTATCTCTTGAAGCAAGTCTGAATGGTTCCCTTATAATTTTTACTTCCTTAACACCATCAAATGCAGCAAGCCTTCCGGGACTAATAGAAGTTTTATCCCCAATAGCATCAATAACAGTATGTACTTCGCCAATATTATATCGAACTTGAAAATCATTGTCTTTCAAAAAGTCAATAACTCTTTGCGCTTGAACCTTAGTCGCATTCCGTTCCATTATAATAATCATAATAATTCTCCTTAAGGGGTTAATATAAAGTAAGACAAGTGTAGCATAAACATCTAATCATTGCAATTTAATTTTAATTTTCTTTGCAAAGCCAGCGCAGGATAGTATTGCGGTAAAACAGAAAGACAATTATGAAGAGCTTGATTTGCCTGAACTAAGTCCCCTTTACCGGAGTAATACTCTGCTAAAAGATAATGTAGTTCAGGGTCAAGAAAAAAACAATCTTTTGCTCTGTTCAAAAATAATAATGCGTACTCATCATAATCATTTTTCATAAATACCCGACCGATAAATTTATAAACTTCAGGATTAATTGTACAAAACCAATCTGCGTATTTTACAACATTTTCTACATATTCTCCAAGATAATATTGTAAAAACAAATTCAAATCTATTTCAAGAAAATTTCTTATTTGGAAATATGTAGGATAAGAATTGACATCACCCTGTACAAGCCCAGAAATGAAACTACCCCATCCGGCTCGAATATCTGCATCTACCAGTGTATTAAAAAGCATCTTAGATTCATCCGGCTTTTCGTGCAGCAACTTCCAGTATGCAAGTTCCAGTATATAATTATTTTCTTCAAAAAAATGTTGACAGTCATCACTCGAAGCTGTCAACATTTTCTCTTTAGCTTTAATATAATTTAAAGTCATAATTAATTATTTATTGTCAGTATTGCCCATACTGTTGATACTTCCCATCATAGAATTAACCATCATAGACTGAATAACTTGAGGGTCAATTTTTTGACCATTATTTTCAGCCTGCATCATTAAAGGAAGCATATTCATAAGTGCATCATTGTTACCGTTATTATTATTCCCAAGCATCATATTAAGCTGTTGCATCTCAGGGCTTGGCATAAAATCAGCCGGATTAACTTTATTTGAAACTTTAGATTTAGATGTTTCCGCTAAATCCGCAGAAATATTTACACCTGCACG
This sequence comes from uncultured Muribaculaceae bacterium, assembly GCA_964446855.1. GTDB lineage: Bacteria > Cyanobacteriota > Vampirovibrionia > Gastranaerophilales > Gastranaerophilaceae > UBA1221. Next base: position 3,685 of record CAYUQM010000042.1, read on the forward strand.
CTTAAGAACATCTATAGCTTCAAGAACTTCAGCATTTGTTGGAGTAGAATCAACTTGAGCCGCAAAGCCGGTTACCATTGACAATTTATTGTCAGTCAAACCCTCAGATTTGTTCTGAATTTCTTGCATTTTATCTCTTGTTTCTTCATTTAACGTATCTTTTCTGTTAATTTCTTTTTGCAAGTTATCCAACTGTCTTTGTTTATATTTTTTTTCCAACTCAGGAGAAAAACCATTTCCTGTGTATGGAGCATTAATAAATTCATCCAATGGATCAGCATTAGGAATTGAAGGATTAATATCAAATGCATGACAATATGTTCCACCGGTTATACAATCTCTACCTTTAAGAGCCTGCTCCAAAAGTTTACCTTTTGCATTACAGTTAATTACTTTTTGATAACAATTTTTCGCTACATTGTTTTCACCTATCTTTGTGTAGGCCATACCCATATAATAGTATGCATAAGCATCAGATGGGTGTTTCTTTATATATGAATAAAGGTGCTGTAAACATTCAGTATAATTTCCGCTTTTATATTTTGCAATAGCACTGTTAACTGTTGCGTTAGGATAATAAACTGCTCTATCCACTGATGATGTATACAAATCTGCAAGCGGCACAAATGAATAAAACTGTTTTGCATCTGTAGGCCTTACAGGAATAGATCTGTTAACATCATCACCTCTATTTTCCTGTTCAACATTTTGTTCTACTTTAGGTTGTTCGTCTCTGTGCATATCAGCCTGCAAATCATAACCAAACGGCCCTGATGGAACTGCATTTGCTGTACCGCAAGTCATAAATAACATCATCATAACAGCTGCAGCTGTAGCTTTGTTTCTACTCATTTTAATACCCTTCTATTCTTATTTATTATCGTCGTCATTATAATACCTTTGCTTATATTATATAACATTTTTTATAAAAAAGGCTAGTATAAATATATGATATTTATAAATATTATTAAGAATTATTAATCCGCTGAAGCAAATTTTATACCAACTTTTGGCAATTTTATAACACCAAATCCTGAAAATTTTTCAATAAAAAATTAAAAGCGTGTAAAATCAACACTTTTCAGACTCTAAATTGTTAATTTTTGTAAAGATTACTACCCTTGTAGTATAAATAATGGAGTGATTTGTTTTAAAAAGTGGTATAATATAATTGGAGATAGTTAAAAGTCTAAGTCAAAAATTAAAACAGCCAATAATTATTTTGTCATATATAGCAAAATATAGAAAGGCAAAGAAAATGAGTAACTTACAATTTCAAAACGATCTTGACCGATTATTAACGGTCTTACCTGACAAGGTGAAAAGATATATCACTTATGAGCAGATGGAGGACGTAATTGAAATTGTCCTTGACATAGGCAGAACGCCTGAAATCAGACATGCCGGAGGGCGTATTGAATATTTGGGGAATGAAACCGTCATTGAAGAAGATATTTCTTACATAACCCAAAGAATTCAAGATTTCACTTCTGATAATCGTTCAGGTATCCCCGGAACACTCCACAGAATCAGTGCAATAAGAAACAGACAAGGAAAAGTTATTGGTCTGACTTGCAGAATCGGTAGAGTTGTTACGGGGACAATTGCTTGCATAAAAGACTTTTGCATGATGGGTAAAAGCATTTTATTTCTCGGAAGACCAGGCGTCGGTAAAACGACAAAACTCAGAGAAATATCACGCCTTGTAGCAGATGAACTTGCAAAAAGAGTTGTAGTTGTGGATACTTCAAACGAAATTGCAGGTGATGGAGACACCCCGCATCCGGCTATCGGACATGCCAGAAGAATGCAGGTATCACAACCGCAATATCAAAAAGATATTATGATTGAAGCTGTTGAAAATCACACCCCTGAAGTAATTGTTGTTGATGAAATAGGAACCGAAGAAGAAGCGCAAGCCGCAAGAACAATTGCAGAACGTGGTGTTATGTTGATTGCTACAGCACACGGGAACTCACTTGAAAGTTTAATAAAGAATCCAACTTTATCAGATTTGGTCGGCGGTATTCAGTCCGTAACCCTCGGGGATGATGAAGCGAGAAGAAGAGCTTCGCAAAAAACAGTTTTGGAACGTGAAAAACAGCCGACCTTCGATATAGTTATAGAAATTTTGGACAGGAATACTCTTGCCGTTTATAAAGATACTACAGAAGCTGTGGATTATATCCTGCGCGGTTGGCCGATTCGTCCGGAAATTCGAAAGGTTGATAAAACTTATGAAGAATCACCGCAAGAAAAACCTGTGCTTAAACAGGAACCAACCCTTACGGAACAAATTAACGCCCTGGAACAAAAAATTAATCCGTCAGACAGTTTAAAGTTTTCATTCTCAAGACAAAAGTACGTTGAAGAAGTTAAAACATTTAAGAAAATATATTTATATGCAGTATCAAGAACTATTGTAGGAAAAGTTATAGAACGACTGGATTTAAATGCAGAAATTACCAGAAATCTTGATGATGCTGATATTGTTATTGCGCATAAAAACTTTGCCAAAGGCGGAGCAAAAGTATTAAGCACGGCAAATGATTACAGATTACAGATATTCTATGTAAAAACAAACTCCATGGCGCAAATCCAAAAGATACTGAAAGATGCACTCCAAATTACTGAAACCTCAGAAACTTTGCAAGGATACTATGACGATGCTGAACGAGCTTTGGATGAAGCAAAAGCTGCCATAAATAAAATTCTCGCCGGTGCAGAACATATAGAATTACAACCTCAAAACCAACAAATTCGAAAATTACAACATGAACTTGTCGAACAACATAATCTGACAAGCAAAAGCATCGGAGAAGGCGAAAACAGACATTTAAAGATTGTTGGCGGACAGGATTTTAACAAAAAAATAAGTTGAGATCTAAAATATATTAGCGTAACCAAGAAAATAATCACTTATAATATTCAAAAACATAGGCATAATCCAACAAAGGATAGCTGCCCCGAATACCGGTTTAAAAAGAAAGCTTAACTGGAATACGTTAACCTGCGGTGCAGTTTTTGAGATTACACCCAATATAATATCTTGCCCCAAAGTAGCAAGAAGAACGGGAGATGCAATTTGCAGCCCCATGTATAAAACATTTGACGTCATTTTTATCAGATAATCGAAATTAATAAGCTTTGCAAGAGGTAACGTTTCTGCGTATAACGGAAATATCTCAAAACTTCTTATCAAAGCCTTAATAAGCCAATATATTCCGCCTAACTCTATAAAAATAAGCAAACCAAGCAAACTAAAAAGCTTAGTCAAAATAGATACCTGAGATGAAGTGGTAGGATCCAATACCATTGCGGAAGACAGCCCCATCTGCATGTTAATCATATCGGCACCGGCTTCAATAGCTATCAAAATAAGCTGTGCCATATATCCTATTATGGCTCCGACAACAAAGTTCAAAAGTATAGACAAAACCATTGACTCGCCGGCACTCTGAGCAACAACATCAGCAGGCTTTACCAATGCAACTAAAATAAACGTAAACATTAAGGCAAGAGAAAGCTTTACCATTGTAGGGATTTCTTTTCGATTAAATATAGGTGAAAATCTAAAGAAGCCGAGTATACGTGAAAATACATATATCCCTGCCAATAAGGATGTATTCAGTTGTGGAAAAAGTTTCACCAGTTCGGTGTAAAAACTATCCATTCATCCTCCTATCGCCTGTTAATGGTTCTCGCCTCCAACAAATCCGGCTGCGGATTAGCGGATCTGTTAGAACGAACAGTTTTAACCCTTTCGGACTTGTCAATGTATGGAACTTTACCGGGATTTTTCATTATATAATCAATGTCAGATTGAACATTAAACTTTTGCGGACCAACCTGACCATAAGTAGATGTATATTGATTATAGTCAGCAGCAAGTACATAAGAATCATTTTTAGGCACAACATTAAAGGCAAGAGCCATACCATCTATAAAAAGATTTGAAAGTAATCTTATAAAACCAAATCCACCTATAACAATTACAAGAAACACACCCAAAATTTTAGGTGCAGCAGCAATGGTTTGCTCTTGAACCTGAGTAACTGCCTGCAAAATACCGACAACAAGACCAATACCCGCAGCCACAAGTACACATGGCATTGATATTGTAAGCATCGTCATAAAACCTTTTGCTAAATATTCCGCTAAAATCTCTATCATAATCAATACCTCTGTTAGTTGTAACTTGTAACCAAACCTTGAACAATTAGCGCCCAACCGTCTACCGCAATAAATATCAAAAGCTTAAACGGCAACGAAATAATGGTTGGCGACAGCATGAACATACCGAGCGCAAGCAATATATTTGCCACAACAAGATCAAGGACAATAAAAGGGACAAAAATAACAAACCCTATTTCAAATGCAGTTTTTAATTCACTCATAATGTATGCAGGAGCAACCTCCCATATTGAGATTTCATCAGGACTGGCCGGAGCTTGCTTTTTAGACAACTGAATAAAAAATGCAAGATCATTCTCACGCGTTTGTTTCATCATAAATTCTTTTAGAGGCTTTGAACCTTCATCAATCGCCATGACAATATTTTGATTTTTCTGATAAGGAACACTACCCATTTCATACATTTGCTGAAATGTAGGTCCCATAGTGAAGAAAGTCAAAATCATTGATAAACCGACAATAACAATAGACGGCGGAACGGATTGCGTACCCATCGCGGTTTTCAGCATAGAAAATACTATTACAAACCTCAAAAAACTTGTCATACAGCAAAACACCAACGGTATTAATGAAAATACCGTCATTACTATTAACATCTGTAATACAGGGTTTATATCTTTGATTACACTATCCATCATATCCTCTATTCGTTATTTAATCATCATTAACCATTGATTTTTCGTATCATACTATGAAGCACTTTCTTGTTATTGCCGTACGATTTTTTATCTTGGAAATCAACAATAACGGGAATATCGTCAACACTTTTAGCCACCTTTTTAGCTATTGGTTGGTCAACCTTATTCATGTCATATAATTCATTAATATATTTTGAAGTTTCAGCTTCTTTACCTATATCTTCAAGCACTTCATTACCACCTAACTTTGCAATTAATGAAGTTTTGTCAACATCACCTGCAATTAAAAATCTTTCATTACCGGCACGGACAACGTACAAGGTTTTTCTAGGTCCTATAGACATAGTTTCTTCAACCCCTAAAAAATCTGATTTTTTAGCTCCCAAAGCTCCTGTTTTAGAAACCTTCTGATAAACAAGCAACGCAAAGAATATCAGTCCCAACATTGCCATAATATATATTGTAAAATTAACTAAGTATCCACCCATAGTCCCCTCAATTCTTTCTCATTAATTAAATATCTTCATCTTCAAGCTCAAAATCACTGTAATCAAATTCCTCATCTTCCGCAGCAGCAGGAGCCGCAACTTGCTCAGGAGCCATCTCCTCTCCTGTTTCATCCGGTTGGTAACTTTCGTCATTATAGTCATCCTCTGAGGCTTCAAATTGTTGCGGAGCAGGCATCGAAGTACGAACACCCTCTTCATCTTCTTTTTCTTGATTGATATTTTGGATTTTAACACCGTATCGGTCATTTACAATAACAAGCTCACCATAACCGATTACTTTATTTTCAACCCTTAAAGAAACTTTATTATCATATAATGCCGCAACATCAACGACCAAACCTTCCTCAATCTTTTTCAAGTCACCGAGAGAAATTTTTACAGGGTTAAGCTCAGCATACATATCAACTTCTATGCTATCCCATAAATTTTTAGCTTCCGCTTCATTTCCCATTTCATTTCCTCCGTTATTTTCATCATAAGGTAATTCTAAATCCATTCTAGGTTCTATAAACATTGTCTTTATTTCATCTCTTATATGTAAAGAGAAACTTTGAAGATTACTGTCCTCCAGAACTATTAAATCCTCAGGCTCCAAATCCTTTAATTCACGAACAGAAAAACGAGTCTTACCTATTACAATTTTAGCTTCTGTGTGACATTTATAAAAATCACTAAAATCAAATTTATCACCAGTAAACTCTACTTTCTGAGGACTTAAACGTCCATCAGGAACCGATAATATAAACTTTCCGGACATTTGAGATTCTTCATCTTTAATAACAAATGTCAAATGCGTTATATCAAAATTTGTTCTTACAAAATTAACGACCGGCGGAGGGTCAAGGAACTGCAGTATAATCTGATATACATAATCATTAAACCCTGTTAGAACCTGAGCTTCTAAGTCTGTAAGCTTATTAATATTGAATGCTCTGTTTGCTCTACCTAACCCTTTTGTCAACAAAAGAGATACCGCCTGCTCAGACATTCTCAAAAACATATCATAAAATTTATCTATTTTAATCTTGGTAACAAAATAAGCTTCCTTAGACTGTAACAAATTAATATTTTTACTCACTCCAACAAGCTCACATCTCAATCCCGGCTGAAAAAACCCGTCACTTGATTTTTGCAGAGCAAGAGGAAATAACTTCTTAAACCAGTTATACTCTTCAAATAATACATCTGCTGTTTCCAGTTTTTTCTTTGTTTCTACCAACTTATTATCCCTTTATTAACAAGTCTGTGAGCATTCCCCATAAATACAATAAAGTATTTATACATGTATAGCATCAACCTTTTAATGTATTTTTTTCAAAAATCAACGACAAATATATACCAATTTACGTATTTTTTCCTTTAAAAATACATAAAACAAGTTAAACGAGCTTATTTTGGACAGCCTGCGCTATTTTGTAACACATTGTAAAGATTTTTCAAATATTCGTTAGATAAAACCTAAAAAAGCACTTAATATATATAGCCACTTATAAAATTAAGGTTTATTAAAGGAGATATGCGTATGAAGTCTGAAAAAATTAATATCGGCAACGTAAATTTCGACAAAGATAGTATTCTTATGTCAAAACAGATTTATGAAAAAGGTCAAAAATTAAATTATGTATTTCTGGTCGGAGGAACAAAAATCATATTCCCTGATCAAGATAAAAAAAATGCGGCAGTATCTCTTGCAATGAATTACAATAAAGATGTTGCAGAAGTCTGCACATGGTTTGATAATATAAGAGGATTGATTATCGAAGAATCGCCTCGCAAAGGAAATTATTATATTCGCGAAACATAATAAAAAAGCTCCCGAATGGGAGCTTTTTTGATTAGGTTAACTTTCTATAAGTAAACTTGCACCGATTACACCTGCAGTATTTCCAAGCTGAGCCGGAACTATTTCTACAGTTTCACCTGCAATTTTCATAGCTCTTTTCTTGAGCGTTTCTTTTAGAGGATCCATCAGAAAATCACCTGCGTCCGCAACTCCCCCACCAATAATAACTTTCTCAGGGTTAAGCAAGTTAACTACACTTGCAAGACCTATTCCGATATATTCACCCATAATTGTAAAAATTCGCTTTGCAACAGGATCGCCTGCCTTCGCAGCTTCACAAACGATATAAGGTGTAATATCAGGATTTGCAAGCTCTCTAAACTTTGTAGATTTTCCGCCTTTGATATAATCTTCTGCCATAGCAACAATTGCAGGTCCTGAAGCAAAAGCCTCCAAGCATCCGGTATCCCCGCAGCCGCAAATAGGACCATCATGCATTTGAAGCTTTATGTGTCCAATCTCACCTGCAGCATTAGATGCACCACGAACAAGCTTTCCATTTACAATCAGACCGGAACCGATACCTGTACCAACAGTTATACAGATTAAATTTTCACAGCCCTTTCCCGCACCAAAATTCAACTCACCAAGAGCCGCACATCTTACGTCATTATCAACACGTGTCGGAATATGGAATTCATCTTCTATCATTTTTGCGATAGGAACATCAACCCACCCCGGAATATTTGGAGCAAGTCTTACAATTCCTGACTTGTAATCAACTTGCCCCGGAAAACCAAATCCAATACCTTCAATATCTTCAGGATTAACACTTGTTTCCTTCAACAAATCTCTAATCGCCTGTTTAATATTATTAACAGTGTATTCATAACCCATTTCCGCACGAGTCGGAATAGAATTTGAGTAAATAATTTTACCCTCATCAGACACAAGAGCAAGCTTAACGTTTGTTCCTCCAACATCTATACCAATTCTACTTTTAGCCATCTTTATTCTCTCCTTTTTAAATTTGTACTCTAATAATAAGACAAAAACAAAAATTTGGGAATAAATTTTCACTGCCGTAACCACAATAACTGTTATTCAAATAATACTAAAAAGCTGTAATCTTTTCTTTGTAAACAAAAAGGGGCCTAACAGCCCCCTTAAAATCAAATGGAGTTTAATTCGTGTTTAAACCGGCACAGTAAAAACTGTACCTGTTGTTATGAAAAAATAATTCTATGAACCGACAAGTCTTAATGCTTCTTCAAGCAGTTCTTTGTTTGAAGAAATCAACTTGTTAGAAATTTCCATCTGCAATTTTGCCATCTGGAAATATGAAATATTAGCCTTGAAATCTGCGTTTGATAATTCTAACAGTCCCGAGCGAATTTCACCGCAGCCTAGGAGCGGCTTACCTGACTCGGCAGTTTCTATAAACTGACCGTCCTTAAATTCGTATAACGCTGCAGAATTGTGGAAATTTCTTGTAGTAATTCTATAAAGCGGAACTGTTCTCTTGCCGTTATCAGCCTTACCATAAATAGTCCCATCGCTTTTTATTTCGTAGTCATCATATTTACCGAGGAATTTACCATTATTAGGATCAACCCACAATTTGATATTTGTAGTAGGAATATCCAGAGAACCACCCTTCATTGCAGTTTCCTGATACAAATCAGCAGTAATAGATTTTGTACCCTGCATGATTTCGCCTTTATCATTTAGGATATAGCCCTGTACGGTATTACCGTTTCTATCTTTATAAACGCCCTCTCCGTCAAAAGTAAATTCACCGAGACGAGTATAAATGCTCTTACCTTCGGCATCTTTTACAAGGAAAAAGCCCTTACCTTCAAGGAATAAGTTTTCGTTCGCCGTACCCGGAGTAGACTTACCTTGACCAAGGTTCTTTGCATAATCATCAGAAATCGCACCGCCAAGAAACGTCTTGAAGTTAACTTCTTTTTGTCTAAAACCCGGAGTATAGACATTGGTCATGTTATCAGCAATAACATCCATCCAGTTTTGGGTTGATTTTTGTGTATTTAAGGCTGTGGTATATGAATCATTCATGTCCGCCCTCCTTGCTATTTCTTTTTTGTTGTTCTTCTTTGTTACGACGGGATTGAGAGTAATTCAAATCTCCATACGCAATATTTTCTTCATTAAATCTTTGTTTCAAAAATTCAATATTATTTCTCAAATAATTTTCAACGGCTTTATCACCGGGAATGAAGTTTGCATTAATTTTTCCGGCTCTGTCCACTTGCAAAACGACAGAAACATCTTTATCAAAATCAATTCTGAACGGTTGATGTGTTTTTGAAGATTCTTTTAAAGCCTCAATCAATGCCGCAGAAGCCTTGGCAGTCGATTGAACCATCTTAACATCCCCGTTTTGAAGTGCTTTTTGAAACTCTGCTGCAACACTTCCCATAGACATATCGGTCTTAGATACCAAATCAGCAAAGAATTTTGCATCTGTGTCAGACATTTGAATTGACGTATAATCGACGGAAGCATTTATTCCTGCGAGCTGACTTCTTGAAGTTGCCGCCATAGCATTAACACTGGCAAAATTAAATTGCCCGCCATTTGCACTGATATATGCTTGAACTTGTTCTGATAACGCTGAGTATGCACTTGCATCCTGTTGATTATGCTGTCCGTTTTGGGCATCGTTTTGTGATTCGTACGCAGAAACTTCACCTTCAAGAGTTTGTACATCATCTTTGTTTTGTTCTTTAGAAACTTTTTCTTCAGTCTTTTTTGTATCCTTTTTTTCTTCTTTCTTGGCTTCGGAAGTTTTTTGAGAATTATCAACGGACTCTGTTTCTTTTATATCTTTAGTTTCTTCCGCTTTGGAAGATTTTATTTCGTCTTCAAAAGAAGTACTGTTGTTTGAAAAACGTTTAGCCTGATTTGAGGAGGCAATACCTGCCATCTCGCTACCTGAAAATATGGCTGTCTTTGCTTTTGTATCAATATTCATTTGTTAATCAACCTCCAGTTCGGCAAGCTGCCTTAAAATTTCTTTTTCTTCCTCTTCTTGTTTCTCTTTGCTCTGTGCAAAATATCGGGTTACACCAAGTTCGGAATACTGTTTAAGCTCAGCTTTTTTCTCTTCTTCTCTGTAGATATCGCGGCTCTTCTCTTTATGTTTCTCAAGAACTTTAACTGCTTGTTCAAGTTTTACAAGTTTTTGTTTTTCAATATCAAGCTGCCTTTGCGCTTCTACACGAATTTGTTCCAGTTGCTCGGCTTTCTCCCAAAGATGTATCAGGTATTTATCGTAAGTTTCGTACATCATAGGGTCAGCCCTGCGCATGTTCATCTGCGTAGCCTGTATCTCTTCGTTATTTTTTCTGATATTCTCCTCTGCAATAAAGACTGCTTGTTGAGCTTTTTGAACTACCAGTAATTGTTCTTCTTTTTTGCGAATTCTGAAATCGAGAATTTTTTGTAATCTGTATCGAAAAGGCATTTTTAGACTACACTTTCTTGCTTTTATTATGAATTATTTAAGCAAGATGATAAACATCTAAACGTATGATATATTTAATGATAAATTTTTATTAGTCAATAATATGAATTCCCGTACTGTTACCGACTTGATTATGGTTCCGAAACCATCCGTTATTACCGTAATAATCCTGATAATTTCCATAATCTGTTCCATAGCCGTTTGAACCATAGCTATAGTATGGATTGACAGGAGGAGTCATGCCTGTCGGACAACCAAAAAAATTTGAACTCACACTGTCAATTATATTTTTTAATTTACCGCCGGAATTATTGTTTACAGGCATGGTGTTTGTGTTGTTATTGTAATTAACAATTAAATTATTAATACGCTGCTCAATATTTGTATTTGGAAACGTTCTGTTAAATACAGTTTGCTCCAATCGGTTTAACCTTGAATTAATACTTTGATTTTGATAAGTCCGTCCAAAAACAGACATCTCTACATCTGAAATTTTGTTGTTTTCATAATCTCTAACTGCGTAATTATTATAGTAGTTATTTTGGATAGGGGTTTGCGTCGTAACGTAACGCGTAGCCGCAGAAACAGGACTAATCATTCCACACAATACCATAGCAATAAAAACTTTTTTCATAAAAATACTCCTCTGATTTATTAAAGGAGTGTAATCTTAATTATAAATTTTTACATCCCCTTGTAAGGGCATATCGTTATCGCTAAAAATAATTGCAAAACATGTCTAGGATAAACCTTAAACATAATTTCTGCTTGTAAAAAAGTTTTGCCCATGCAATAATTTTGGTAACGAAAGGTTGACCATGGCAAATACTTTAGTTTACTTATTGGACGGAAAAATTTATATTAACCTAACTAACAGATGTACAAACGATTGTGTTTTTTGTTTAAGAAAAGATAAGGATGATGTTTGCGGTCAAAATCTTTGGCTTGAGACTGAAAACTATGAAGTTGAGCAGGTTTTCGAGCAATTTGATACTTGTTGCAAATTCCATCATTCTTTGGTTGAAAACGAGCATCCCGAAATAATTTTCTGCGGTTACGGAGAACCGACTGTCAAGTTGGAATACCTTAAGAAAACTGCAGAACATATTAAAGAACTTTATCCGCATTCAAAAATCAGAATAAATACAAACGGGCATGCCAATTTTGTACATAAAAAAAATGTAGTGCCGGAATTGGTTAACTTAATTGACGAAATTTCAGTGAGCTTAAACGGAGCTAATGAAAAAGAGTACAATGAAATGTCGAGGCCAAAATTCCCTCAAGCATATAACGAGATGAAAAACTTTATCAGTGAATGCACTGCATACGGGATACCTGTTACTGCAAGTGTAGTTGACGGATATCAAGGAAAAAAATTAAACCTTGAAGAATGTGAAAGAATTGCAAATTCCTTAGGTGCTAAACTAAGAGTTCGTGAATGGATTAAGGGGGGCTACTAGTGAGAGTCTGTCCTGTAACTTTTGGCAATAGACCGTTACCACCAAACCACGAAGAGATGCAAAACCGAGCATTAGCTGAGATATTGAAACATTGGCAGGAAACCGGAGATTTTCGACCTGCACAAATAGATTATTATGAAGGACAATCTCCAAAAATTACATACATTGGTGAAATAGAAAAAACATCCGTTAAAACCAAAACTTCAAAAAGTGTTTTTTCTAAAATCAAAAAATTTTTCAAAGGAATTCTAAAGAAATAATTATTATATAAGAATGTAGAAAAGAAAGGACGGAAAATGACTAATTTAGACAAAATTATGAAACCGAAGTCAATTGCGGTTGTCGGCGCATCTACAAAACCGAAAACAATCGGTTCTGAGATTATGCAAAGACTTAGAGATTACAAATTCAATGGAGATATTTATCCGGTTAACCCTAAAGGTGGCGAAATCGAAGGTTTTAAAGCTTACACTTCTATCGCTGAAATTCCGGGCGAAGTAGATTTGGCTGTTATCGTTGTTAACGCTAAATTCGTACTTGATACGATTGATCAATGCCACGCTAAAGGCATCAAAGGCTTATGTATTATCACTGCCGGTTTCAAAGAAACAGGCAAAGAAGGTGCTGAAGCTGAAAAACAATTATTAGCTAAAGTTAAAGAATACGGTATGAGATGTGTTGGTCCTAACTGCTTGGGTGTTCTTAACACTAGCCCTGAAGTTTCAATGGACGCAACTTTTGCTGAAAGCTTACCAATTCGTGGAGACATTGGTTTCGTTTCTCAATCAGGCGCATTGGGTGGCGGTATCTTGAATATTTTGAAAGACTTAAACATCGGTTTTGCACAATTCATTTCTATCGGTAACCAAGCTGACGTTAACGCAGAAACAGCTCTTGAATACTGGGAAAATGATGACGATGTAAAACAAATTTTGCTTTACATGGAATCAATCCAAAACCCGGCTAACTTCAGAAAATTAGCTTCAAGAATTACTAAGAAAAAACCTATCCTTGCTTTAAAAGCAGGACGTTCAGCTGCAGGTGCATCTGCTGCTTCTTCTCACACAGGTTCTTTAGCCGGTGCTGATAAAGCTGCTGCTGCATTGTTAAAACAATCAGGTGTAATCAGAGAATTCTCTTTGAAAAACTTGTTTGCTACAGCTAAAGCTTTCTCTAACTGCCCTATCCCTAAAGGTAACAGAGTAGCTATCATCACTAACTCAGGCGGTCCCGGTATTATGGCAACTGACGCTATCTGCGAAAACGGTATGCAAATGGCTCAAATTTCAGACGCTACAAAAGATACTTTGAGAAGCTTCTTACCATCAGCTGCATCAGTTAAAAACCCAATTGATATGATTGCTTCAGCTCCTATTGAGCACTATATGCAAACTTTAGAAACTGTAATCAAAGACGAAAGTGTTGATATGATTATGGTAATTTACTTACCGTTCTTAGGTTTGAAAGATATTGATGTTGCTAAAGCATTGATGGAAATTAAAGCTAAAAATCCTGAAAAACCAATCGTTGGTGTATTCATGACTACAAGCAGCTTCTTCACAGAAATCGCTAATATGGATGTTAACATGCCATTCTATATGTACGCAGAAGAAGCAGCAGAAGCATTCTTAAGATTAGACCAACAACGTCAATGGATGAACAGACCTGAAGGCAAAATGCCTTGCTACGATGTAGATAAAGCTAAAGTTGAAAGCATTATTAAAAACTCATTAGCAGAAGGTCGTGCTCAACTTACAACTCTTGAATCAATCGATGTCCTTCAAGCATACGGTATCAGAGCTTGTAAATACGGCTTGGCAACTAACGAAGCAGAAGTTGTTGAACTTGGTAACTCTATCGGCTACCCTGTTGTAATGAAAATGACTTCAAAAACTACATCTCACAAAACCGATGTAGGCGGTGTTGTTGTTAACATTAAATCAGAAGAACAATTGAGAAAAGAATACAAAGGACTTCTTGAAAGACTTGAAGCAAAAGGATTGCTTGACGGTCTTGAAGGTGTAATCATTCAAGAAATGGTTAAAGGTTCTCGTGAAATGGTTTGCGGTATCGCAACTGATCCTCAATACGGTCCAATGATGATGTTCGGTTTGGGCGGTGTATTCGTTGAAGTTATGAAAGACGTAACATTCAGAATTGCTCCTCTGACTGATGTTGATGCTGAAGAAATGATTAAATCAGTTAAAGCATACAAATTGTTAGAAGGCGCAAGAGGAACAAAACCTGCTCAAATGGATCAAATCCAAGAAACTCTATTGAGATTATCTCAACTTGTTTCTGACTTCAAATTTATTGATGAGTTGGATATCAACCCATTGTTAATTTCAGAAGCTACAGGTGAAGGTATTGCAGTAGACGGACGTATTAAAGTAAGAATGGAAGAAGCTAAAGAAGCTCTCGGATGTTCTTGCGGATGCGG
>CAYUQM010000043.1:0-17903 GCA_964446855.1 uncultured Muribaculaceae bacterium
TTCATTCTTTTCTCACTAGCGGCACGAGCTTCATTCATTCTTTTCTCACTATCGGTACGAGCTTCTTCCAGTCTCTTCTCACTGTCGGCTATAAGCCCGTCCATTCTTTTTTTACTGGCTGCTAGAGCTGCATCCATCCTGGCTGAAAGAGCGTCAAATGAAGGACCGCCAAATGAGGTATCATAACAAGCCATAAAACTCTCCTTGGTTAAAGTGTACATATTTATAAACGTATTTCAGTTAGAATAAATTTACTAACAAATATTTTTTTTACATTTCGTCACATTTAAGCATAAAAATTACTACCCCGAATCAGAAATATTCTGACTCGGGGATTATAATCTATGAAAAATCATCCCAGTTTGCGCCTGATATCACCTTATTTGCACCTGTCTTAAGATTAGTTGACTCAAATCTGTAATCAAAACCTCTCAACGAAGTTTTTGATTCTTGTTTAGTCATTTTAGCAGTTCCGACAGTTTTATAAGTACCATCAGCTTGTTTTTCTGAGAATGTAACTTCAATATCACCTGACGGACTAGCTGTTACAGCAATTTTATGCTTTCCATCTTCGGAAACTTTTTCAACATATCCAACACCTGTTCCCATATTAATTAACAATTTACGTAAATCAGGGAAATTACCTTCAGGGAACTCAAGTTCCTGACGTAACGCGTTAATATTCTCGGCGTGACCATCAATTGCGCTCATAGCATAATCAGACACAGAAACTATTGCAGGCTGAATACTTGATAAAGTAACCCTAACATCTCCTGTTTCTTCGTCAACTCCGTATGTATAAGCCTCAAATGCGCCATCTTTTCCTTTTACAGACATCTCTGCGTTAACAAATTTGCCATTTTGGTCGAAATGATGAGTCTGGCGGATTGTTCCATTTGAATATTCACATATTCCATCTGAAATTAAAACAGTCTCGCCCGTTTCTTCTTTACGATAAATAACTCCGCCATTCATCGTCATCATGGAAGAATCTTTTTTATAACCGGCATTTAAAAGTTCTGATTCCGTCGGAATTTTCGCGTCTATAATCTTCAAAGGAGAATTTTTTGCCTTAAATTGAAGTTCCCCAAGACGAGGCATTTCACCATCATCAGCAACATCCATTTGCTCACCATCAACAAAAGTCAGTTTTTCGATTGAACCATCTTCAAAATAGTTCCTACGAATTTCTATTTCTTTACCTTCATTTTTTCCGAGCCTAAATTCAGATTCACTCAATACTGTTCCGTTTTTATCAATAGTTTGCTTAAAACCAGGTTTACCGTCTTCTCTTAATGAGGTTTTTGTTAGTGTACCGTCTTCATTTTGAACAAAGTCAGAAGTTACTTCAACTTTTTTACGCTTATCAACAGCAGGTTCACTTCCGCCAGTAGGAGTAGTTACACAGCTTTGTAGAACTTTATTGCCTTCTGCATCAAAAGTATAACTGTATTCAACAGATGTACCATCCTCTTGCTCCATTGTTAAAGTTCCTTGTATAGGTTTGCCATCTTTATCATAGGTAACGCTATTCACTACCCCTGTACTATCTGTATATTTCACAGTAGTAGTATAATCTTGAATAGTACCAGGCATGTGACCTGCACGGGTATCACTAATTTCAATTTTAGCACCATCAGCATTCGCATAAGCAACAGTACCATAAGGTCGTTTTTCAGCATACAATTTGGTATAACCATCAGAATTTAGTTCTTCTTCCGTAGGAACAGAATCTGAAAATTTTACACCTTGCATTGCTTTTTCAAAATCTGCCTGCTTCTGCTGAGTTACTTTATCTCCATCATTGCCGCTACTTGTTACTTGTGTGGTTTGCTCATCAGTCTCAGGTGGAGCAACAGGCGGATGAGCAACTACTTCTTCACCCTCCCCAATAGGATTCTCTATACCCATAAAGCTGTTATACATATCTTTCCAGTTGCCCCAGTCTACTTTTCCGACATCTTTTTTCTTGTCGTAATACTCAAAACTTTTCATAGCTCTTTCTATAGTAATACCGTATTTTACTGTATTACCATTGCTACCAACTGATTTAAGAAAACCGTCCCAAATATTCTTCTTAATTACACCGTCTTTTTTACCGTCAGCCAAATCCAGTTTCTCTGCTAATTCACGGCTCCATCTTATATCTCCGCCGCCTGAAACATTACCAATATCTCCATTGTACATAAATTATACCTCTCGATTATATCCTCACACATGTATAAACTCATACGTTAGAAAATAATTGACAAGCATATTATTTTTATTTACATTTTGTTACAAACAAAACTATCTGAAAATTTTTTCAAACTTCGCACTTAATTTATCCAAAACTTCTCTATAACTGACGGAAACAGGAGTTGGTTTCGAGGACGTAATTACATCAAGAAAAACTTTTGCGCTGTAAGGCTTTTTACCATCAAGGAAATATTTTGATTCCCGTACATCACTCCTTGCCGGAACAATCAAACCGCTTTCGCACAAACATTCAATACTATCTTTTGAGGACAAATAGTCTACTAATCTGAAAGCTTCCTCTTTATGCTTTGAAGCTTTAGCTACCGCCCAACCTGAAGAATCAAGCGGCACAATACTTCCCGCATCCCCTTTCGGAAATTGAACAATATCCCAATCAAATTTTGCTTCTTCTCTGTATTTAGGTACAAGCCATCTTCCTGATAAATGCATCGCTATTTTCCCTTGCAAAAACATTTGCGCCATAGTAGCACTTGCACTCTCTTCAGCTCGTGGGGCAACATGATATTTTTTTCTTAAATCAGCATAAAACTGTAAACCCTTTTTAGATTTTTCAGCATCAATAATCACCTGCGACAAATCATCAGATAAAATTCCGCCGCCTTCACTCATTAAATAAGGAATAAAGAATAACGGTTCTTCCTCAAAACTTACTCCGAAAGCCCCATCCTTTGTGAGTTTTTGAGCAGCAGTCAAAAATTCTTCAAAAGTCCAATCCGTTCTCGGATATTCAACTCCGTATTTGTCAAATAAATCCTTGTTATAAAAAACAACCAAATTCGAAACATCTCTAGGTACTGCATACAAAACCCCGTCCCAAGAAAGAGATTTTAAAATATTTTCATCATACTCTCTCAAATCAACACTATTAGCGACAGGTTCAAGTACACCTGCATTCGCATAGACAGGAAGATACAAATTATTAATAAAAATAACATCAGGAACAGTATTCGACGCAAAAAGCAGATGAATTTTCTGAAAATAATTCTGCGGAATATGCATAAAATCAATTTTGATATCAGGATTTTTAACTTCAAAATCCGTCAGCACAGGTTTCAAAATATCAATCTCTGATTTTGAACCCCAACTTGCAAATTGAACAACAGTTTTGTCTTCTTTTTGCGTACAACCGCATATACAACAAGTCAGGCAAAAGAAAACCAATAATTTTGAGAATAAACCTTTCAATAGAGCTCTTCTTCCTGTTTATCTATTATAACTCAAGTAGTACACCAATTTTGTTATTATTTATTTCAACAAGATATCTGTACCCGTTTGCTTTTACCATATAAACATTTACATTATCAGCTCTTACCTGTAATTTAACATCAGTTTCAGAACCAAAATCTTTAAGTGTTATCATATCATTGTTAACTCTACCTACCAAAGAGGTATTTCCGTCCAGGTTACGTACAATATAAAAACCGGAATTGTCGTTAATATTATAACCGGATTTAACTACAAGACCTTCAAACGGATTTACTTTCTGTTGAGCTTTCTGCTGAACTTGTTTTTGAATATTTTTGACATTATCGTCTACAGAAATTTTTCCAAGACTATCTGCAACTTTGCTTGCCAAAGATGCAGGAGCCGTGATTGAACTTGAATTATCTACCTCATCAAAAAACTCATCAATCGTAACAGTTGAATATTTTTTACTGTTAAAAGAATTGTTTAATTGTTTCGTAGTTTGGGTAGCAGGATTAATATATTTATTATTTTTAACTATTAAATCACTCACGCTTAAATTTGCACCTTCCAGCTTACGAGGGTTAGTGTGGAATGATGATGCACCTAATTCTACATGTTTTGATTCAACATTACCTGCTTTTCTAATTTCTGAACGCATTTTCGGAAGCGGAACATTTCTTTTTGCCTCCTCTAACGCCATTTTGGTTGCAAAAGATTTCAATTTTCTGGTTTTGTGCATAGTTTCTGTGATTTTATCAATTTCATTAAATACAGGAGCATCATCCTTATTACTTTTCATTTGCTTTAACGTTGTATCTTCGTTAATGGAATTTCTCTTATCTTCCATACTAGGAGTATTATGAAATGCTTTTTCCAAGGATTCTTCAAACTCCTTATAATCATGTGCAACTTTATTTTCTACAATTTGAAGTTTTGGAGTTTGTAGAGGTTTCAAATCCTGATTTTTCACCTTTTTAATAGGAGGAATATTTTCAGGTGAAATGTTTTTTGATATTTTATTATAAGATTTGAATTTATTACCCTTCTTAGGCTGCAAACGAACAGATTGAACATCTGCAATCGTCTCTTCAAGAGCTTCACCAAAACCCATTTGCGGAGTTATATTGCTATTTACTTGTTCAGCTTCAACTTCATTAACAAACCGATATTCCCCACCATCGATAGGTTTAATAATTCTTTCAACACTAGCAGCAACTTGGGCATTATCAACAAACTTTTTATATTTTTCTTGCCAACTTAAATCATTATCATTTACTATATCATCATAATTTTTGACTTCAGCAGGTTTAGACATCAAATGTTCTTTAAATGATTGTTTTAAGAAATTTGAGTTTTCAACAGATTTTTTAATAAGTTTAAACAGTAATGTTAAACCAAGTAATGAACACATTATGATAACGAACGTTGTCAGCATATTCGGCACAATCCCTTTATTATTTTTATTATTAATAGAATTTTTTATTTTATTAATATATTTATCGCTATTTTTTTCAGCAATTCTTGTTGCGCTACCAATATTATTTTCCGCTACAGGCGTTAATATCTCATCATTTGCTACCGGAATACCCATAGGAGCATGCTTTTCCAATTCGCTATTGATATCAACTTCAGATATCATCTGCGATTTTTCGTCTTTTTTAGCATTATTTTTATTTTCAACAACTTTTGGTACATTATCTACAACATCAATTGGGTGTGGAGCAAGAACTGATTTGGTACTCGGTTTCTCTGATACAGAAACCGTACTTGCAGCGATTTTTACAGGTTCAGCACTATTGAAGTTTATAGCGGTCTTTGGAGTAGAAGTATTTGAAACAGGTTTATTATTCCTAGACTGCGCAATTAAATTTTTATACGCCTTTTGTTCCGCAGTCAACGGAGTACTTCTCTTAGTAGCAGTCCTAATTGTTACAGGTTTTGTAGTGGTAAGGGTAACTTTTGTATATCCGTTTTCTCCATCTTGCATTGTTTTCACATCTATATCGGAAATGACATCCTGCAAACCGGACAAATCCGGCTTTGATTGCGATGAACCTGAAACATTCGGCATTAAAATTACATATTTATTATCAGATTTTTTACTAACAGCCACGTTATCATCATACGGAGAACTTGTGTAAATTGTAACATTTAAAGCCGAATCTGACGACATACTTTTTTTAATGTCAAGCTGAGTCAAACTGTTATTTGAATATGCACTTAAAGGTAAAAAACCAAGTCCAAGTAACAAGCAAATTGCAATCTTATTAGTAAACTTCATAATTTTATAAACCTGTATATTATTTTCCCACTATATATATTATAATAACCTAGCATAAAAAAAATTGCCACTTTGTTAAAAATTTGATACTTTTATGTTAAGATATCTTTATGAAAAGTGGTTTTACAGCGATAATCGGCCGTCCCAATGTGGGCAAATCTACACTCCTCAACTGTATATTGGGGCAGAAAATAGTTATTGCGACTGATAAAGCGCAAACAACACGAAAAAGAATTAAAGGGATTTATACAACAGAAAAAGGGCAAATTGTCTTTATTGATACCCCGGGAGTTCACAAACCACTCAACAAACTTGGTGAATTTTTACTTGACGAAGCAAAAGTTGCAGTTCCTGATGCGGACTTGATATTATTTTTGGTTGACGGCTCCGAACCTGCCGGAAAAGGGGATAAATGGATTGCGCAAAACATCTTGCAGACCGATATTCCTGTTATTATCGTAATGAACAAGGTTGATAAGGTTAAAAAACTCGGCAAAATAGAAGAAAATCTTTTATCATATAAAACTTTGTTTGAAAAAAATTACCCTGTCGTAAAGATTTCTGCAAAAACTGGGAGAAATATTGATACTCTTATCAAAAATATATATAAAGAACTTCCTAAAGGAGATTTATTATATCCTGAAGATGTAGTTACTGAAGAAACAATGAGAGATGTGACCGAAGAAATCATCCGAGAAAAAATTCTGCTCAACACTGCTGACGAAATCCCTCATTCCGTTGCGGTAAAAGTTGAAAACTATTATGAACAGGAAGATATAGACAAAATCTACGCAACAATTTTTTGCGAACAAAAAAGCCAAAAAGGAATTTTAATCGGGAAAGGCGGCTCGCTTTTGAAAAAAATCGGAACAGAAGCCCGTATAGAATTAGAAAAAATCGTCGAGAAAAAAGTGTTTTTATCACTTGAAGTCAAAGTTGAAAAAGATTGGCGCAAAAAACAAAACTCACTCAACAACTTTGGTTATAAAAGTGAACTGTAAATTAAGCCGACAGGTTGCTAAAAATCTCAATTATTCGATAACTTTTGCAAGCTTAAAGAGATAATCCTCTCTTGCACCGCATTGAAGCCCTTTCGGAATAAAGTTTTCTTTGTATTTCTCAACGGCATAACGGTCTGTCATGCCTGAAATATAATCTGTTACAACCCGCTCAATTCGACTTTCTTCACACATAGGTTTTAGCATTTCGCAATAGTGATAAAAAAGCTCTTTAATAACTCTGCGAGCTTTATTCTCCTCGAGTTTTGCAGGGGAATCTACATAAACATTTTCAAACATCCACTCTCTGAGTTTTGTAGTATAATGCCATCCTTCTTCGCTCATCGCAATTTCAGGTTTACCCAAGGAATTTGTAATTACTTCCATAATCATTTTATTTAACCTCTTGCTTTGAATAGAAGAGAAATAATTTATACAATCTTTTGGCAAATCACTTTCAGAAATAATCCCCGCACGAATAGAATCTTCTATATCGTGGTTGATATATGCAATTTTATCGGCGAGTTGAACAACTTGAGCCTCCGGTGTACGAGGAGTAAATCCCCAGGTATGTGTCAAAATTCCATCAATAGTTTCAGCACAAAGATTTAAGTTTTCCAAAACTTCAACAACTCTCACACTCTGTATATTGTGATGGAAACCACCGTCAACAAGTTCGTTCAAAACCCCTTCGCCGCAATGACCAAACGGCGTATGTCCCAAATCATGTCCGAGAGCAATTGCCTCCGTCAAATCTTCATTCAACAATAGTGAACGGGAAATTGTTCTTGCGATTTGTGATACCTCTAATGTATGAGTCAGACGAGTTCTAAAATGGTCATCAAACGGAGATAGAAAAACCTGCGTTTTATGTTTTAATCTTCTAAAAGCCTTTGAATGCAAAATTCTGTCCCTGTCACGTTGGAAACAAGTTCTTATAGAGCATTCATTTTCTTGTAATTTTCTTCCTTTAGAATTTCTGGATTTTGTTGCTATATCACTTAAAATATCAAATTCTCTGTTTTCGAGATTTTCTCTGATTTTATCTGCATCAGTAACTTGAGGCATCGTATAAATCCTTCGTTGTTTTAGTTAATTGCAAAACAATTGTAGCATACAATTATTTTTAGGCAACTTGACTATTTGTAGGATTTTTAGAATTGTTTTTACGCATTTTATCAACAAAACTACCTACCTGATTTAATGCAAAACCTGAACCTGCACCGAGCAACATAGCCTTTCCTCCGGCAATCAAACGGGTAGTACATAATATTGAAACAAGAAGACCTCCTATAATCGGGATACCTACTTTTAAAACAACCGATTTTCTTTCATCGGCATCATCGGCCTTAACAAGTCCGTAAGTAATCAAACCTGCGGAAGTTATAGGAGAAATCAAATCAGTAGGAGCAGAACCGAGCTCTAAATCTCTAACTTTATCAAAGAAATCTACAGTTTCCGTTTTTAGCGACTTATCAAAAGATTTTACAGCTTTTGTGACCTGAGGTTTAAGAACAGAAAGTTCATACGGAGCAATTTTTTCATATATACTCAACATCTCTTGCAATTCTCCGCAATTCTTACTGTCAAGCAAATCGGTAATTGATTTCATATACGTATTTCGCAAGGTTTGTTGATGAGCAAGAATACTCTTATCCAATCCTTCCTGTAAAGGTCTGTCCGTAAGTTTTACAAGCTCTCTTTTGAATACGTCGGCATTTTCCACCATACCATCAGGATTTTTCAAGAACCATTTAAGTTTTTTAACAAGAGCTATACCTTGAACATCTGACGGCAAAATTAACTCTTCCATTTTCTTCAAATGTTCTTCAATCAAATTCATTTTATCGGCATTGGTGTATGTAATCTTGTTTCTTATCACGGCAACCTGTTCTGCAAGAGTGGACTTTCCGGCAGAAATCTGCTCTGCAGGAATAAATGTCTGCCACATTTCTTTTCTTCTAAACCTGTTATTCTTAGACCAAAAATCTTTAAACGAAGCATCCCAAAATTGATCACAAAGTTTTGAAGTAGTTGCTTTTATTTGTTTATAACGAGCAGTCTGTTTAGGCTCTGAAACAAACTCCATTACAGACTGCTCAAGGTTTATTCTGTGCTTACGGGCAATTTCTACCCATTCGCGTTTTGTAAGAGTTTTTCCATTAATCGTAATTATTTCGTCAGGGGTATTTTTTAATATCACAGTATCTAATTTTTCAAATGAATTAAACATTTTTTTAAATTTACCGGCGGTTGAATTATATACATTTTTAACAGTATTTCTTGAAATTTTTTCAAAAAATACGGAGATTTTTTTGTGAATATTACCTGTAAATTTCGTCAGATCCATAAATTTTTTAAATAAAATATCCTTTAACGACGTAACATTATTAATACTCTGTGATTTGTCTATAAATCCGTTAACTTTACGTATCGAATATGTATAAAACTCTGTCCACTTATCGGAATCAGCCAAAGAAGATTTTTTTAATTTTTTCTCTAAAAATTCTTTTATATTTTCTAAATATTTAGTTGTATTTTTCGGCAAACCTCTCATTAATACCAACAAACTCGCACCGGCAAGTAAGGCAGAACCACCAATTCCCACAAATATATTTCTACCCTTATGAGATTTTTTTTCTTGAGGCGGTGTTTGAACGGAAGGTGACGGATTTTGCACAAAAAAGTTCTCGTCGTGATTTTTCGAAAAATCACGAAATACATTTTTATTATAACTATTGTTAACCGAATTAATCATAAACCTTCCATAAACATAAAAACCAGATTTATGAATAAATTGCTAAATTTATACACAACGTGTAAATTCCCTTAACAATAAATCTGAAAACATAATTAAATAATCGGCAAATCTTTATGATGGAATTGTTTAATTCCGCTCGCATAATCTCCGACAATTTGACCATTTCCTATTAATTTATACTTATAAATAGTCAATCCATCTAAACCAACAGGTCCCCTGGCATGAGTTTTGTTCGTAGAAATCCCGACTTCTGCCCCGAAACCATATCTGAATCCGTCCGCAAACCTTGTTGAAGCATTAAAATATACTCCGGCTGAATCCACTTTATTCATAAAATTTTCCGCATTTTCAATATTTTGGGTAAGAATCGCATCTGTATGACCGGAACCGTATGTGTTTATGTGTTCAATAGCTTCATCAACACATTCAACAAACTTATAAGCCAGAATTTTATCACCATATTCAAAAGCCCAACTGTCAGGGTTAGGAATTAATTTGATTTCAGAAAGCTCTAAAGAACCCATTAACTCTTCTATTTGTTTGAAATTTTTGTGTATAAGCATGGTTTCAACCGCATTACAAGCACTCGGATATTGAGTCTTGGCATCAATAATAACCCTTTGTGCCATCTCTAAATCAGCGCTTTCATCAACAAAAATATGACAAATTCCGTCAGCATGCCCGAGAACAGGAATTTTTGTATTTTCTTTTATAAATTTAACCAGCTTGTTCCCGCCGCGAGGAATAACCAGATTAATATATTTGTCACACTTTAGCATTTCCGCAACATCTTCACGTGAAAATACTTGATTTAAAACGTTTTTCGGGAACTCTTCGATTTCCTCCAATGCGGATAAAATAACAGACATAATTTTTTTGTTGGTATTGATTGACTCTTTCCCTCCTTTAAGGATTACTGCATTAGAAGACTTGATTGCAAGAGCCGAAATCTGCGCAATAACGTCAGGACGTGCCTCAAAAATTATTCCCAGAACCCCGATAGGACAAGAAACTTTATAGAGAGTTAAATCTGCATCCAACTCCCTGACCAATAACTTCCGATTAATCGGCTCAGGAAGTTCTGCAATATCTCGAATCCCCTGAACCATATCACGAAGTTTATTATCATCGAGTTTCAATCTGTTAAAAGTTGATTTTGTAATCTCGCCGGATTCAACAAGATTTTCAGCTTCACACAAATCCTGCTTATTTGCTTCAAAAATTTCATCCTTATGTTGTTCAATTTTTTGAGCAATATTTAACAGCGCTTTGTTTTTAATTTCCCCTGAGAGGTCTGCTATTTCAAGGCTTGCCGTTTTTGCATTTTGGGCAATTTCAACAAAATCCATATTTTCTCCTATAAAATGGTTATATTATCACGGGTAATTATCGCATCATAATTTTTAAATCCGAGAATATGAATTATATCATCAGAATGTGAACCGATGACTTTTTCACAATCTTCCGAATTGTAATTTACAATTCCGCGTGCAAATTCGCACCCGTCCTCATCCAATATTGATACAACATCACCTTTGTCAAATTCATTTATAACAGT
The DNA here is from genome assembly GCA_964446855.1 of uncultured Muribaculaceae bacterium. Classification (GTDB taxonomy): domain Bacteria; phylum Cyanobacteriota; class Vampirovibrionia; order Gastranaerophilales; family Gastranaerophilaceae; genus UBA1221. The sequence continues at coordinate 11,046 of CAYUQM010000043.1, forward strand.
CACAACTCCAATTGGAAGTAAACTCTTTGTCTCATTAATAAGAGCCTGTTTTGCGCCATGATTAACAACTATTTTACCGACAATATTTGTCGCGTAACCAATCCAGCGTTTTTTATCCGAAAGCCCTTCTGTTTGCGGAAGGAACATTGTTCCATACTCTTCATTATTAAAGATTTTTTTAATAATGAACGGAATTTTCCCGTTAGCAATAAGCACTTTTCCGCCAAAACGAGTAACAAGTCTTGCCGCTTCAAGCTTAGTTCTCATTCCGCCTCTGCCACCTTCGGAAGCATCTGTACCAAGAGCACAAATCTCATCAGTAACTTCAGAAACCTCCTGAATAATTTTTGCATCAGGGTTAGTTTTAGGATTTGAATCATAAAGCCCGTTAACATCTGACAATATTATAAGCAAATCCGCATCAAGCTCACTTGCTACAAGAGCGGAAAGTTTATCGTTATCGGAAAAACATACTTGCATATCGGCATATCTCGGCGAAATTTCAATAGTAGAAACTGTATCGTTCTGGTTGATAACAGGAACAACTCCAAGTTCCAACAATTTATTTAATGTTGTTCTCAAACTGAGATATCTTGTACGAATTGAAAAGTCATCCTCAGTCAAAAGGATTTGAGCTGCGACAAGCCCGTAAGTATCAAACCCTGACTCATAAATTGACATTAACTTGCTTTGCCCGATTGCAGCACATGCCTGCTTTAATGCAGTACCCTCAGTACTTTCAAGTCCAAGCCTTTTTTTACCCAATCCAACAGCACCTGAGGTTATCACAATAACTTCTTTTCCATTGTTTACAAGAGAAGCAATATCTTCAATAAACGAAAATACCCTCGGCAAAGATACATGCCCGTCGTCCCCTCTCAAAACATTAGTACCCAGTTTAATAACAATACGCTTTACATCTAAAAATTTTTCTCTGTTCATATTTTAATTCTACTATAAAAATATAACATCTATAGCAAAAAATATTTTTCTCATGTTTTAACTTTTTTGTAAAGGAGAAAACTAATGGTCACCAAAGTTACAAATATGGTTTTAAATGCTAACAATACAGTCAGATTAGCACGTCAAGCAATGAAAGACAGAAACATGTTCGTTGTAAAAAATTTCACACCGGTAATTTCCGAACACGTTGTTCAGGTTAACCCGACAAAAAGATTACGTTTTAAACTTACTGACAATGAATTTACATATACGGAAGAGAAACGTATCCGAAATAACTGGCAAGAATCAATTACTTATAATTATACAAATACAAGAGAAAACGTTGAAAACCAATTTATAAAATTTATTTCTTACATTTCCGGTAAAAAAAGCTAAAACAATAATTAACAATTTAATCTTTTAGATGATTTATGCTAGAATAATGTTCAAGCATATTATCTATACGGAGCAAAATGAAAGCAAAAGAATTACCAAAATGTCCGGTGGAAACAACATTATTACTTTTAAATTCAAAATGGAAATTCATTATAATTCGTGAATTACTTACAGGTACTAAGCGTTTTGGAGAACTGAAAAATGCCGTTGGTACAATTACCCAAAAAGTTCTGACAACGAATCTTCGAGAAATGGAAGAAAAAGGTATTGTAGAGAGAAAAGTTTACCCTCAAACTCCGCCAAAAGTTGAATATACACTGACGGATATCGGATACAGCCTTGCAGTTGTTCTTGACGGAATGGTTGAATGGGGTTCTGCCTACAAAGAATTTTTAAAACTGCTTGAAAAACAAGAAAAAAAGAAAAACAAATAAAAAAGTGCTACTAAATACTAATAGCACTTTTTGTTTATAATCACTTGTAAACTTAGCCGATTACAGGAACATTAAACACTCTTGTTGCAAGTTCTTTATCCATTGCAAGAAGAGCATTTTTATCTTCACCGATAAGTCTTAATGTTGCAAGAACCTGACCTACGTTATCTTCTTCTTCAACCTGTTCTTTTATGTACCAGTTAATAAATCCCATAGCTGCACGATCTTTTGTTTCTTCTGCAACATCAGCAAGCTTATTGATTAAAGAAGTAACAAGTTCTTCGTGTTTCAGAATATGTTCAAAAACATCAAGCGGAGAATTCCAATCAGTTTCCGGAGCATCAATGGCTTTAAGAATAACCCTTCCGCCACGGCTGTTTACATAATCAAACATACCCATTGCATGAGCGTGTTCTTCTTGGACTTGAACGTTCATCCAGTTTACAAAACCTTTAAGATTTAAAGTTTCAAAATATGCTTTCATTGAAAGATACAAATATTCCGAATACAATTCTGCGTTAATTTGATCATTGAAAGCCTTTTCCATTTTTTCGTTAATCATATCTTATCTCCTTTGTACCAATATACGGTTAAATTTTATCACTTGAACAAATTTAGTCAATTAAATCTACAAGTCCTGTATCATGGTCTAAATGACATTTGGCGATATAAAGTTCACCATTATCAACGGCAGTTTTTATTATACTTGATTTTTGGAGCAAAACATCTTCAACCCATTTTGTATGCTGCTGTGCAAAATAGTTGTGACAAGTAACATCCTCTTCTTTATCTAAAACAGGATAAACACACTTTATAATAGACTGAAAATGTTCAGGAATAACGGGATAAGAATCTTTTGCGAATTTCATCACCCCACAGTCATCATGCCCTAGCAAAATCAATAGCGGAGTTTTCAGTTTTTTGACCGCATACTCAATACTTTCAATAACATTAGGACCTGCCGTAATCCCAGCAACTCTTACAACAAAAAGTTCTCCTATCCCGCAATCAAAAATAATTTCAGGTACAACCCTCGAATCTGAACAACTTAACACAACTGCATAAGGCTCTTGATGATATGCATACAGTTTCAAATGTTCTAATGACATATTATCGGCAGTCGGAGTACCGTTTACAAAATTTCGATTTCCCTGCAAAAGTTTTTCTAATTCTTTTTTTGCCTGTGGAATAATATTTTCAGGTATGTTAAATTTATTCATTTACTCTCCTTTGTGAATTAATATCCTCTCACTATGGGAGAGGGAGCAGCCGTTTGAACTTAAGAGAATTACGGATGCGTGTGAGGGTCAAACTTTGCAAAACTTTTCAATCGCTTTCGGAAATCCATCACAGTCTATCGAATCAGTAATATAATCTGCACAAGCTTTCAATTCATCCGTGGCATTACCCATAGCAACCGCAATTCCGCCTGATTTCAAAAGTTCAATATCGTTATTTTGGTCACCGATTGTGAGGATTTCTTCTTTCTTAATTCCCCACATATCACTCAAATACTCAACCGCACAGGATTTTTTCGCTTCAGGGTTTGTAATCTCACAGAAATACGGCGTTGATTTGACAATGTAAAGTTCAGGCATGAGCTTGTTCAGCTCTTCGACCCAGCCCGTAACCCTGTCTGCATCATTAAAATCAATCCCGAGGATTTTATTAACATTTTTTATTTCCAAATCATCAAAGTTGCAAACCTTATAAGGAATGTATCTTTCACCGGTGTAACGTTTAATTGCGATATCATCGTTCTCTACGTACAAAACATCATCCATATAAAGATTTATATGAGCATTATTTTCTTTTGCCCATTTGATAACCTGTTTTGCACGTTCATTTGACAGATTTTTCTGATACAAAATTTTACCATTTTCACCTTGTTCTTTTATCAAACCGCCCTGATACGAAACAAGCGGAGTGGTAATCCCGAGTTCACTGGCAATTTTCTCAGTTGCATAATGCATTCTGCCCGTGACAAGAACAACTTTTACACCTTGCTCACATAATTTTTTTATACAATCTTTAACCGCAGGTCTAAAAACAAAATCGTAACCCAAAATCGTTCCGTCAATATCGGTTGCAACCATTTTTATCATAAACTTAAACCTCGTAAAATTGCACAAAGAGTTTTTGCATCGTTAATTTCTCCATTATTAACTTTATTTTTCAAATCGGTAATTTTCATCTCTACTGCAGAAATAATTTCTCCTTCATCCGGATGTTCGCCGACAAAATGAAGGTTTTCGGCCTTATAAAGATACAATTTTTCATCACAAAACCCCGGAGAAGTATTTATATAACCCAAACTTGTCCATTTTTCGGCTCTGTAACCTGTTTCTTCCCCCAACTCTCTTTTGCAAGCTTCGTTTGGGTCTTCCCCTTTTTCAAGTTTACCTGCCGGCAGTTCCAAAACCGTTTCAGCAATAGGATATCTATATTGTTTCACCATTAGAACAGTTTCAGCATCTTTCAGAGCAAGAATCACAACCCCACCCGAATGACGAACAACTTCACGAAATGACTGCGTGCCGTCAGCAAGCTCCACCTCATCTCTCTCAATAACCATTATTTTCCCGTCATAAACACACTCAGATGTTAAAGTTTTCTCTTCATAATTCATACGAGAATTATAGCACAAAAACTGATTTTATAACTTGAATCTTATTACAGAATTTCCACCCTGAGATGAGATAAACAACAAATCTCCATCAAGATGAAGACAATACGGCTTTATCACATTACCGAGAATTTGAGTCACTACCCCTGCAGGAGTAATTTTCATAATATTATTGGTATTATAATTTGCAACATATATGTTACCATCTTTGTCGCTTACAAGACTCATCGGACCGCTAAGTTTTGAATCTTTTACAAATATTTTTCGTTCTCCAAGGGGCGTAATTTTTGTAATAGAATTATTGCTAAAACTCGCAACATATATATTACCGTTTTTATCTGTAGTAACGCCAGTAGGGCTGGTCAAATTCCCATAACTTCCGCTTGTTTGCGGTAATTTTGACTTTTGAGCTTCTAATTTAGCTTTCTGTTCAGCTTGAATTGTTTGCAAATCCGTATTCATTCTTGCCGCAAGTTGTTGAGCTTTTCCGATAACAGGATCGGTCATCGGAATTATTGATAAATACTGTTTTGCATTATCAACTTGTCCAAGCCTAAAACTTAAATTAGCAGCATTAAATACAGCTTCATAATCAGTAGGTTTACGCACCATAATTTGTTTAAAAATGCCAAGAGCTTCAGTATCCTTGTTCATTTGCTCGTATATTACACCAAGGTTATAATAAGCATCAATGTAATCTGCATCAATAGCAACTGCTTGCTTAAACGCTCCAATAGCCTCTTCAAACTGACCGGTCCTATATAAATCTACTCCGCGATTATACTGCAATCTGGCTTCATTGCTGATTTCAGCCGCCCCTATTGAGGAAGCGGCTAAAACCATTGAAAAAGCTACTGTTATAAATTTTTTAATCATATTATATTTCACTTAACTCTTCAAGTATTTTACAATTCTTCTTTGCAAACTCTTCTCCTCTTGCGATTATAGCAAGTTTTAAAATATTTGCAAGATTAATAGAACAAAGTGATTTGAAATTATCAGGAAGTCTTAAACTCCAGTTTGCATCACCGGATGTTCCGGGTCTGTTATAAACATCATATACATTGAAATAATCTGTAAAGAAAATTTGAACATTTTCAGCTTTTGATGCAAAAATTTCAACCAACTTAGTTTGGGCTAAGAAATCTGCATTCTTAGTTAACTCAACAATTAAAGCATCTTCATCAGACCAATCAGGGAAGAATAAATCTTCTACAAGATTTTTTACGTGAAGATATCCTTCATGAGTGTTAACCATAGAATCTGCCCACATCTTTATCGGCTCATTATCGTGGGTTCCAACCATAGCCCAGCATCTTTCGTCTATGTTACAGCATCTGTAAGGATCAGCCGGTTTTTCCGGTTCTGTAAATTGAGTCAACTTCATACCTTGAAGCCCGTATTCTTTCATAACGGCTGCAACAGGATTTGTAAGTGTTCCAAGGTCTTCGCAAACAATCGCATCTTTATCCAAACCTTCTTCCTTAGCAGCTGCAATAACAATTTTTTCGATAAGTCTGCCGTAAAGTTTAATTTGTTCCTTAGATAAAGTTTTCACACGTTTTTCTTTGTCTGCATCAAGTTCCATATCCAAATCATCCATTTTTGCAATAGCAAATTTGCTAAGGAACGGATGTTCAGGAGATGAATAAAGTCTGCCTGCACCTTGTTCTATTTTAGGTTTTTTCCCTGCTTTATATACCCAAGGATCAATAAGACCAACAATGTGGTCAATTCTAACCCCACCCGGATTTTCTCTAAACATTTTTTTGAACAAGTTTTTCATCAGAATTCCGCCTTCATCCAATGAACCGTTTTCTTTATAAAGTTTTTCAGGGTTCATAACAGGGAATCCCCATGCCTGACCGTCTTTTGAGAAGTAATCCGGAGGACATCCGAGCATCCAACCGTCCAAGAATAATGACTGATAAGCCCAACAATCTCTGTCAGAGAAAGCTACTTGACGGTCTGCTATCATTTTAATACCTTTTTTCTTAGCATAAGCCAATGTTTTTTGGTTTTGTTTATCAAGAACAAATTGTACAAACTTGTAAAAATCAATTTCATCGGCATATTTTTTTGAAATTTCCGTAATCCTTTCACCATACTTTAAGCCTTCTTCATGAGATTTAGGATTAAAGAGGTTTTTATCAATTTCAGAATTCCATAAAGGCCAATAATCGTTTTGGTGCTCAATAGAAAGAGCTTCGTACAAACTATCTTTATCAAGCCAAGAATCGTTTTCTCTTTTATAAACTTCAAATTCTTTCATCAACTTTTTATCATTTTTTTCCTTGAAGTTTTTCCAAGCTTCAGACAAAGCCTCATTTTGCTTTCTGTAAATATATGAATATGCTGTTTTATTTGTGTCTTTATTAGGATTATTTGAAACTATATCATTGTATGTTTCAACAGATAAAATATTATCCCATTCTTTTTCAGTAAGCTGCTTTAAGTCAA
>CAYUQM010000044.1:0-17838 GCA_964446855.1 uncultured Muribaculaceae bacterium
AACACGGTGTTGCAAAAATCAATATCGATACAGACTTGAGACTTGCAATGACTTCTACAATCAGAGAGTTCTTTGTAGAACACCCTGAAAAATTCGACCCACGTGAATACATGGGACCTGGTAGAACAGCCGTTAAAGAAATGGTTATGCACAAAATGAGAGACGTTTTGGGTACAGCAGGACATGCTCAAGACTAATTTCTTTTGGAATTAAGTTCAGAAAAAGCACCTTTTTCAAGGTGCTTTTTTTAATAGCACAATCCTAAAAGAAAACTCCCCTCACATCATTCCGAAAAACTCTTCCTTGTCATTCTAAAAGCGTAAAAAAACTCCCGTATTGGAAATCAAACGGGAGCTTTTTATATTATTTATGTCTTATTTTTTCAAGAAATCAGGGATTTCAATATTTGAAAAACCTGTTGAAACTTCAGGCATTGAACTTCTTCTTGCAGGAGTTGCAGAATTAATATTTGCGAATGAACCTGCGAAGAAATCAGAAGCATTCAATTGTTTAACATCAGCTTTTGTTAGTTCACTTTTTTTGCTGATATCAAAGCCTGTTGCTATTACAGTAACATTGATTTCGTTTTGAATATTTTCATTTACTGCAGTACCGATAATAACAGTAGCATCTTCAGTCACAGCATCGTGAATAATATTAGCAGCATCTGAAATTTCATGCAATGTCATATCAGGTCCGCCGGTAATGTTAACGATAACACCAGTTGCACCGTTAATTGAAGATTCAAGTAATTGAGAATTGATAGCGATTTCTGCAGCTTTAATAGCTCTGCCTTCACCTTGAGCACGACCAATACCCATCAATGCAGAACCTGAACCTTGCATTACACTCTTAACGTCAGCAAAGTCAACGTTAATCATACCAGGAATTGTAATTATATCTGAAATACCTTGAACACCACGAAGAAGAACTTCGTCAACAATCAAGAATGATTCAGTTAATGAAACCTGTCTGTCAACAACTTGAAGCAACTTATCGTTAGGAACAACAATAACTGCGTCAACAGATTCTCTTAATTTTTCCAAGCCTTGATTCGCTTGATTTTGTCTTTTGCGACCTTCCCAAGAGAAAGGTTTAGTAACAACAGCAATTGTTAAAATTCCTAATTCTTTAGCAATCTTAGCAACAACAGGAGCCGCACCGGTTCCGGTTCCACCACCCATACCTGCAGTAATAAATACCATATCAGCACCTTCAAGAGCTTGAGTAATTTCTTGTTGAGCTTCCTCCGCTGCTCTTTCCCCTACTGAAGGATCACCGCCAGCACCAAGACCTTCTGTTGATTTTGCACCGAGTTGAATTTTATTCTTAGTTTGTCCATATTCAAGAACTTGCAAATCTGTATTCATTAACCAGAACTCAACACCAGATAGTCCTGATTTTATCATTCGGTTAACAGCATTTCCGCCGCCGCCGCCTACACCGACAACTTTAATATTAGTCGGGTTAACAGCAGCTCTACCCCCCGGAGTTTGTTCTGCTGATGTTTCATCTTTTTTCGCAAAGATATCTGATACGAAATTTTCCACTAGTTTTACCTCTTATATTAATATTACTTGATTTTCCATACATCAACCCTAACATACATTAGAATTCATCAATAATATAATAACATACTATTTTAAATAAAAAAAATGTACAATAATTTAGTAAGAATTATGAACAAACATTAAGATATAGATTTTTTGGAGCAGAATGCTGGCGATTCACCCCAATGCAGCTTATCTCTAAGCACCGAATAAAATCCTGAACTGTTCAATAGTGCCAACTTTGCAGGATATTCCGATTTTACAATCTCAATATTTGCGTCAGCATCGGAGAACTCTTGACCATCCGCAGAAATTACGTATTTACTATCCTTTTCCCTGCCACATATTGTAATTTTTTCACTATCAGGAACAACGAGTGGTCTTGCCGTGAGAGTGTGAGGACAAATCGGGACTATTACTATTGCGTTCAAATTCGGAACAAGGACCGGTCCGCCTGCCGACAACCCATACGCAGTAGAGCCTGTCGGAGTCGAAATTATTATTCCGTCAGCAAGATAATCACACACAAATTCATTATTTATCTTTAAAGAAAATCTCGAAGTCCTTCCGGCTGCCGAACCCTTAACAACGATATCATTCAAAGCTGTAAAAACACCGGACTGAAGCATTACACGCTCTTCTATAATATAGTTATCGGACATTATCAGATTAACGGATTTATCTAACATATCTTCGGGAGTTTGGGACAAAAATCCCAATCTGCCTAGATTTACCCCAAAAATAGGGGTACCAAACTTTGCGTAAAACCGTGCTGTTTTTAGAATTGTTCCGTCGCCGCCTATCACAAATACAAAATCAAAACCTGACTTTAAATTATCTATATCAGAAATTTCGACATTAACATCAAATTCCGAAATTTTTGCAAAAAGGAGCCTTTGAACTTCTCCGGCACGCTCAATACTTGGGTTATAACAAATTCCAAACTTTTTATTTTTCATACAAAGTAAAATACCATGAAAACCTTATAAAAAAAAGCCGGCTTTAAAACCGGCTTTAATAAAACTATCCTCTCTTCTTACTCCACATGTGATTATTGCAAAGGAGCTCTCCACAATGAATCACTAAATTTATTTTGAGTTTGGTTCATATCTACAGACAAAGTAACATTGCTTGGAGTAAATACGAATACTAAATCACCAACTTTTTGAGGCTTGCCGCTAAGAGCGTGAGCAGCACCGCAAACAAAGTCGATTGTTCTTTGTGATTGTTCTTTATCCAAAAGGTGAAGGTTAAGAACAACGGTTTTTCTATCTTTAAGGTGTTGAACGATTTGGGCAGCGTCATCAAATGAACGAGGTTCCATAACCAAAACTTCATAACCTCTGTAATTAGGGTGACTAACAACCTTTAATTCACTTGTTTTTTCTTGTCTTGGCTGATAAGAATAAGCCGGATCTATTGCCAAATTATCCTCTACTTCATATTCTTCATCAATAATTTCTTCACCCATTTCATCAAAAATAGTTTCTTTTGGCTCAAATCCCTTAACTAAGAAATCTACAACCGATCTGATTTTGTCTGTAACTACTGCCACCGTTTTTCCTCCGTATTTATTTTAATTTTACTGATTTAACTAACTAAATAATTTCCTGCCTATCCTAAGCATTGTCGCTCCCTCTTGAGCTGCAATTACGTAATCCTGACTCATCCCCATTGATATTTCTTTTAATTCACAGCTGAATTTTTCTTCCAATTCAATTTTTGTACGAACAACATCTCTGAACAAAAATCTCAATTGCTCCTTCGAAGCTCCTAATGGTGCCATATTCATTAACCCGAGAATATTCAGGTTTGGAAGGTTTTTAATTTCCGCAAATGCATCAACTATCTCTTCTTTTGAAAACCCTGACTTCTGAGCTTCACAAGCGTTATTCAGCTGCACTAAAATATCCTGAACCTTGCCCATCTCCCCTGCAATCTCCGAAATTTTTGAAGCAAGCTTAACCGAATCAACGGAATGGATTACATCAAAATTTTCGACCGCACGCTTGACTTTGTTTCCCTGCAAATGACCTATGAAATGGAATTTTGAGTTCTTTCTGACTTCATCAGGCAATCGCTGAATTTTTTCAGACGCCTCAATCACTCTGGATTCGCCAAAATCCCTCAATCCTGCTTTATAGGCATCAACAAGAGCATTTTCGTCAAAATACTTTGTAACTGCAATAATATTTGGTTTATAAGGTGCGATTTCTTCCTGTATTTGTGAAAGATTTTCCTTAATAGTGTATTGCATAAATAATCTTACCCCTACAAGAAAGTGCCCGAATTACGAGCTTATATTAATTTTAACCCATCTGAAAGATATGGACAACTATTTTATTTTTTACACTTATTCCCTATATCATCCCCCCCTGAAACCATGATTAACACATGGTTTTGCGGTTTTTAATATTTCTTAAACTTTAGTAATATTTGTTAATACTGAGCTAATTAGGCATGCCCAAGAACACTCTTACCAAAATTTATATCAAAGTGCAAAGAATAATTATAATCTAAATGTAAACGATAAAGCATAAAAAATACTCCTCTATTTAGAGGAGATTTTTATATTTTACTGAAGTGTTAATAATACAATTATGCGAGATAATCCATCATAATATCTTCAAGCCCTTGGAACACATCACCTGCCTGAGATTTTACAACATTCGGCAATACGAAATCTTGTGCAATATCATCATAATTTGCGCCAAGAAATTGCCTCAAATTATTGTTTGGCAAAACCATATTATCATATTCTTCGCTGCAAACATAATCTCTGTTCACAACCAAAGTTCCCGGAACAGCATCCCTAACTCTTTTCAAAAGTTTTGCAACAACCGAAAACATTTCAAGAGTATCATCTTGCGGTAATAACGGCTCACCGTTTACGCACAGATAACTATCCTGCTCAGGAATTTTAACCAGTTGAACATTAACAAATCTGTTATCTTCCAACGGATTGTATTCAAATGATTTAGGTCTGGCAGCAGCCTTTCTGAACGTAGTTAAATCCTTGTTATCCGAGTCATCTGTCAACTGCATTGTAAGAGAATACATATAATTGTCATCTGCAGTTCTCGGATCTACAAACTTAACTGTACTAACATTTTTAAAACCTGTAAAACTTATTGCCATATTTTCTCCTTTTTGAAATATACAAAACTCGTAATTTATATTTTTTGCTAGTAATAAAAAAAAGACCTCTTTACTTTAAATTATCAAGAGGTCAAGGTTGGTTATTTTGGTTATGTTATAGTATTGTTATGGTTATATGTAATTGTGTTTAGTTAGATTTCAGAGTTTTCAATTTTATTAATAACCCTGAATATTAATATTTGCCCGTCAAGCATTTAATATTTACAAAAGTTTACAATCCTAATTCCAAGGTAAATAATGCACAGGAACGAACCCATTATCAGAGTTATTAATATCTGAAGTTACAACGCACACTTGGGAATTATTTATATAACTATTCCAGAGTTTTTCGGCAGCAGAATCGTATATATATTTTTGATTATAAGCTGTCATTGTATTATGCAGCTCAAAAACCTGTGTCTCATCAAATTTACATTTAACATTCATTCTACCGTAGGATGTTGTAACTATCTGCAAATAATTACACATACCATCCTCTTCCTTAAATATAAACTTCAAATCATGAAAAACAGTTCCGCTATTATTAACATCATTTGTTTCGGCGTAAATAGAACAATTTCCAAACTTTTCAATAAACTTGTCCGAAAATCCGTTATCCGCAAAAACCGGCAAAGCCATACCAAACAATATCAAAAATATAAACAACTTCTTTTTAGCCGTTTTTTCAAGGACTTTTGCAAACGGAACAATAGGAAGCATCTTATATCCGCAATCATCAGAAAGCGCTCCACCCATCGAAAATAATTCTTCCTGAGGGTATCTCCTGCATATCCCCGGACGATTTTTGTGAATTTTACATTTGTGAGTTTCAGGATCAAGATTTTGGCACTCAAAAACAAGACCTGTTTCATCTTTGTCTATAACTTTTAAATATGTGTAAAATCGGTGAAGATACTGTAATTTTTTAAATTCTTCCTCATCTTGAATAACATGTTTAAAATGCTTTACATAAATTTTAGTACAACATTTTCCGCAAGCATTGCACTTACCTACTCTATAATAATTCCGCCTCAATATTTTAGACAAAATAAATTTTCTTACATTTAATAAAAAAGTTTCCATGCTATCAACATAATAGCATGGAAAACCCATAAATATTTTCACATATCACTTAGAGTGAAGAAACATTATAATCTCTTTCAGCAACCGAACATGAGCACTCGCATACAAATTTCAAACATTTTTCAATAAACGCCTCAACCGCACTAAGCTCTTTTTGCAAATTCTCAAAATCAGCTTCTCTTTTGTGTACTGCAATCAATGCTTCGTAGTTCATAATATATCTCCTTAAAAACTTCTACAAGTTCTTATACGGATATTATGCCCACAAACTTTAATTTTATAACAAAAGTGTTACATAATTAAATAAACCAAACTAAAACTGCGCAAACAACACATAATACAAAAATAAACCACGAAACCAACTCTTGTATGCTCATCCCGGTCTTAGCCGCAGGTTCAGCAACGGACTCTACACGCTCAAACATATCGCTGCCGCAATCACAATACTTAACAGGGTCATGGTATATTTTTTTACAAGTTACGCATCTGAACATAAGAAAATTCTACAATACATACTAAATATAATCAAGATTAATTTATGTAAAAAATAACCAAAAAAGGGTTTAAATTTATGCTTATTAGAGTTATACTACTATTGTAGTAGTGAGTAGAAAGTATGTTTAATGCCATCTGTTTGGCGTATTGTCAAATGCGCTTATAGATGTACAATATTTTAAGGAATGTTAAAATTAACATAAATTTTAACAATAAAAAATATTTATGAACATTAGGATACTATCAGGCAGGTAGAATTGGAAAACAATTTAGAGATAGATAATAAACAATCTATAAAATCTAAAAAAAGCCGTTCAGTCAGTGCGGTGACCAATCCTGTTGCTAAAAACAAAGCTCCCGAGGATACTACTAAAAAAACAAAGGCTACAAAAGCAAAAACCGAAAAAACAAAGGTTACACCAACAATACCTGCTCCAGGAAGCAACATAAGTCCGACACAAAATCCGTTAAAAACGAACAGAGAAATTGTTGCCAGATTAAACACAATAAACACAGTTAAATCCTCAAATAAAATGTACGGGGGATATTTAAACAACTCTCTGGCATCAACCTCAAAAATTGTTAATTATACAGAAATTATAAGAGAGTTAAACTCTACTCTTCAAAATAAAAAATCTCTTAATGATTTATTTTCAATAATTCACGGTGTATTTTCAGAAAAATTGCACTGCATTTTTACTGCATTTGGAACATTCCATGAAAAATCAAAATGTATTAACTTAAAGTTAACAAACAAAATGGGGAACAAATACTCTTCAAAGATTTTTCTGTCAGAAACAGAAAACCCTGTAATCGAATGCTTTACAAACTCATGTGCAGTAATTCAGATGAACAATAACTTTTTAAATATTCCGTATCTGGAAAATTCATCAACAATAATTCTGCCGTTAAAATCATTAGACAGAACAATCGGCGTCATGATACTCGGAAAAGGTGATGAAGATTACAATATCGGAATATTATCATTCATTGCAAATTATGCTGCAATGTTTATGCAAAATATTGAACTGCTTGAAAAAACAAACAAATATGCAAACACGGATACCTTGACAACGCTGTATAACCACAGAGGATTTCAAGAAGTTCTTGCAAACGAAATCATCAAGTGTGATGAAACAGGAACTCCTTTATCCGTAGTAATGTTTGACATAAATAATATTTCAAAAATCAACAGAGAACTTGGTCACGCAAAGGGTGATGAGGTTATCAAACTTCTTGCGGAAAAAATCAAACAAAACATTCGAACAAATGACAAAGCAGGACGTTACGGCGGAGATGAAATCGCAATCATCATGCCGGGGTCTTCTACCGGAGATGCGAAATATCTTGCAGAATATATAACATATTGTTTATCCTGCTGTTTTGTTGACGATGTCGGACCGGTAAAAGTTTCTGTCGGGATTTCAACATATCCTAACGATACAAAAGATCAGGAAAAATTACTTATATTAGCAGAACAAGCAATGTATATTTCCCAAGCCAAAGGCTATAAAGAAGGTATGTCTGCGATTATAAGCTCTTCTGACTTCAATTTCTGGGATGACGCAGCACTAAACTCTTTTGCAGAGGTAATAGCAAAACGTCATGCTCAGCTCGGCATAAACTTTGAAGAAGAACTTGTTCACAAATTTAATAACGAAGAAATCATTTCTCACAACCACTTAATAGAAATGGTAACATCGCTTGCCGGAGCAATTGATGCAAAAGACCCTTACACAAAAGGTCACTCAACAAGTGTATCAAGATACTCGGAAGCTCTTGCACGTGCAATCAATCTGCCGGAAGAAGAAGTACAAAAAATCTCTCTTGGCGGATTACTTCACGACGTCGGTAAAATCGGTATCCCTGAAAATGTATTAAGGAAACCCGGGAAACTTGAACCTGATGAATGGGAAATAATGAAGCAACACCCTGTAATCGGCGCAGAAAAAGTGCTGGCACCAAATGAAGCTCTGAGTCATCTGATACCTATAGTAAAGTATCACCACGAACAAATTAACGGCAACGGCTATCCTGAAGGCTTGAAGGGAGATGAAATTCCTTTGTCTGCAAGAATAGTTGCGGTGGCAGATACATATCACGCACTGGTAAGCGACAGACCGTACAGAAAAGGTATGCCTGTAGAAAAAGCCTGCCAAATTTTACAGGAAGGCGCAGGAACGCAGTGGGATGCGGATTTAGTTCGTCACTTTATAGCAATTGCACCGTCTTTGTCAACTACTGTTTAACTTTGGATTTTAATTTCAAAAGCATATCAAAAAATGTAGGGAAAAGATTTAGAAATAAAGTCTTAATATTGTAATAAAAATAACTATCCTCTAAAAATGTACGAATTAACTTCTCTCCATCTTTATAATATTCCTTGAATATCTTCAAATTAACCTTTGATAATTGTTCTTTTGTAAAATTATAAACATTTTTATTCCAGAAATAATTTTTTTTGCGCGGAATGATTATCATGTGAAAAATATAGGATCGCAAAAGAGTATTCTTCAACAATACTATATTATCAAAATCACTATTAGCTTCCAGCCAATTATAAAAATCCAATGTTGCTCCTGCCAATTTTTGAGGATTTTTGTCATACTCAAACTCAATAGAGTCCGTTCTTGATATTCTGAATATAAACAGGATATCAGCTAAAACCATTATTCGTGAAGCTTTCTTCAAAGCTTGAATATAAAAAACCACATCCTCAAAATTTTTCCAATTATTAAAATATAAATTATTCTCCAACAAAAATTCTCTTTTATAACACCTATTGCTACACCAGATTAAAAAAACTTCTTCATCACACTTATAATCAGTTACAACGTTATAAATAGATTTATTTTTTGGCAAATTTTGACTTGCCAAATATTTCTTTTTTATATTGTCATAATAATTATAGTTTAATATTAATATGTCTAAATTATTATTTTTGGCTCTATCGTAAATAATAGTGAGAGAATCTTCCAGAAGCCAATCATCCGAGTCAAAAAACAAAATATACTCACCTTGTGCAACATCAAAACCTTTGTTACGAGATAGTCCGGCCCCAAGATTTACATCATTTTGTAAAACTTTAATTCTTTCATCGGAGTTTTCATAATCCTTTAACAAAGCAAAAGAATTATCAGTAGAGCAGTCATCAACACATATAACTTCAAAATCTTGAAATGATTGATTTAAAATACTGTCCAAACATTCGGAAAGGTATTTTTCCGTATTATAGACGGGAATTATTATACTTAATTTAGGTATAGCCTTGTTCATCATCAACTCCAGTAATGACAACTTCGTTATGCTCTGTAATAATTCTGTCGATTTCATCTCTTGCTTCAAGCTTGGAAGTCAATTCCCGCTTTTCAATGTTATATTTTTTACAAAGTTTTTCATAATAATATAACTGTTTTTTAGTTGGAACTTCTTTCCCCATTTTAACTTCTTGAAGAAACTTCCTCTTTTTTTTCTCAAACTCCTTATTAGCCTGAATTATAGGCTCCTGCTTCTTTTTATAATCATAATATTTACGACACTCTTTCAGAAAAAGCTTGGTATCCGAAAGAAACTGCTCATTTTCTATAAATTCAGCTAAAAAT
Organism: uncultured Muribaculaceae bacterium; assembly: GCA_964446855.1. Classification (GTDB taxonomy): domain Bacteria; phylum Cyanobacteriota; class Vampirovibrionia; order Gastranaerophilales; family Gastranaerophilaceae; genus UBA1221. Next base: position 9,869 of record CAYUQM010000044.1, read on the forward strand.
TCAAACCGCGAAGCATTTATTTCCAAATAATACCGTTCATCTTCCAAAAACTTTTGTAATAATTCCTCTACTGACACATCCTGTGATTTCTTAACTAATGCTCGTAAAAAATTACACAAAGCAGATTTTTGATTTTTCGTTAATTCAAGGTAAATTTGTTTTTTTATTTCGTACATAAAATTATTCTATCATTAATTCGCTTTAATACAAATTTTTTCATATTCAAATAAAATTTAAAAAAGGTTGGAAAGCATTTTTTTATAATTTTTTTGCTAATTTCATAAAAAATATTCTTATCTAATCGAATTGCACATTGGATTATACTCAGCATTTTGAATAAATACCTAAGAGCACAGAATGGTCTTAAACGCCGATACAGACTATATCGCTGAAGAACAGTGTCAAATGCTCTTCTGAATATTTTACGAGAAATATTCGTATCATTAATACCCTCCGAAAGAGCTTTCATAACATTATACCATTCAAGCAGCTTCCCAAATTCCTTACGACAACCATCCATAATTGAGCCGCCTCTTATCCTGTAATTGTATAAATCCTCATTAATATACATTACTCTTTGAGCTTTAATCAACGCTTCAATATAAAACGGAGTATCCTCATGTAATATATTCTTAAATAGTAAACCATTATCAAGTACAAAATCCCTTTTAAATAGCATAGGAGTTACCATTTCCAGCATATCAAACAAGCATAAATTTTCTTCGGGCAAAAGAACCCTGCCGGTAATTCCATCTTCAAATGAAGTTGGCACGCTAATATTAGTTTCAGTTTCAATATAAGGTTTTGGGGTAAATTTTAAAAAATCTAAATTATTCTCTTCTGCAATTTTATAAAGATTTTTATAAGTATCCTGTTCTATCCAATCATCAGAATCCAAAAAATGAATATACTTTCCTCTGGCACTTAATATTCCTTTATTTCTGGATGGACCAAGTCCGATGTCTTTTTTATTGGCAATAACAATTATACGAGAATCTCTTTTCTCATATTCATGCAAAATTTCCAAAGAACTATCGGAGGAAGCATTATCCAAACATATAATTTCCAAATCCTTAAATGATTGAGCTAATACACTGTCCAAACATTGTCGTAAATACTTTTCAACATTTCGAACAGGAATAACAACACTTATCTTAGGAACATTCTCATTTTCCTCTTGATAGCGGGAAGTACTACAGCTAAGCATTGAAGCTGCCCCCCCCCCGAAATATGTGCTCCGTAAGGGATTTGCCTCATGTCGACTCCATTTTATTCCACTAAATATTGTAACATTAAAAATTTTAAATACAAATCAAACACATTTTTTACAAAATGTAAACAATTACTTTCAAAACTTATACCTTTTTTGTATGATGTGAGTGTGTGTTTTTACACGAAAGGAGAATGGAATGCCAAAATTTAATTTAATGTCATATATTATGCCGCCTGAAGATAAGATGTTTTTTCAACTGTTTCAGGACAGCGCCGAAATTTGTTTAAAATCTGCGAAATTATATGACGAAGTTATGCACACAAAATTAACAGATGAACAAAAAGAAAAAGCTTTGAAATACAGAAAAAAAGGGAAACTCTCCTATAAACTCGTGTTAAAACAATTAAACAAAAGCTTTATAACTCCAATTGAGCGAGAAGATATTCAATACATCGCATCTCAGTTGAATAAAATTAATAAAAAAATCATCAAAGCCTGCCTTAACTTAGATGTGTATCACCTTACAACATACACTGAAGAAATGAAGGAACAGGCTTTAACTTTGGTTCAAGCTACAGAACAAATGGGTATGATTATCAAAAAATTTAAAAAAGTATCAGATGTTGAAGATATCACTAAAGACAACATTGCAATGAAAGAACTTGAAACACACGGAGACGAAATACACCACCGTGCAATGTATGAATTATTTTCAGGGAAATATGAAGCTCTTGATGTAATAAAATTAAGGGATATGTATAAAGAAATTGAGAACGCTCTTGATGCTTGCTTCAATGTTTCAGATACAGTTTTGAATGTTGTATTAAAACAAAGTTAAAATTTCAAGCGGAATGTACCGCACATTGTATGAAAAAGGAAATTTATGTCATTAACAATACTAATATTAATAGCTGTGATTGCGGTAGCACTTGCGTTTGAATTTATAAACGGATTTCACGACTGTGCAAATGCTATTGCAACAGTAGTTTCAACAAAAGTTTTATCACCAAAGCAAGCGGTTTTATACGGTGCAACACTTGAATTTATAGGAGCCTTGACAGGTACGCACGTTGCAAAAACTATAGGATCAGGAATAGTCAATGCAGATATGGTTACATTAACCGTCATATTCAGCGCGCTATTAGCTGCTGTATTATGGAATTTATTTACGTGGTGGCTGGGTTTACCATCAAGCTCTTCTCACGCACTTATCGGAGGGTTACTCGGTGCTGCAATAGTAAAAGCAGGTTTAGGCTGTGTACACTTTGCGACTTTGGTTGACAAGGTAATTATCCCAATGTTTTCGGCACCAGTGCTCGGATTTTGCGTAGGGTTTACCGTAATGCTCATAATGATAAGAGTTTTATGGAGAACAAATCCGCAAACAGTAAATAAAAGATTTAGAAAGCTTCAGCTTGTCTCATCAGGCTTAATTGCATTAAGCCATGGTTGCAACGATGCGCAAAAAACAATGGGGATTATAACTCTTGCACTTCTTGCAACAGGGTACTTACACAAATCTCCGACCGGAGATTTTGATATTCCAGTTTTAGTAATAATTGTCTGCGCAATGACAATGGCAGCAGGAACAATGAACGGCGGATATAAAATTATCAAAACAATGGGACATAAAATTATTAAACTTAAACCCGTTCACGGTTTTGCAGCAGAGGTTTCTGCCGCGTCATTAATTTTGACAGCATCACATTTTGGAATTCCGCTCAGCACCACACACATAGTATCAACAGCTATTATGGGCGTAGGCTCAACCCTTCATGCACACGCAGTTAAATGGAGAATGGTCGGGAATATTGTGACGGCTTGGGTTGTAACAATTCCTGCCTGTATGCTGCTATCTTCCGCCATCTATTTTATTCTGGAAAGCTTTAAATAGAAAATTGCATCGATTATGTGTTAAAAATTCTGTCTCCGGCATCCCCCATACCGGGAACAATGTAGCCTTTTTCGTTAAGCTTTTCATCCACAGCAGCGGTAATAATTTCAATTTCAGGGAAATGTTTCTGAATATTTTCAATACCTTCAGGAGCTGCGATGATACAAATACATTTTATATTTTTAACCGGAATACCTTTATCAGCATATAATCTGATTGCTTCAAGCAATGAATTACCTGTCGCAAGCATAGGATCGGTAATAAATATATGAAACTTTTCAGGATTAGGGGCATCCATAGGAACTTTATTATAATACCAAATTGGTTTCAAAGTTTTTTCATCTCTATACATCCCTATGTGACGAATACAAGCTTGCGGTAAGATATCAATTGCCTCATCCGTAAAGATTAGCCCTGCACGCAAAATAGGAGAAATAATCAAATTGATATCAGGATCAATTGTTTGAGCCATAAATGCTGTAAGAGGGGTAGTAACCTCACGCTCTACAAGAGGTAAACTCTTTGCGGCTTCGTACAAAAGACATCTCGTAATTTTACGGGTCGCAATCCTAACGCCTTGACTATCAGTATCCTTATTTCTCATTGTACACAAATTCTGTAACACAACAGGATTTGCAATAACTTTAACATTTTCGCTATTCATGATGAATACCCTTCATTTGTTTTTTAATTTCTATTCTTTTCCTGTTTATAGCATCAATAAAATTACCTGCCTGATTTACGGATTTAGATGCTTCATCAACAGGATTAATAATTTTATTATTACTATCCACAGGCATAATTTTTTCTACATCTTCACTAAATATCTGACAGCGAACCATAATGGAACCTAACTTCTCAAACATATCGTTTAACAGTCCAAGAGCCGCTCCAAGACGATTAGTTTGTTTAATTGCAATAAGATTGCCGGATGCCTTTGAAACACTATCCGGGGGGTACAGCTCGAGGGATTTTGAACCACCCATGCCATTAAACTCAACCGTTGCAATAACCCCTTTTGGAATAGAAAATTCTTTTTCTGTTATAACAAATTTCACATAAACATAATCCTGAACAATTTTTATATTGTTTATGTAACCTATAGGAACCCCCATCATTCTAACAGGAGAACCCACAATCAAACCGTCAACATCCTGCATGAAAACCTGATAGGTTTTATATTCGCGATATTTTTGAATTTTCTTATAACGAAAAAATCCCACACAGGCAACAATGATAAAGAGCCATACTAACAGTTCAATTAAAAAGTATAAGCGGATTTTCTCTTTAGAATTCATACAAATATTATTACATAAACACATAATTATTTTACTACTTGCGAAAAAAAAATTTATATTATATGATTAATGTATCTAAGTAATAGAAATGTGAGGTTTACAATGGAGCAAATTATAAAAGTAGCGTGGGAATTAAATGAAAATACCGAAAACAGATACCAATTAGTATATGAAATTGCAGAACTTGCAAAGAAATTGGTTGATGAAAATCAAGCAAAAAAAGCTCATGATGAATTTGCATTTGAAGAAAATTTTGAGACAGGATATACAAGAGAAAATCCTGTAGAACATGCTATTATGGTAAAAGCTTCAGAAGCTGACGACAATAGATTAGTTGGTTAATTTTACGCAAAAACACAAGGAATACAGACACCCCTTGTGTTTTTTTGTGGATTTAGGGGGATATATGTATAACAGTGTTAAATTTATAGAAGAAAAAATCAACGATTTCAAACCTGAAATAGGAATTATACTAGGCTCAGGACTTGGAGAACTTGCTGATGAATATTGTGATATGCACATTCCATACTCCGAAATCCCCAACTTTATAAACTCAACCGTCAAAGGACACAAAGGCAGACTGGTTTTTGCAAATATTAACGGCAAAAAAACTGTAATGATGCAAGGTAGGAACCATTTTTATGAAGGTCACACCATGCAGGAAATAACTTACCCAGTAAAAGTTATGAAAAAACTCGGAGTAAAAACTCTTATTCTAACAAACGCTGCCGGAGCAGTAAATGAATGTTTCCGTCCCGGAGATTTAATGCTAATCACTGACCACATCAATTTTATGGGGGCAAATCCGCTTGTTGGAGCAAACGATGAAACTCTGGGCGAAAGATTTCCTGACATGACAGAAATATACAAACGTTCGTTAATAGATATTGCAGAAAAATGTGCTAAGGATTTAAACATAGACCTGCAAAAAGGAATATACTTCGCAAATTCAGGTCCGAGCTATGAAACTCCTGCCGAGATAAATATGGCACGAATAATGGGTGCTGATGCTGTCGGAATGTCTACAGTGCCTGAGGCTATTGTTGCAAATTATTGTGGAATGAATGTCCTAGGCATAAGCTGCATATCAAACGCAGCAAGTGCATCTGGAGGAGAACGACTTTCTCACGAAGAAGTTATTGAGACAACAAACAAAGCTAAGTCTAAATTTAAAAATCTGATTGTTAACATAATTGCACATACATAAAACATGTTATGTGCATATTTCGAAATTGTGCATTTTAAATCAGCCCACCCTAACCTCCCCCATAGGGAGGAACTTGCCGAGCGTGTGCGTTAGCACGATAGCTCGGCTAAAAGATTTTGTGCGTTAGCACAAAACGAACAGCCATTCAATCAAATCGGCGCCGCAGGCGACGAAGAAACAATTGCGAGTTTTTCTCTTTTGAGTTACTTTTCTCTTTTTACCTCGCAACTAAAAAGAGAAAAGTAACAAAAAACGAATTCCCTATAAAAGTTTATGATTAAACATTAGCTGGATTGTCACGCCCTATATCGCTGCGCTCGCGTAAAATGTGCCTCCGTGTCAGCCGAACCGGTCCTGCGGACAACTGACCATTTCGGCTGGCAGCTCCGCACTTCGCTCGCTTGCTCCTCGTAATGACATAATACTAAAGATAGGTACTTATAGCATGTTTTATGTAAGCCTACAACTTCTGCGTAATCAACGCATAAACGTCATTAAAGCAAATAATAACCATAAGAGCTATCAATAATAAGAAGCAAAAAGTTCCTATTTTGTCGACAGCATCATCACTCAATCGTCTTCCACGAATTTTTTCAATAATCAGGAATAAAACATGCCCGCCATCTAGTGCTGGGATCGGCAGGAAGTTTACAATTGCCAAATCAAGAGAGATCACTGCTGTAAGCAACAAACCTGAAAAAATTCCGCTTGCACTAATAACATCACCGCCAACCTTAGTAATTGCGATAATTCCATGCAAATCACTCAAAGGAATTTTACCGGCAAATATTTGATATAGACCATATAAAAGCATTTCGGTCTGTTCCCACAAATATTTTGCACTGGTTGTGATTACAGCTTTAAAACCTTTTGTAGGGATAACAATTTCCCTAACCTCCATAGAAATACCTATTAACCCGTCTTTATTAGGAAATACAGGATTAAGAGAAATTTTCTTGCCTTCGCGCTCAACAATAATATTGACAGGACAAATATTGTCGCTTAAAGCGTAAGCCACATCATCCAATGTAAATTGTCCGTCAGAAACAATATAAGACTTACCCTGCATATTATCCCTCAATGCTTTTTGACTATCAGTCAACTGCAGTCTGGTATCTTTGAATTTTTCAAAACCCTTTAAAACATCAGCCTTCAAAATAATAGGTTGTTCATTAGTTTCTTCCGGTAATTTAACAATAACATCTTTAGGAATAACTTCATCTCTGGTAAACGCAGGGTTTAAAGATTTTATTTTTGTATAATTTTTCTCTACCAACAACTCATCAACTTTACTATCAAAAGCTTTACTTTGTTGAACAAACATCACCAAAGCGTTAGGATTTGTGATATTTGTACCGTTAATCTCAACAATTCTGTCACCTTTTTGCAAACCTGATTGCCATATAGATTCTTCCTTAGGCGCAATAATATCTTTTACAAAAACATTGTAATTACCTGATGGCATTTGTCCCCAAAGAAAAGCCGTGAGCACTACAAAAACAAATGCGCAAACAATATTCGCGAACACACCGGCAGATACAACAACCAAACGTTGATAAACAGGTCTGTTCATAAATCTGTCAGGAGAATCAGCCGGCAAATCAAGATCCTTCTCATCATCAGGGAATGCGACATAACCACCTAATAAAAAGGCATGAACAAGAACTTCCAAGTCTCCGAACTTCTTTTTCCAAAGCGTAGGACCGATCGGCAACCCGAATCCGAATTTTGAAACTCTCATCTTGAACATTTTTGCAGCTAAAAAGTGCCCTGCTTCATGGACAAGTATGAGTACACTTAACAACAAAATCATTATAATTATAGACATTACATTCCCTTTATTTCTTCTATAAGCCGGATTGCTACGTCGGCAAATTGCCTTCTCGCAATGACATAATCAACTTACAACAACTCTTTCAAATAGTTTGGCAAAGCAAAACGCGCCATGTGGTAATCTTTGTTATAAATTTTGCAAGCCTTCTTTATATCTTCATATCTGTCTTCCGCAAAATAAGATAAAGGCTTAACATCTTCTGAACAGAAAGCCCATGCCCAATATCCGCCCGGATAAGTCGGGATATTTGAAGTAAACGTATCACATACAGGGAAAACTTTCTTCAAAAGGTTATACATTTTTTTGATTTCCTCTTTGTTTACAAACGGAGATTCAGACTGAGCAGCAACAATACCGCCTTTTTTGAGAGAATTTTTTACATTAGTGTAGAACTCTTCCGTAAACAAACCTTCTCCCGGTCCCATCGGATCCGTAGAGTCGATTAATACAATATCAAATTCATCTTTTTTATCTTTAATGTATTCAATCGCGTCTTGAACAAGAATTTCAACTTTCGGATTATC